>CAMXYS010000030.1 GCA_947253135.1 uncultured Clostridia bacterium
TATCCAGGACGTCTCGTGGGCTCGGAGATGTGTATAAGAGACAGCCTATAGGCAGAGATTGTTCTTCTAAAATGACATTTACCGATTTGCTCATTTTTTAAAAAAATGATTAGAAAGAACAAAAAGCCACAGGGGAAACCTGTGGCCTAAAAGAGCCATTTGCGGGAATTGAACCCGCGACCTCATCCTTACCATGGATGCGCTCTACCTACTGAGCTAAAATGGCATTGTCCTATGCGATTGTAAAAGCGGATGAAGGGAATCGAACCCTCACAATCAGCTTGGGAAGCTGATGTTCTACCACTAAACTACACCCGCATCATGAGCAAGGGATATTATACGTTAACTTAGCAGAAGCTGTCAAATCTATTCTTCCAGGGACACCGACGTTAAAAGAACAAAGTAATAGCAACACAAGTGTAACATTATTCTTTTCCGCTTCCCCTTAAACCAGCCCTGTCAAATTGCGTCCTTAAATCACCATCTGCAAATAATTTTTATATTGGATCGTGCGAACATTAGCAAAAGAGGCTGCCTTAAGGCAGCCTCTTCAAAATTAAACTCAATAGTTTTATCAATCAACTTTTTAGTTCAATTCAGTTCTTCTTTTCTTAATCAGCAGCAAAGCTCCGGTAGCCAAGCTTAAAACTGCTACAACAGCCGCCGTGCTCGCTTGCCCCGTTCTGGCCAAAGCCTGAGCCGGTTTCGCCTTAGTCGTGGTCGGAGCCGTAGTCGTGGTCGAAGTCGTAGTCGTGGTCGGAGTCGAGCTGACCGGTTTCCACACGGCTTCAAAACGATGAGCTCCAATTACCTGATACTCATCGCCCGGATTATAACGGCTACCCTTCCAATATTGGAATTCAAAGCCTTCACGAGTCGGAGCAGCAATAATTTCAATCGTCTGGCCCACTTGGACATCCAAGATCTTTTCAGTCTCACCACCTGTGAATGCACCGCCCTTGGCATCAAAATACAACTGGCACATGTCCTTGTCAAAGACAGCCGTAAAGGTTGTATCGGCTGTGATTTCCAGATTCTGCACTTCAGCACTTGTGTAGAGCTTGCCGGCCTGATCGTCTTTTTGCCAACCGGCAAATTGATAACCCAATTCAGCTGACACTTCAGGGATTTGTGTGATCTTTTGATTGTGCTCAACCGTCAAGGCTTCTTGTGCGGCGACAGTGCCATGTTCATGCGCTACAAAATTAACCTCATAGGTTGCCGGGACGAGCCTAAACCTGGCGTAATATGCTTCTTGGGCATGCTTATGGGGCATTTTTCTCATACTCACTGTAAAAGTGTTGGCTTCACCGGCCACCGGCTTGACCCAAGCAATTTGGTCCAAAGTCGGGATAGATATAATATCTAGTTTTTTACCGGTTGGCAGCTCTGTAAATTTAATGGTGAATTCGTCACCCATGTAAATATCTTGGCTCTCAGACTGCCATTGATCATTCGGCTTACCCGTCGCACTGCCTGTAAAGTCACCTGCTAAGATTGACTGATCCCGGGAGTTGATCACTTCCACAGCGTAGTCATCGATGTTTCTGTCATCTGCCCCCAACACATCAATGCGAAGACCGGCTGTCCAATGGGCATACGCATCCCGCGGCTCTGTTATAGGTGCATTAAAATTATGAGCAGTGCTGATTTGGTCAGCCGAAGTGTACCATCCCTTAAATTTCATATACCTATTTGGCGCGGCTAACCTGAAAAAGCCTCGACTATGAGCGTTATCCTGACTGGCATCCAACTGATCTTTAAAAGACGTTTGAACGGCCCCCTCAGGAAACAGACTGGAAACCACCGGCACGGGATTTTCATCACCTGCATTCGAATCCGGGCTGTAGTACCAGGTTCCGCCATTGGCATGAAATTTATTTACATAAAGCGGAATCCAAATAGCATAGAAGTCAGTCGTTTCTCTGATCGGTTGATCCCACATCGTCTGGGTGACATCAACTGTCCCATTCGGCTCAGTAGACCAGCCCTTAAAGGCAAAACCGTAACGAGCTAAACCGCTCTCTGCTTCCACTTCGTACCCCGGAGCCGGACGGTAGACTCTGCCGTTTATCGTTTTCAACCGACTGTACATGGGGCCAAAACTAGCGTAGTCATAACCGTAGTGTTCATTGATTTTTTGCGTTTGAACAGTCGTCCCATCTACAAACTCACCGCCATTGGCGTGAAAGCGGATAACGGGCTGTTCTTGCGGGGCAGCTTGCCCAACCGGCTCATTGGTTGGTGAAAACTCCAGCGAAGTCTCTTCAGCCGATCCGGCTAAAGTCACAGCGGCGGCATTAGACTTGATTTCATTGGTCGAGGCTGCTACCGCCTTTTCTTCGGCAGAAGCGGGTTTACTAGGCGTGGAGGGTTCGTCCGAAACGACTCGGTTTTCCTCCTTGTTTTCAACCAGTAGAGGATCCTCTTCAGCCTTGCTCTCAGTGTTATCCGCTTCCGTTTCAGTCGAGGCAAGTGATCCCACCTCTGCTTCAGGGGCGAGATCTGCTTTTTGCTCCTGCGAACTTGCCTCTTCATTTTGCTTTTCTGCAGTAGATACTGCCGTCACAGCTGTTTCTGTCGATTTTTCAGCTGTTTCTGAAATGGCTCCCAAGGGCAACATGCTCCCCTGCACACTTAAAAGCACGCCCGTCACTAAAAGGGACGACAATGCAATCTTCAAATTCTTGCCCTTACTTGAATTTGTTCGGGTAAAATCCCTATTTCCTTTCATAAGCATAAAAAACCTTTCTATTAAAAATTATGATCAAAAGGATTCTAATGCCTACTATAGCAGTTTAAAATATTAGGGCAAGCTGCGCTCAGCGCAGAGAGATTACAACAACGCCTCCTCTTTATAAAAAAGCGGCCTCACTTTTCAGCGAGGCCACTCCGGTGAATCATAACGGATTCTTTGATTAAAATAAGTCTATTAGCGCCGGCTTCTTAGGGGAAGCCTTTAACCGGCCCGGTTTACATCTGATCGTGGAAGGTTCTGCGGATAACCTCAGCCTGCTGTTCCTTCGACAAGCGGTTAAAGCGGACTGCATAACCGGATACCCGGATGGTTAAATTCGGGTAGGCGGTCGGATCAGCCATTGCCTTTTCCAACATAGCCCGCCGCAAAACATTGACA
This sequence comes from uncultured Clostridia bacterium, assembly GCA_947253135.1. Classification (GTDB taxonomy): domain Bacteria; phylum Bacillota; class Clostridia; order Saccharofermentanales; family Fastidiosipilaceae; genus CAMXYS01. The sequence goes on from CAMXYS010000030.1 coordinate 3,137, forward strand.
TTCAAGTGGAAAGCTCCCTGGTTAAAGTAGCCGTCCATCATGCCGGTCAAATTGCCGACCTGCTCCTCTTCTTTTCGACCTAAGGCCGGAGGAACAATGGAGAAAGTGTTTGAAACACCATCCTGGCAAACAGAGCGATAGGGGATCTTAGCCACCGAGTTCAAAGAAGCCAAGGCGCCGTTCTTGTCGCGGCCATGCATGGGGTTGGCCCCCGGCGCAAAGGCCTCACCCTTCTTTCGGCCATCCGGTGTCGCACCGGTCTTTTTACCGTAAACGACATTAGATGTAATGGTCAAAATGGAAAGGGTATGCTCGGCATCCCGGTAGGTCGGATGTTGCTTCAACTCGTCACTAAAGATCTTGACCACATCAACTGCCAGCTGGTCAACCCGGTCATCATCGTTGCCAAATTCGGGGTAGTCACCAACAGTTTCAAAGTCTGTTACAATGCCGTTCTCGTTCCGGATCGGCTTGACTTGGCCGTACTTAATGGCTGACAGGCTGTCGGCCACAATGGAAATACCGGCTGCACCGAAGGCCATGTAGCGGTGGACTTCCGGATCATGCAAGGCCATCTGACCGGCTTCATAAGCATACTTGTCATGCATATAGTGAATGGTATTCATGGTGTCGACATAAAGGCCGGCCAGTTCGGTCAAAACCTTTTTATAATTCGTCATCACCTTGTCAAAGTCCAAAATTTCATCTGTTATGGGCTCAATGTCATTAAAGACCTGAATCGGCTTGCCGGCCTTGTCGGTCTTAACTTCATCTACACCACCGTTGATGGCATAGAGCAGGGCCTTAGCCAGGTTGGCCCGGGCACCGAACAGCTGCATATCCTTGCCGACGCGCATGGCCGAAACACAGCAGGCAATGGCATAGTCATCGCCATAGATCGGCTGCATCAAGTCATCATTTTCGTACTGGATCGAACTGGTTTCGATCGAAAGTTTAGAACAGAAATCCTTGAAATGGCGCGGCATCTTTTCCGACCACAGAACTGTCATATTCGGCTCCGGTGCGCCGCCCATATTAGTCAGGGTGTGAAGCATCCGGAAGGCTGTCTTGGTCACCAGGGTTCTGCCGTCATTGCCCATGCCGCCAATTGACTCGGTCACCCAGGTCGGGTCGCCGCCGAAGAGGTCGTCATACTCCGGTGTGCGCAGGTGGCGGACCAGGCGCAGTTTCATAACCATCTGGTCAATAAGCTCCTGTGCATCAGCTTCTGTGATTAAGCCTCTGTCCAGGTCTCTTTGGATATAGACATCCAGGAAGGCCGTATTTCTACCAAAGGACATGGCGGCACCGTTATTTTCCTGGACGGCAGCCAAGTAGCCCATGTAGAGCCCCTGGACGGCCTCCTGAGCCGTTTCCGCCGGGCGGCGCAGGTCGCAGCCGTACTTGTCGCCCAAGGCAATCATCTTCTTTAAAGCCTTGATTTGCTCAGACATCTCTTCGCGGTGGCGGATAGCATATTCGCTGGCCGGCTCATTGGCATAATCCAAAATATCCTGCTGGCGGGCAGCAATCAGGGCGTCTAAACCATACAGGGGGATACGACGGTAGTCGCCGATAATACGACCACGGCCGTAGGCGTCCGGCAGGCCGGTCAAAAGACCGACTGTGCGGGCTTTTCTCATCTGCGGTGTATAAGCATCAAAAACGCCGTCATTATGGGTTTTTCTGTATTCCATAAAGTTAGCTTCTTTAACCGGATCCATCGTTTGACCGGCTGCCTCCAAGGAGCTGTGCACCATGCGGTAGCCGCCATAGGGGTTCACAATTCGGACCAGGGCCTTGCCGGTTTGCAGACCGACAATTTTTTCGCGGTCTTTATCAATGTAGCCCGCCGGATAGGCGCCGATGCCGGAAAAGCGCTCCGTATCAGCCACATTCTTGCCATAGTTGACCTCGTCGATAATCAACTTGTCAACTTCCTGCCAAAGGGCCTTGCTGTTTTCCGTCATGCCCTCCAAAAAACTGTCATCACCCTCATAAGGTTCATAATTTTCTTGGATAAAGTTGCGGACATCAATGTCATCGCACCAGTTCCCGGGAGTGAAGTCTGCCCAAGCAGTCTGTAGGTGTTTGTCCTTGTTTAAATCGTATGCCATATGCGGCCCCTTTCTTGTGCACCCGTTCCGGTTGTGTCAACTGGTCTGTGAGGTTCGACCCGATCCCGCAAGCGCGGGGAACTTCTCTACTATGGCCTTATTCTATCTTAAGTAGGCCCACTTGAATGTGACGGCCGTCACGGTGTTAGCCTTATCTAACAGGTTAATGTTGCTGCATTTTACACCGTCACCATAATCCTCGCCGATAAACATGATGTCATTTGGAGAGTCGGCCGCGGGACATCGGCACCCTTATCGAAGCAGCTTGGTGTTCGAAAGCTCTGTCTATGAAAAATAGTCTTAAAAAAACTAATATTTTCCCTCCAAAAAAGGGGCTGTTTCAAAAGCATTTTGTTTTGAAAAAGCCCCTTAAAATGTGCGTTAAAAGGCCTCGTCCAGGCGGCGAAGTCTTCCTTGCTTATCTGACTCTATTTGGGGGAGGGCCTTCAAATAGCGTCGCCTCCCCGTCAAAAGTTAACCGGTCGGACCGACTTACTTAGCCTGCCCTTGCTTAGCAACACTGTCCATCTTGGCAGCGATGGCCTCTTGGTCGCCCAGGTAATACTTTTTCTGGAAATTCATCTCATCATCAAACTCATAAACCAACGGCACACCTGTCGGGATGTTGACACCGACAATTTCATCATCCGACAAGCCTTCAAAATACTTAACCAGAGCCCGCAAAGAGTTGCCGTGGGCAGTGATCAGGACCCTTTTACCTGCCAGCATCTGGGGACGAATTTCTTCTTCAAAATAAGGTACAGCCCGGTCGATCGTAATCTTTAAAGATTCCGTGAGCGGCAAGACAGACTTGTCCTCTACATCTCGGTATTGGTCTTGTAATTGCGGGTTGCGCTCATCATCAGACTCGAGAGCCGGCGGGCAGACATCAAAAGAACGGCGCCAAATTTTAACCTGGTCTTCCCCGTACTTCTCAGCTGTCTCAGACTTATTCAGGCCCTGTAGAGCACCGTAGTGACGCTCGTTCAATTTCCAACTCTTGGTCACCGGCAGCCAGTCTCTGTCCATTTCGTCCAAAATTAAATTGAGCGTGTGGATGGCGCGCTTTAAATAAGAGGTGTAGCACAGGTCAAAGTCAAAACCCTCCGCCTTCAAAAGGCGGCCACCTTCTGCTGCTTCTTCCTTGCCTTTTTCTGACAGGTCCACATCCTTCCAACCCGTGAACAAATTCAAACGATTCCATTCACTTTCGCCATGGCGGACCAAAACTAATTTAATCATAATCGTACTTGCCTCCTAAATAATGGTTAAACCGCAACACTCTTTTTATTATACCCGAAAGAGATCAGAGGCGGGTAAAGGATACTGCAATGCCCTCTTGCAAGTCCGCCCGGTCAGTTCCACCACAACCGCAAGCCTTTGTTGTTCGCTGTGTTCAGGGATGCTAAAATTAAAAAAAGTTCTCAGATGGAGGAACCTAAAATGAACCCTTGGAATAATATTCCCCCGGACTATATTCAGCCGGACGACTTCAACGCCGTCATCGAAATCCCTAAAGGCAGCAAGCAAAAATATGAGGTTGATGAGCAAACAGGACTGCTGAAATTAGACCGTATCCTATTTACATCTACACACTACCCGGCCAACTACGGTTTTATTCCTCGCACGCTGGCCGATGATGGGGACCCCTTGGACGTTCTGGTCCTTTGTTCAGAAGTGCTGGTGCCGCTCTGCCTGGTCCGTTGCTATCCTATCGGTATGATTTCCATGCGGGACAATAATAAAATTGACGAGAAAATAATTGCGGTGCCCTTTAGCGACCCTCAAATGCACCACTACCAGGATATGGATGACCTCCCCAAGCATCTTTATACAGAGATGCACCACTTTTTTACGGTCTACAAGGAGTTAGAGGGGATCCAGACGGACGTTTTGGATTTTGGTGACCGCGAAAAGGCCAGGCATACGGTGGCAGCTTGCTTGGCGGCTTTCAGCGACTAAAAACACACCGAGGACTGTCGGGATATGAAAAACTCCCTGCCGGCCGCAATGGCCAACAGGGAGTTTTCCCAGCTTTTCCCTACACCCTTTAAAACTGTGCCATGATTGCTTTCACTGCCGCCTCTGTCGTTGTTTCGGGGAACAGCTCAAAGCCGATCAAACCCTGGTAACCGGATTTGACCAGACAAGCGTAAACAGCCGGATAATGAATCTCTCCAGTCCCCGGTTCATGACGGTCGGGGGCGTCAGCCACGTGAACATGGCCGATTTGGTCCGCATACCGCTTGATGTTGTCACACAAGCTACCTTCATTTAACTGCATATGGTAGACATCATAGAGAATCTTCAGACGAGGTGAGCCCACCATAGCTGTCAGCTCCGCTGCCATGCGAGTGGTGGTCAGGTAATTACCGACGTGGTCGGTTGTAATATTCAAACCCTCTAAATTGAGATTGACTTCAGCCTCCTCCGCCAGAGCGGCTGCCTTTTTTAAGTTTTCATACATGGTGCAAATCTTGACCGTATCAGACAAATCGCGGTAGTCATTTAAAATAACGCCGCCGTCACCCATCCCATTAGAGTGGATGGTCACAGAACGAGACCCAACTTGCTTCGCAGCGGCCAAAGACTTTTTCAAAAAAGCCAAATAGGTTTCGCTTTGCTCCGGATCAATTAAGGAGAGGTCGGCATCTCCGTTGAAACCACTGATACCAACCCCGCAGGCGGTCGCCTTTTCTTTAATCAAGTCCAAATCCCGGTCTGTCCAAGACCAAAATTCGACAAAGTCAAAACCGTCTTGTTTAGCAGCCGCAAAGCGATCATAAAAATCCAATTCTGTATACATGGCATCGATACAGGCACTCAATTGAAACATCATTCTTTTGCTCCTTAAGCTAACAGCTTCATCCGGTATAAATCATCTTTGGCACATTCAATCAACTTTTAGTTTATGAATCAAGGAAAAGGGCGATCTCCCCCCATTTTTCTCTAGATTGAAAAACAGGTGGCAACTTTTTTCTGGCAATGAGCAAAAACAAGCTTTATTTTGTCGCATTGTCTTAAGTAATGGGTGCGCAGCTTTCCTTTGTATTTTGCATTTTTTAAAAGGCAAAATACCCTTGCCTTTCAAAACGAAAGCTAGGGTATTTTTGTCGGAGTTATTCTAATTTTTGCGTTTGGCAATAACTGCTTTTTCTCTCAATTAATCCCAGTATCTAAATTTAAATCTGCTCCTTCATCAGCCTCCATGCCTAGATAGCTAGCCTTTACGGCTGTATTTTCCCGTAAGGCAGAAGCCCTGTCTTCCAGAACAATCTCACCGGTCTGAAGCACATAGCCCCTGTCAGCTACCTTTAAGGCTGCATTTGAATTTTGTTCAATTAACAAGACAGGGATGCCTCGCTTTCGAATCGTTTCAATCGTTGTAAAAATATCTTTTATGACAAGCGGAGCCAGCCCCAATGAAGGCTCATCCATCATAATCAGTTTAGGATCCTGCATTAAAGCACGACCGACCGCCAGCATCTGCTGCTCGCCTCCGGATAACGTTTTTCCCTGCTGGTGGAGGCGCTCTTCCAACCTCGGAAACAAATTTAATACATCTTCTAAATCTGTTTTGATTTTAGTTGTATCTTTCCGTAAATAAGAGCCCATTTGTAGATTCTCCAAAACTGAGAGATTCCCAAAAACATGCCGACCTTCCAAGCACTGCGCTAGTCCCATGCCCGCTATCTCGTGCGACTTCGCTCCGTCAATCCGCTTTCCCATAAAACGAATTTGACCCTCCACAATTCCACGCACCAAACCGGAGGTAGCCCTTAGCGTTGTCGTTTTACCCGCCCCATTGGCGCCAATCATCGTTACAATTTCACCTTCAAATACTCGAAGTGAAATACCATGCAAAACTTTTATCTCACCATATGAAAAATGTAAATTATCAATTTCAAGAATTGCTGTCACGTCTACCACACTCCTTTTCACGCCTCATCATTACTTCCCAGATAAGCGTCTATTACAGCCGGATTTTTTTGAATCGCTACCGGCCCATCCAAAGCAAGCAAACGCCCATGATTTAATACGCAAACACGATCACTGATTTTCATCACAACTGCCATATCATGCTCCACTAAAAGCACTGTGATCCCCATCTGATTAATCGCCTTGATTGTTTTATTCAGTTCTATTTTTTCTTGATGATTCATGCCGGCCGCAGGCTCATCAAGCAAAATAAGCTGCGGGTCAGAAGCAATGGCTCGAGCAATCTCTAAACGTCTTTGCTCCCCGTAAGAAAGGCCGGAAGCCGGCCAGGCTGCCTTCGCCCCTAAATCTACGGTATCTAAAATCTGTCTGCTTTTTTCTTCAATCGCCCGCTCTTCTTTACGTTGACCGGGAGTCCTGAAAATTGAACTAAAAAGTCCCTTTTTACTTTGTGAATGGCACCCAACCATAACATTTTCCAAGACAGACATTTTTTTAAACAAGTTTATGTTTTGATAGGTTCTGGAAATACCTAGGTGATTTACCTGCCAGGGTCTTTTTCCATCAATTCTCTGTCCTTGAAATTCAATTGTGCCGGCAGTCGGCTTATAAACACCCGATATCAAATTGAAGGTTGTTGTTTTTCCGGCTCCATTAGGGCCAATTAACCCAAAAATTTCACCTTTTTTTATTTCAAATGATACATCGTTAACGGCAACCAGGCCGCCAAATCGAATTGTCAGGCCTTTAACGCTCAGCATGTCGGGCCTCCCTTCTCTGCTTAAACTTGTCTATGAATTTTTTTATCAAACCAATTACACCATTTGGCATGAAGAACAAAACAAGCAGAATGAATGCTGCATATACCAGCATCTGATATCGAACAAGACTTTGTAGAACCTCGGTCACAACAACTAAAATGAAAGACCCGACCAATGGACCTGTGATGGTTGCGATGCCACCAAATAAAAGTTCTGTCATAAACATGTTGGATGTCGTCGCATTGAACGTATCTGGGCTGATAAATCCCATCAAGTGAGCATACAAGGCACCTGCAAATCCACATAGAAAAGCACTCAAAGCAAAGGCTAAAACCTTATAGTAGCGAACATTAATGCCCATGCCATCAGCAGCTGCCGTATTTTCACGAATAGCAATGAAGGCACGACCAATGCGAGAACGAATTAAATTCGCCTTCAAAACCAAGAATAAGCACAGCAAAATCGCCGCCAAAATGAAAAATCTAAATGGCGTGTTAAAATCCAAGCCAAACAAGCGAATGGGTGGAATCGAACTAATACCTGTAAATCCATTTGTTAACTTAGTCGTAATTGAAATAATGATGAATACCATCTGGCCAAAAGCAATAGTCAGCAAGGATAAAAAGTGCTTAACCAAACGTGAGGCTGGAAATGCAATAATCGCTCCAACCAAGGCGGATAGTAAAGCACCAGCCAAGACACTTAACCACACCGGTAGACCTGCTCTTATACTCAATAATGTTGACCCGTAAGAACCAATTGCATACAGACCTGCGTGTCCAAAAGAAATTTGTCCAGTGTAGCCAAACAAAATATCTAAACCAGTAACAGCAATCGCATGGATACAGGTAAAACACAAAACTAAAGCCAAGTAACGCTGAGGCAACATAATAGCAAGAATCGCCGCTATAATGGCCAGACCCACAAAATGACTTGCCTTGAAGCGCCTTTCTTTAGATAAAAAATTGCTCTTATGAGTGAATTTATTTAGTTGACTCATGACTCAATGACCTCCTCATTAAAAATACCCCGAGGCATAAAGACCATAGCCAAAATTAAAACTGCAAAAACAATGACATCTTTATATGCTGAAGAAATATAGGCCGATACAAAAGTCTCTAAAAAACCAACTGTTAAGCCTCCTACAATTGCGCCATACATATTGCCGTAGCCGCCTATAACGGCACCCGCAAAGGCTTTCTGCCCTATCATGGCACCCATTGTCGTGTAAACACCAAAAATCGGCCCAACCACAACACCAACTGCTCCGGCTAGCATGGCTGATAGCCCCCAGGCGACTCCCTTTGTCAAAGGTACATTAATCCCTAGAGCGCCGGCAGCAATTTCATCCTGAGCGGCAGCCCGCATAGATGTTCCGAATTTAGATTTTGTCATAAAAATCTGTAATAGAATCATAGCTATGGCAGCAACGCCCAGCGCCATCAGGCTTTCAGGCACTAAAGATATTGAGCCGAATTTGATACTTTTCACACCAAAGATAGGTGGAAATTGTAATACATAACTCCCCCAGGTTAACATGGCTCCATTTTGCATTAGCATGGAAATGGCGATCGTACACAAAATAATGTATACGACCTGTGCGCCCTTTTTCAAAAGTTTTGTCACAAGCAAACGTTCAATTAGAAAGCCCAAAAGAAACATAACGCCCATGGTTAAAAACAAGGCTATTGCAAAAGGGATACGTAAAACCTTATAAAAGGTAAGACCTAAAAAAGCCCCCAACATCAGCATGTCACCTTGTGCTAAAGACATGAGTCCTGAAGCCTTGTATATTAGGCCATACCCGATGCCCACCACTCCGTACACGCTGCCGATCATTAAGGCACCGAGAATGAGCTGTACAATCATATCTTTTTCCTTACTTCTTTATGCGAACATCGACCACAGCGGCCAATCATGTTTTATCAAAAAATCCGGCAGCCGGGTTGACTTCATCGGCTGCCGGCTGATTTATTATTTATCCGGATTTTCTGCACGCCAACTTTCAAAAGGAAGGTGCTTACCGCCTTGGATAATAAATGTTTTTGCTTCCTTCAGGCCATCTCCTGTCGCTTCGCTAAAATCATATGTCCCCTGGGTTAGTTCAACCCCTTTCAGATTGACGAATGCTTCGCGAATAGACTCCGGATCATTAATGTCCTTGCAAGTTTTTAAAGCCTCAGCAATTAAGCGAACACCATCGTACCCACGATAGACGACATCCGAAATCGGCATCGAGCCATACTCATCAACAAAGGCTTGTAGCATCTTCTTCTCAATCTCATTTGTTGCATCTTCAACACTTGCAGGTACAACAGCCGCCGAACCGAAAATAACATTATCCGCTTCTTCACCGGCGACATTCAGTAAGTCCGTTACACCCATTGCTTCAGGTCCATAAATATAGCCTTCATAGCCATTCCGACGGAACTGTTTGATGGCTAAGGCCGACTCATTCGTCATACCATAAATCAAAACACCATCAGGATTCGCGTTGATAATTTTAGCAATCTGCCCAGTATAATCCGTATCAGTCGCTTGGTACTTTTCTTCAGCTACAACCTTAATGTCATCGCCCATCAAAGCCTTAAAACTTTTAATTCCGGATTCACCATTTTCTGCAGCTACACTGAGAATACCAATCGTTTTGACGCCCATTTCTTTCATACCTTTAACGGCAGCGGCATTGGGTAATTCGCCATTAGCAGTGCCTCTAAAAAGATATTTATAATTGGCATTCGTGTAAGTAGGACTGGTACCGGCACCAACTTGTAAAACTTTTGCTTTCTCCGTAACTTCAACAGTTCCCAAAATATTCGGTGACGAGTTCGACCCCACCATTGCTTTTACTTTATCAACGTCAACTAAACGAGTAACTGCCTTCAAGGCACCTTCGGGATTAGACTTATCATCATAAACCACCAACTCAAGCTGTTTGCCATTGATGCCTCCGGCCTCATTTACTTCTTTGATGGCAATCTGCGCACCCTTATCCAGCATTTCGCCGGCAATCGCATTGGGACCGGTAATCGTTCCATAAAGACCGATCCGGATTGTCTCGCTGTCTGCAGCCTTTTGAGCCCCTTTATCACCCTCTGCCTCTTTTTCCGTTTGTTTGGCAGCTCCGCCTTTTCCCCCATCAACAGGTTCATCTGAGGAGCACCCTGCAATTGAGAAACCCATTAAGGCTACCAACCCTATTGCTATCCATCTCTTCACTTTTTCCCTCCGTTCATGCGGCTTTAACCGTTGACTCACATTGTGACTTGTAGGATCATATGAATGCGGTCAAAGCTTCTGCTAAACTGTTCGTGCTTTAATCTTGGCAAAGCGAACCCAATTTTCATTGTCTTTACGCTGCGACTTTTTTAACTTAAGTCGTTTTTTCGAGCAGTTTCAGACTTGTTTTATAATTTTTATTGGGTTTTGTAAATTTATTCAGGAAGTGTGAGCTATGAACCGCCTTTTTCCCAGATTGAAAAAAACATCCTTACAGAACCGTCTTATTTTAATTGCAATTGTCTTTCTTATTCTGCCAACCTTCATCGGCCAAAACGCTATTCTATTTACTTCAATGCAACAACTAGCCGGCAAACAAGCGGTTCAAACTGTCCACAGTGAATTAAACACAGCTTCAAACCAAATTAACAACCTCTTTTCAGGTTTAAGATCAGTTTCCAATTTGGTTGCACAAGACACTGGTATTGAAAGATACATAGAGGATTGCCGAACACTAAAGGAGAGTGACGCTCTAGATCAAACAATCTCTTCTCCCACTTCTAATCCACTTAGTAAATACCGCTCCGGCATTGGTGAACCTTCCATTTCAATGCATCTCCTGACAATTGACGGCCTACTGATAAACGAGAACAGCATGCACTTTCGTCAACCTTCCAGCTGGCAAAAATTGGCTCCCTTTGTGCGTACTTTTCAATATCCTTACCGCTCCCCCATCGTGCAAAACCAAGAGCTAAACGCCCTACTAGGTATTTCAGACGACTGCATCACACTCGTCAAACGAGCCAATTTTAATAACAAAAAAGGATACTGGTTTTTGTTATCCATGCCGATTCGCCTCCTGGAAAAAATGCTCTACCCTCAATTAAGCAGCAACCAAAATCTCTATATCATCTCAAACCAATCTGACCTGCTACTGTCAATCAAACAGCTTAACTTGTCGGATGAAAAGATATTATCCGCAAACTATCAAATCTATAGTCAAGGCATTGAACATTTTGCAGCCGGACGGGAGAGCTATTTAATTAACTACACAACGACACCGGAAACCCATTGGACTCTAGTATTAGTTTCTAACCCCCATAATTTTTACCGACCTGTTTACCAAAATTATTTAAAATACGCCTGTGTTTCACTCTTAGTTGCGCTCGTGCTGGCCTTTACATTAAAGAAATTAATTCCAAAAGCCCTACGGCCTCTCCGCTCTTTGGCGGATGGTATGAGATCTGTTATTAGTGGAAATTTAGATAGCCGATTAGCTGTCAGCAGCCAGGATGAAATCGGTTTTTTAAGCAAACAATTTAATATCATGCTAGATGCTATGAAAAACATGGTAAATACAATCTACAACGAGCAAAATAAAAAAAGAAAAACGGAGATTGCCCTGTTACAAAATCAAATCAATCCGCATTTTTTGTATAACACACTTGCCGCTATCCGCTATTTAAATATGAGTAATAATCTCGAAGATGTAGATCTGTCTCTTATACACATCTCCGAGCCCACGAGACGTCCTGGATAATCT
>CAMXYS010000031.1 GCA_947253135.1 uncultured Clostridia bacterium
AAACAAAAGGGGGGGGCTATATGACTTGTTTCGCGACCGTTTAATGTTCCCGATAATTGACACGATGGGGCGGATCCTGGCCTTTGGTGGCCGTGTTTTAGATGACAGTTTACCGAAGTATATCAACTCTCCCGAGACGCCGGTCTACAGCAAGGGCAAGCTCTTGTATGCCTTAAATTTAGCCGGCAGAAGTCACTCTAAGACGATTATTTTAGTCGAAGGCTATATGGATGTTATTGCTTTGCACCAGGCCGGTTTTGATTCAGCTGTGGCCGTCCTGGGAACTGCACTGACTGAAGATCAGGCCCGCCTTTTAAAACGCTATGCTGACAAGGTGATTGTGAGTTTTGATGCCGATGCCGCCGGCAAGAATGCGGCTCTGCGCAGTTTTGACATTTTAGAACGCCAACACTGCCCCATTCACGTCCTTGCGATTCCGGATGGACAGGATCCGGACGAGTACATCAGGAGCAAAGGAGCAGACCGTTTTAAAGCCTTGCTTCAGACGGCGGACAATCTTCTGGACTATCGCTTCAAGGCGGCCGAAGAAGCAGCTATGGCCGGTGGTTTTTTTGATGCCGATCGTTTTATGCAAGCAGTGACACCGGTCCTGTTGGATATCGACAAGCCGACCACATTTGACCGATATGTAGACATGACTGCAGCTCGGTTGGGCAATGTCAGAGTCGATTCAGTGCGGCGCGAGATCGCCCAACAGCGCCGTCAGTATGAGCGATCGGGTGCTCGGAGAAGGCTTGCCTATACCGAACCGCAGCGATTGGGCGAGCCGGGCGGTCAAGACCGCAAACCTGAGCCGGCCCCTGCAGATGCTTTGGTCAAGACTAGTGTGAGCCAAGAGGAATTGACTTTGTTCACGATCATGGCAAGATTGGGTGAAACGGGTGTTAAAGCAGATGGGACACCGGCCTTGGAGGAGTTTTCAGATGCCCGCACCTCAGGTTTTCCCGGTCAAGTTTTAGCCTTGTCTGAGACTGGCCGTCTGACTGAAAGCAGTTTGCTTAATTTAGCGGCTGCCTATGAGTGGCAGGGAGCAGTTTTAAAGGATAAGCTCGCAGGGATTTTGATGCGACTGCCGGATGATTACCCGGCTGAGGCGATCCGGTCTGATGCTAAACGGTTGGCCAGACAGATTCAACTTGACTACCTACAGGGACGGAGAAATTACTTGAATGGACAGCTTGATCACGGAGAACTTGCACCGGCGGAGAAGGCGGCTTGTGAGCAAGAAAGAAATGAGATTGCCTTGAAAATTAAAGATTTGAGGCGAAGCAAAGACTGATTTAAAAAATAAACCGACTAGGCAAGGCAGCATGTATATGCTAAGAGTCTAACGACCGCAGAGATGAAGGAGCGAATAAGATGTCAGAAGAGGCAAAAAAGCAGTCTAAAAAAAAGGAACCGACACAAACAAATATGGTGGAAAAAGAGACAAATACCGCTAAAAAAACAACAGCCAAAAAGTCAGCGACTAGAAAAACAACTGCTAAAAAGGCAGCGACCAAAAAAACAACTGCTAAAAAAGCTACGACAAAAAACCTGCGACTAAAAAGACCGAGAGCAAGAAGGCAGCAGCTGAGCAGGTTGACTCTAAGGAAGTAAAGCCGGCAAAGCAGGCGGCCGCTGCCGGCAAAACGGCCGATGAAAAAGCCGGCGCAAGCAAGGTGGCTGAAATTTTTAGAGAGACACTTATAAATAAATTGGCCGCTCAAGCTAAGGCCTCTGACAATAAAATTACCAACCGTCAAATCATGGACGCCATAGAGGACAACGATCTCGATTTGGAAGAGTCCGACCTAATTTTCAGTAGCCTCGAAGGAATGAAGATAACGGTCCTGGCCGATGAGGACGATGAAGACGAAAAAGAACTTGATGACATCGACAAAAATTTAAAAAATGAAACAATGAACGTTGACGATCCGGTCAGAATGTATCTCAAAGAAATCGGCCGGGTAGACTTGTTGACGGCTGATGAAGAGCGCGAATTGGCCATGGCGATGGAGCAAGGTGACCTCTGGGCCAAAGACCGCCTGTGCGAAGCCAACCTGAGACTGGTAGTTTCGATTGCCAAGCGCTATACCGGCCGTGGCATGCATTTTTTGGACTTAATCCAAGAGGGCAATCTCGGGCTGATCAAAGCAGTGGATAAGTTTGACTACACCAAGGGTTTTAAGTTCAGCACCTACGCCACCTGGTGGATTCGTCAGGCCATAACACGTGCTATTGCCGACCAGGCGCGCACCATTCGAATCCCTGTTCACATGGTCGAAACCATCAATAAGTTAATCCGCATTCAGCGCCAAAAAATCCAAGAGCTGGGCCGGGAGCCTGAGGTTGAGGAGCTGGCAGAGGCTATGGACATCACCGTTGAAAGAGTGCGGGAAATTATGAAAATTTCCCAAGAGCCGGTCTCCTTGGAAAAACCGATCGGAGAGGAAGAAGACAGCCATCTGGGTGATTTTATCCCCGATGACGATGCCCCTTCACCGGCAGATCAGGCGGCTTTCACCTTGCTAAAAGAGCAGCTACTGGAGGTCTTGAGCACACTAACGCCGCGAGAAGAAAAGGTTTTGCGTTTGCGCTTCGGTTTAGATGACGGCAGAACCCGCACCCTCGAAGAAGTCGGCCGGGAATTTAATGTGACACGCGAGCGAATTCGACAGATCGAGGCCAAGGCCTTGCGCAAATTGCGCCATCCGAGCCGCAGCAAACCCTTAAAGGACTATTTGGACTGATGCGCCTGCCGACATTGGACGGGCGACTTAGACGGATTAAGGATCTGCTGCCAGCTTCTTTTGAGCGATTGGTGGATGTCGGCACGGACCACGGCTATCTGCCGCTGCACCTGCTGGCGGAAGGTCGGACTAAACAGGCTTTGGCAACTGACTTAAGGCCGAGTCCTTTGAACAAGGCCAGGTGTAATCTCGACCGCTTCGGTCAGCTTACCGGTGTCTCTTTTTCACGGTGCGACGGCCTAAAAACTGTGGTCTTGCAACCCGGAGACTGTCTGGTGATTGCTGGCATGGGCGGCTTAACCATCGCCGATATTCTTGCCGCAGGTGACCTGCCGGTGGGGCTTAGGTGCTGGTTGCAGCCGATGAAGTCAGCCACAGATTTATTGCAGCGGCTACCACACTGCGGCTTGACCCTAGTCAATGAGCAATTGACTTTTTCCAATGGTCGCTTCTATCGTATTATGGTCGCTGAAAAAAAAGTAGTTAAATCCGACTTGCAGGCGGAGTCAGCAGCCCTGACGGAAGGTCTTCCGCTCAGTCGGTTTTTGACTGAGCCTGCCGGCCGAGACAGAGAGACGGCTAGCTGCTGGCCGGGGTTTTGTGCTCATGAATGTAAACGTTTGCGAAAAATTCCGGCCGGTGACCCGCGCCGAGCTGCACTAGCTTATTTTGAGCAGGAACTTAGCCGGGGTCAGCGATAAAGGCTGTCCTCAATTGAATAGACCAAAGGAGGGACCAGGTGTCTTATTCGGTAGCAGATATTATTTTCAGGGTAGAGCAGGCGGCTCCGCCGGCCTTGGCTGAAAGTTGGGACCATTGCGGTTTGCAGTTCGGCAATCCGGAAGAGCGGGTAACCGGAGTCCTGTTAGCCTTGGACCTCACGCCCGAGGCGATTAAAAAGGCAGAGGCGATGGGTGCCAATCTGATTTTGACCCACCACCCGGCCATCTTCTCTCCCCTGCAGACAGTTCGGGCTGACTTGCCCCTGCAAGCTGACATTTACCACTGCCTGCGAAACGGCATCAGCGTCTATTCCGCCCACACAAACCTCGACAGTGTTCGCGGCGGTGTCAATGATGTGCTTTTAGCTGTTTTGGGCTATGAAGCGACCGCCACTTTGTTTCCGACTGAAGTTTACCTGCCACAGGCAGTTATCCCCTTGCTGCCCAAACTCAAAGCCGACCTGCCCCACGGCATGGTGAGGCTGGCTGAGATTGACAGCATTGACCGGGTTCGCCTGGTTGCCCATATCAACCACAGTCTGGCTACAACGGGGGCCATGCTTAATTTTGACAGCGGCGGTGAGGTGAAATATTTGGCTGCTTCAGGGGGATCTTTTAGCGCCGCTTGGATTCCGGCTCTGGCTGAAGCTAAAGTCGACTTCCTTTTGAGTGGTGAGATCAAGTACCATGATTTGCTGACGCTGGCTCGCCTGGGTATAGCGGCCGCTGCCGCCGGGCATGACACGACAGAAAGGCCGGTCATGCAGGCTCTGGCCAAATATTTGCGAATTCTTTTTCCTGAGCTTAATTTTGCGGTGCATGAAGGATTCGACTATAATAAAGTTGTTTTTTGACCGGCTGGTCAAGTAAAACTTGAGCGAGAAAATCAGGCAATCGCGGGCGCAGGGCGAAAGCCGGCGCGTGAGGAAAGTCCGGGCTCCACAGGGCGAGGGTGCCGGGTAGCTCCCGGTTAAGGCGACTTTAAGGAAAGTGCAACAGAAATAAACCGCCATCACTGATGGTAAGGGTGGAAAGGTGGGGTAAGAGCCCACCGACCGGCCGGAGACGGCAGGTGCCATGTAAACCCCATCCGGAGCAACACCGCGGCGAGACAAGAGCACGGCCCGTGCGTCTCATGGAGGTGGCTGGAGCCGGTCGGAAACGGCCGGCCTAGATAAATGATTGCCCCAGACAGAACCCGGCTTATCGATTTTCTCGCCTCATAAGCTTTAAATACCTGCAAATTCTACTTGGTTTGCAGGTTTACTTATGTTATTATGCTTGAGATTGCCATGACACAGTTAAGGGAAGATCCGACCCCTACTTTGTCATAGGACGAGAGGAGAATAAAATGGATAAAGCAACAAAACAAGAAATTATCAAAAATTACGGGCGGGCAGAAGGCGACACCGGTTCGCCGGAAGTGCAGATAGCCTTGCTGACTCAACGCATCAATGAGTTGACAGCTCATCTGCGCATTCATAAGCATGATCACCATTCCCGTCGGGGACTGTTGATGATGGTTGGTAAGAGGCGTAAGATGCTGGACTATCTGACACAGATCGATATAGAGCGCTACCGTGATCTTATTGCCAGATTGAACATCCGTAAATAATTTAAAATCGGGCCGCCGGTGCTAATGTTCAGCTGCGCGGCCCTTTTTTATTGAATGCAATTGCCGGTCGCTTGTTTATTTGATGCAGCAGGTAGATTAGGTACAGGACTTTTTACCTGTGACTACTCTACAGACTGCCGCGAATAATGAGTGACCAGCCGGTTATCCGGAGAAATGATAAGAGAGAAAAGAAGGAAAAAGCATGCAGCAAGAATTTAGAATGAATTTGTGCGGTCAAGACCTGATCGTAAAGACCGGAAAGTTGGCACAATTTGCCAACGGCTCTGTTTGGATGCAGTATGGCGAAACGACTATTTTGTGTACGGCGACGGCCTCTAAGGAGCCCCGCCCCGGTATTGATTTTTTCCCTTTAAGCGTGGATTACGAGGAAAAAATGTACTCTGTCGGCAAGATTCCCGGCGGCTTTTTGCGCCGTGAAGCCCGCCCGTCGGAGAAGGCTGTCTTGACTGCCCGGGCGATCGACCGCCCGATGCGCCCCTTGTTTCCCAAGGACCTCCGCAACGATGTCAACATCAATTGTACCGTGCTGGCCGTAGAACAGGATTTTGCTCCGGACATTTTAGCTATGAACGGTGCCGCTTTGGCAACTGCTATTTCGGATATCCCCTGGAACGGGCCTACTGCTACTGTCAGAGTCGGTTTAGTTGACGGTGAGATCATCGTCAACCCGAACGAAGAGCAAAATCTGGCGAGTGACTTGGAGTTGACCTTGTCCGGCTCGGCTGAAAAAATCGTGATGATTGAAGCCGGTGCCAATGAAGTGCCGGACGAACTAATGCTGGAAGCAATCAGTGAGGGCCATAAAGTTATTCAATCCCTGTGTGCCTTTTACCAGGAAATTGTAGCTGCTGTCGGCAAAGAAAAGTTTACTTATACATCAGCAGCCTTGCCTGAAAACGTCAAAGAGTTTGTCTTTAACATGGCACAGGACCGTGTGGCGGCAGAAATTTTCACACCAAATAAAGATGAACGCGACCGCCATATGCGCTTGATCACCGAGGACGTTGCCCAAGCTGTGGAGGCCGAGAACGCCGATTGGCTCCCCTTTGTCGGCGAAGCGATGGACTTACTGCAAAAGAAAATTGTCCGCTATTACCTTTATCATGAACACCGGCGGGTGGACGGCCGTGGCATTGACGATATTCGCCAGTTGAGCGCTGAAATTGATGTGGTTCCCCGCGTCCATGGTTCAGCTGTCTTCCAGCGCGGTCAAACCCAAGTGTTGAACATTTGTACCCTGGCGCCGATGTCATCCGCCCAGCGGTTAGACGGCTTGGATAATCAAACTGAAAAACGTTATATGCACCACTACAACTTTCCCGGCTTCTCCGTCGGTGAGGCGAAAAACTCGAGATCACCGGGCCGCCGGGAAATCGGTCACGGTGCCTTGGCTGAGCGGTCTTTAGTGCCGGTTTTGCCCTCGGTGGACGAGTTTCCCTATGCCATTAGAACGGTTTCAGAGGTCCTGATGTCAAATGGGTCAACATCCCAGGGCTCTGTCTGTGCCTCCACCTTGTCCCTTATGGCAGCGGGTGTGCCGATTAAGCGCCCGGTAGCGGGGATCAGCTGTGGTCTGATGACAGATGATACCGATCCGGACCGTCACCTTGTCTTCATGGATATTCAAGGCATCGAAGATTTTTATGGCGATATGGACTTTAAGGTGGCCGGTACAACAGAGGGTATCACCTCGATCCAGGTGGACATTAAAGTGGACGGCCTGACATTTGAAATTATTGAAGAGGCCTTTGCTATGACTAAAAAGGGTCGCCTGCAGATTATTGACGAGGTCCTCTTGCCTTGCATCAGTGAACCCAGAAGTGAGTTGTCTGCCCATGCGCCTAAGATTGTTCAAACCCGGGTCGCCGTTGATAAGATCAGCGAGGTGATTGGCAAGGGGGGCAAGACAATCAATAAGATTATCGAAGAGACCGGTGCGCAAATTGATATAGAAGAAGACGGCCGAGTCTTCATCTTTGCCGAGGATCAGGCCAACGGCGAAAAAGCTTTGGCTATTATTGAAGGAATTGTAACGGATCCTGAGCCGGGTCAGGTATTCGAAGGCCGCGTCACTCGTTTGATGAACTTCGGCGCCTTCGTTGAGTTTTTACCTGGGAAAGAAGGCCTGGTCCACGTTTCCCAAATTGCCTGGGAGCGGGTGGAAAATGTAGAAGATGTCCTGCACGTTGATGATGTGGTCACGGTAATGGTGACTGAAATAGACCAGCAAGGTCGCATTAATTTGTCCATGCGGGATTGCTTGCCTAAGCCTGAGGGCTACGTTGAGCCGGAGAGACAGACCCCGGCCTGACCGTGACCGAGGCGGCAGAGACAACCGCGGTGGTCGCAGAAATGATCGTGACCGCCGGGGCGGCGACCGAGAGCGCAGAGGCGGACGGGATAGAAGACCGGGTGGTCACTTCCGTGAACGCGAAATATAATGACTAAACAAGTAAAAAAGAGCTCATCCCTAATGATCGGGATGGGCTCTTTTTATGAATTTCTTTCATAAATCACTTAAATAAGTTCAGTAGGTCAGTGTAATTTTTTAAGGTGTAGACAGGGATGCCCTGTTTCTTTAAAGCCTTGGTAAACAGGCCCTGTCCCGAGATCAAGCGGTTGCTGAAAGTGCCGTCATAAATTAAATTGACCCCGCAGGAGGGACTGCGCTCTTGCAAAATAGCACCTGCTATAGGTCGACCGGCGATGGTCGCCAGACAGGAAGCGATGCCGGCCTTAAAAAAGGCTGTCACATCCCGGCCGTTAATGTCGATAACCCGGCTGCCTTTAAGTTCTGCCGGCGGCCGGGGCACAGGCAGGCTACCGGCGCATTCCGGGCAGAGAGGGATCACTGCATGGTGCCGGAGAGCAGTGCACAACTGATTTGACCGGTTGTTACCGCCGTTATATTTGCAATTGCGCCCGATCAGGCAGGCGCTGACAATTAGTAACATTTTCATCTTCCACTGAATAAAATAAGGGATTGACGTGGCAATCATAACACACTGGTAAACGGATCATAAAGACTCTTAATTTTACACAGTCCTGGTCTTTTATCTGATAAACTTATTAACATGAGTATGCGAATTGAATGGATTGATAAACACTGCCATGCTTTACCGCAGCTAGATGACGGAGCCAAATCGCCGGCAGAGTCGGGGAAGATGCTCCGGTCTATGTGGTCACAAGGGGTGAGAGAAGTTTGGTTGACGCCTCATTTTTATGCTCACCAAGAGTCACTGGACTACTTTCTTGAACGCAGAGACCGCTCTTTTGCAAGCATGGAGCCACTTTTACAGCACCAACAGCCGCTGCCGGGTGATTTAAAATCGCTGCCTGTCGGTTCGCCGGTAACCTGGGATTCTTTAACAGTTCGCCTGGGGGCGGAGGTGTACCTTTCACCGGCCTTGCCGCAAGTTGAGGATCCGGCCAGATTGGCCGTTCAAGGAACGGATTACTTGTTGTTAGAGCTGCCTTGGTCAGACCTCCCGGCACCACAAGTTTATGCCGCAGTGGAGGCCTTTTGCCGTCGTTTTGAAGGTCAAGTTATTCTGGCTCATATCGAACGGTATGACTACCTCTATGATGAAAACTGGCTCCGGGTTTTTGCCGATTTAGGTGTTGAGTTTCAATGCAATTTAGAAATTGTTTTCTATCCTGAGGCGAAAAAAGAGCGCATTTATAGCTACATGAGGGAGGGGAAAATAGCCCATTTGGGCAGTGATGCACACAATATGGGGCAGCGAGCTCCTGTCATAACAGAACCCTTCAAACAATTAATTGAGGTGTTTGGTCACCGGCATGTTGAAGCGATGGCTAATGGCCTTTTTAGTAAAAGGATGTAGGTGAAACCTGCGCCTAAACCGGGTTCGTTAGATTAAAGATGCTGAACCGACAGAGTGGTATCAGCATAACAGCAGGTCATCAAGAAAGAAGAAAGAAGAAGTCACTATGGATGTTTATACGGCCATCAGCAAGCGTTACAGTTGTCGTCAGTTTAATGATGTCGCCTTGACAGCTGCGCAAGTCCAGCAACTGAAAGAGGCGGCTCAGGCTGCACCGACAGCGAGGAATATGCAGGAGCTCAGATTTTCGTTTGTGTCAGACCGGGCTCTTTTACAGGCGATTTCTGATGCTTGCATAAGTGCCAAACCGGAGCTGTCAGAATTATTGGCCAGCCGGTCAGCGGAGAATATTTTCTACGGTGCACCGACAGCTATTATCATTACAGCCAAGCCGGTAAAATATGCTTTTTTGGACGCCGGGATTGCGGTGCAAAACTTAGCTTTAACTGCTACGGCTGCCGGGTTGGGTTCTTGTATTATAGGCCTGGCCGCCGCTGCCTTTGCCGATCCGGAGGACCGGACTTTTTACCGGGCCATCGGTGCCGGTGAAGCAGAAGTTTTTCAGATTGCTATAGCCGTGGGACAAGCTGCTATGACCAAAGAGCCACATGTCGCTGAACAGGAACAGGTTCGTTTTGTCTAAAAATGAGTGGGAACAGAAAACGACAGATGCTAACCGTTTTCGGAAAATCATGTAAGGAGTAAATATGACAACTGTTAAAGTGTGGGCGGACTTTACCTGTCCCTATTGCTACATTGCCAAACATGCCTTTTACCAAGTAGTAAAGGACCTCGATCGCCTGGACCTTAAGCTTGAAGTCATGAGCTTTGAATTAAATCCAAATCAGGGTTCAGATGAAGTCAGGGGACTGGTTGACAACTTGGCGGCTTCATACGGTATTTCTTTGGCGGAGGCCACGGAAATGGCGCAAACCAGTGAACGGGAAGTAAAAGCGGCCGGTCTGCCGGCAGATTTTTTAAAGATTCGTCAGAGCAGTACCCACGATGCCCACCGACTTTACCATTACGCCTTGACTCAAGGTCTCGGTATGACGTTTTTTGACTTGGCCCAGCAGGCCTACTTTGTTGACGGCATCGTCTTGAGCGACCGAGTTTCATTGTTAGAGTTAGCTGCAGCTGCGGGGCTGGAAGAAAGTGCTGCAGATCAGGTGCTGCAGAGTGATGCTTTTGCTGAGGCCGTTAAAGCAGACCATGACCGAGCGGTGCAAAAACAGATACAATATGTGCCGCATTTTGTTTGGTCGGACGGCAGCTTTAGCGAGGGCGTCTTGAAGTATGATGACCTGAAAGTCGCACTGGAGGACTGACTGCGAGCGTTTATGCTAAAGACAATTGTAAGGCGCTTCGCTTGGTTTATTCAACTGTACCGCCGTCAGTATCTAATAGCCGCTATTTTTGTTTTGATCAATTACGGGCTGGCCCTGCTGCCGCCTAGGCTGATCGGGAGCATTGCGGATGCCTTGGCGGCCAACCGGCTGTCAGTTTCAGCCTTTGTGGGTCAGCTGGGCGCCTTGCTGCTCTTGTTTACCCTGATTTACTTGGTCAATTACACCTGGAATGTGCGTCTCCTGTCCGCTCAGGACTTGATCGGAAAAGTGACTAGAGAGCGGCTGGTCGAGCGCTATTTGCGGCGTGGACCCACTTTTTACAGCCGTCATACAGCAGGTGAATTACTCACTTTGGCCACCCAAGATATCTCGGTTTTGTCGCAGGTGGCAGGCTATGGTGTGATCACTTTTTTTGACGGTTTTTTTAATCCGATTATGATTGTCGGTATGATGGTTGCTTTGACTTCCTGGGAGATCGCCCTGGCGGCTATCTTGCCTTACCCCATTCTTTTATTTATTTCTTTTCGCATTGGTAAAAAACTGTACCCCTGCTATGTGTCGGCCCAAGAAGAGTTGGACGATTTGACCGGAGATGTCTTAGAAGAAGCCGAGGGCGTCCGCGTTATCCGTGCCTTCGGACGGCAAGGAGAACGCATAGAAAGATTTGACGAGAGTACTGAACGGCTGCGACAAAAGCAGATGCGAACAGCTTTTTATAGTATTGTTGGCCCTGCTATTGCGAAAGTAATGCCGGCTCTTTCTTATTTGATTGGCCTTTCTGTTGCTGCTTATGCACTCAATATAGGAGCTTTGACCCCCGGGCGCATGGTCGCCTTTGCCATCTATCTAGATATGCTTGTTTTCCCAATGTCGGCGGTTGGCGAATTTATTAACATCGGACAAATGGCCTCTGCCTCAATGGCGAGAATTCAAGACCTGCTGGCAGAGACAGAGGCAGGGACGAAAAATATAGACCGGGCTCTCATGATGCTACCTGAAGCGAAAGAACCTGAAGAAAAAGGAACAGTACAGCCTATTGATCAGGACCTTTTAAAAAATTCTCTTCTGTCATATCGAGGGGAGGGGCCTCTGGTCTTAAAGCAGCATTCCTTTACTTTTCCCGGCGCTTCCGGGCAGCAACTGCAAGCGGTCGACCTTTGTATTGAAGCCGGGCAAACCATAGGTATCACCGGGCGGATCGGCTCGGGTAAGTCGGCCTTGCTCAGCCAATTGGCAGGCCTGTATGAGCCACCTACGCCCCCCGCTCAAGACAGCATTTGGCTAAACGGTCTGCCGCTTCGCGCTTACGACCAGGCTTCAGTTAGAGCCTGTGTCGGCTACTGCAGGCAAGAGAGCTTTTTGTTTTCGCGTACAATTCGTGAAAATATTTTGTTTGGTGCCGGCCACCTGCCAGCAGTAGAGGCCGACCGCCGTTTATGTAGGGTATTGGAGATAGCTGATCTAGGGAAAGATTTGAAACGTTTACCGGACGGGCTGGAGACAATAGCAGGCGAGCGAGGGGTATCCTTGTCGGGAGGTCAGCAGCAGCGTATTTGTTTAGCGCGGACTTTAATGTCTGATCCGCCTATCCTACTATTAGATGATAGCCTTTCAGCTGTGGACACACAGACAGAGGCGGCCATCCTCCGGGAGCTGCAGGCTGACCGACAAGGCAAGACCACTTTAATAGCAGCCCACCGTCTTTCTTGCCTGCGTGAGGCTGACCTTATTTTAATTATGGAACGGGGAAGAATTGTTGCTCGAGGAACACACTGTGAACTTCTGCAACAGTCAACTTGGTACCGGGAACAATTTATTCACCAGCAGGAAAAAAATGAATAAGCAAGCAGAAAAAAAGAAAAAACAGGAAAATCAAGCGCGGTCAGCTGTCCGCCGGCGCTACTTAAAGCATTACCTCTCTGCTGTCAAAAGGCCATTGCTTAACGGCAGTCTTGTTTTACTTTTATCCGTTTCAGCAGACTTGTTCGGACCGGTATTGATAGCCCATATTTTAGACAAAGAATTAGCTACCGGTACAGCCTGGCAGCCGGTGCGTTTGTTTTTGTGGTTAGGCGCTTTTTTGTGCTTAACACTGTTGGCCGCTGTTTTACAAGGTTGTGGCAACTACCGTCTGCGTGGAACTGCCAACCGGGTATCACAATTGCTGCAAAAAGATCTGTTTAGACACTTGCAGAAGCTGCCACTCAGCAGTTTGGACCGGCTCCCTCCGGGTAATATAGCAGCCCGTATTACAGGAGATACGGCGCTAGTGCGAAGTTTTTTCGAAGTGGTGCTGGCCAGACTGTTGGCCGCCTTTCTCTACAGCCTTGGTATCTTGGTTTATCTGGCCCGGATTGATTGGCGTTTGGCTGTTTTGGCCTTGGCCTTTTTCCCCTTGATTGTTTGGGCGATCAGGGATTACAGGCGCAAGGCGGATCTTTACAACGGTCGGGAGCGCCGGGGGGCCAACCGCTTCAGCGGCAGCTTAAACGAATTTGTCCAGGGCGTGTCCATTGTCCGCAGTTTGGGGCAAGAAAAAACGGCCGAAACAGAGCTTAAAAAATTGAATGACCGAGTTTATGCAGCTGGACAAGACTTGTCAAAGCTTTATGCCTATAGTGGTTATAACATTACCCGTCTACTGCAACGACTTTCACTTTTGGCGGCCTTGGCTTATTTTGGCTACTGTCACTTTACCGGCACGGACGCTATGCCGATCGGCCATCTTTATATTTTTATAGATTACATGAGCAAGTTGTTTGATCAGGTATCTAATACGATGATGCGAATTGGAGACATGGAGCGGTCTTTCAGTGCAGCTGATCAGATCTTTGCCTTTTTGGACTTGCCGGCGGAGGAAGATGAGACGCCTGATCGGGCACCTGAGAAGAGGCAGGAAAAGGTAGATGAAGAAGCGACTCGGCTTTGTTTTTCAAATGTAGTTTTCTCTTATACCGGCGCCGGCGCCCCTGTTTTGGACCGGGTTAGCCTCAAGATTCGAGCCGGTCAAAAGGTAGCTTTTGTGGGTGCCACCGGGGCTGGAAAAAGTACCATTATTAATTTGCTGCTTAAATTTTATGAGCCTTGCTCCGGAGAAATTTATTTAGATAATAAGCC
The DNA here is from genome assembly GCA_947253135.1 of uncultured Clostridia bacterium. Lineage (GTDB taxonomy): Bacteria > Bacillota > Clostridia > Saccharofermentanales > Fastidiosipilaceae > CAMXYS01. The sequence goes on from CAMXYS010000031.1 coordinate 13,423, forward strand.
CTACAGCAGCTTGTCGCGGCAAACGATACGGTCAGAGATGGCAATTGTTTTACAGACCCCCTATTTATTTAGGGGCAGCCTTTACGATAACATCAGCCTGGGCAATAAAGCAATCAGTCGCCAGCAGGCCGAGACAGCCTTGCGGCGCATTGCCGGCGACCTTTACGCCGGCAGCTTTCCGGCCGGTCTAAACACTCCGGTCAGAGCGCAAGGGGCAGGTTTTTCCGCCGGGGAGCGGCAATTGATTTCTTTTGCCCGAGCCTTGGCCTATGATCCGTCTATCTTATTATTAGATGAGGCGACGGCCTCGGTTGATTCAGCTACAGAGGCCCAAATCCAAAAGGCTTTAGCGATGCTGACCGGTGGGCGGACCACAGTGGTGATTGCCCACCGCCTGTCAACCATCCAAGATGCGGATTGTATTTTTGTCATGGATGCAGGAAAATTAGTCGAAGTGGGCCGGCATGTTGACTTGGTTGTCCGTGGCGGCCTGTACAGCCGCTTGTTGGCAGCAGCTGTTGACGGTCTACCGGAGACGGATGCTGTGCGGTAATTAGATTTGTCGATTTGTCAGCCGGATTCTGCCCCGTGCTGTGGCAGTGCCTGTCGGTCAGAGAGAGAGGAAGCAAAAATGAGTACATCGTCCAGGGTCAGCAAGGCCTTCAGTTGGAAATTGATGGAGCGAATTGCCGTCTTCGGTGTACAATTTGTTATTCAAATTGTCTTGGCGCGTTTACTTAATCCCAGTGATTATTCCGCTATTGCCTTGATTATGGTTTTCATACAGCTGGCCAATATCTTTATACAAACCGGCTTTAACTCGGCCTTGATCCAGGCAAAAGAAGTTGACGACGATGACTATTCTTCTGTTTTTTGGATCAACATGGCCTTGGGATTCTTTTTTGTTGTAATCTTATTTTTTGCAGCTCCGGCAATTGCCGCCTTCTATAGTCGACCGATCCTGCAGCCAACCTTGCGAGTTCTCTCTCTGCTGCTGTTGCCGGGAGCAGCTAATTCCGTACAAATAGCCCGTTTTACTCGCGAGCTGAATTTTCGGGGACTGTTTAAAGCGAATTTTTTGGCTTCCTTGTTGTCGGCAGCCGCCGGTTTAGCAGCGGCTTATGCCGGTTGGGGTGTCTGGGCCTTGATCTGTCTCTTATACACATCTCCGAGCCCAC
>CAMXYS010000032.1 GCA_947253135.1 uncultured Clostridia bacterium
GCTAAGTATCGCTTATACTCCTTCTTCTTCATCTTGGCCTCGGTCTCGGACAAGGCTCCCTCAGCCATGGCAATAATGGAGAATTTTTTACCACTGGCCGTCCGCTTCTCTATAACTTTTTTAATGCTTTCCAAATTGTAGGGGATTTCCGGAATTAAGATCACATCTGCACCGCCGGCCAGGCCTGCATGAAGTGTGAGCCAGCCGACCTTGTGCCCCATCACCTCAATAATAAAGACACGGCCGTGCGCCTCCGCCGTTGTGTGGATGCCGTCAATCACTGATGTAGCCACATTAATGGCACTTTGAAAACCAAAGGTCACCTCGGTTCCCCACAGGTCGTTGTCAATGGTCTTGGGCAAGGTGACAACATTTAAACCCCGTTCGCTCAAAGCATGGGCTGATTTATGGGTTCCGTTACCACCTAAGACAACCAGGGCATCTAGGCCCATGTCTTGGTAGGTCTTAACCATGCCGTCCAGGCGGGTGGGGCCGTCCGGATCACCCGGGTCCATCGGGTCGTTAATTCTTTTAAAGGGCATACGTGAAGTTCCCAGAATGGTGCCTCCCAGCGTCAAAATGCCGGAAAAGTCACCGGACTTCATCTCTCGGTATTCCCCCTTCATCAGGCCGCGATAACCGGACTTGAAGCCATAAATTTTAAGATCTTTCACTTGTTCATACAGGGTCTTGGCGACACCGCGCATGGCTGCATTTAAGCCTTGGCAATCGCCACCACTGGTCAGCATCCCAATTTTCATCTGCTTTGTCCTCCCTCTCCGATGGGGTTACATTTGCGAAACGAGCCGGACCGGCCTGAATCCTTAAAATGTATTTGTTGATTTGCTCAAATTATAACATTTTGTCTAGCCTTTTTTGTTGAAAATTTCAATAGCTGCTGCAGCTGTTTCTCGGTCCGCCCGGCTATGCCGGTCGGTGCTGCGTTGAATCAAGTCCTGCCAGACGGCCGGCATAGCCTCGTCCAGGGCCGCCATGGCCGTGTAAGTAATCCCTCCGGGAGAACCTACACGGCCAATCAAGTCAGCCGGAGGCAAAGCTTCTTGTTCTAAAAGAACAGCCGTAGACTTGAAGGCCTCGGCGGCGACTTCAATTAAGTCGGCCCGGTCAAAGTCAGGTTCATGCTGTGCCACCGCCTCAGCAACACTTTGTATAAGGGCGCAAACAAAGGCCGGTGCACAGCCGGTAATATTATTTAAGACAGCAAAACCGCCATCTTCCACCCATAACAAACGCCTGCATAAAAAGGAAAAATAGTAGGCAAACTCATCTTTTAAGTGGGGATGAAGGGCCAGGTCTGCCTCTGTTGCCGCGAGCGGAGCACAAGTTGATCCGGCCGGAACCTCAGGACTGCTCGCCCCGGCCACCAGCTCTGCTGTGGCCACTTCGCTGTCATCAGTTTCCACCGGTGCTTCCGGTCGAGCTTTTGTCGGGCTGTCAGCGCCTGCCGACTCGGCCTGAACCGCACCTGTGCCATAAACTGCATGTGCTAATACGGTCCCCTTCCCGTAGCGACCGGCAACGGTGGGCAGACAGGTGACGGCCCGGCCCGGCCAAAAAAGGCGCACCAATTTGTCAGGCAAGTGTGATGTCGTCAACCACAGGCGGGCGGCCGGTGCCATGACGGGGCAGATCTCTTTTAAAACAGCTGGCATTTTGGCCGGCTGAACAGCCACGATGACAATGTCCGCCTCCTCCACCGCCAGCTCGGCTGACGCTGCCGGAACCAGCCCCGGCCAAGCTGCACACAAATTTTCCAGCTGATCAGGATGGCGGTGGTAGAGTTTTAAATGTTCCGGTTTAACCAGCTGCTGTTCTAAAAAGGTGACGGCCAGCATACTGCCTATCACACCGACACCAATAATGGCAATTTTGCTCCCGGACCGGTTGACCTGTTCTGCTTGCGTTGCTGTTGCCTCCTTGGTTAAAACTCCATCAGGCATAGCATTATCCTCCTCTCGAATTTTTATTTGTTCTTTGCGAAATAGGGGTGGGCATTTTGATAATAAAGCGGCAATAAACGCTCCTGAGTCTGATACCAAGCCCCTTCATAAAACCATTTGGAGCCGCAGCTCAAACTGTCTTGTGCGGTCAACAGTTCCGGTCGGGGTGCCCTCCGGGCGGCTGCTATTTGGGTTTCTGTTCCGTCTACAGCAATTTTGAACAACTGGTAATCGTAGAGGTCTGCAGCCAAGTCCGCATAGGCAATTTGCAATTCAAACAGGTCACCGGCGCCATTCACGTAAGCTTCTGACCAAGTCGTCCCGACCTCATAGTGCCAGGCCCCCGGTTCTCGCCCGGTTCTGCTCGCCAGTAAATCCAGGGCTGCATCCAACCTGCTTTCTGCTGCCGGTGTCTCCTCTGCTCTGCCCGTCGTCAAGTCAAACTGAACATAAGCCCGGGGGATCTTCAACATATTATCGTAGTCGATGCGAGTTGTGTAAAAACGATGGTCGGGCAAGATGGCCAAACCATAAAAACCCAGCTGATCCGTGGCTAAAAGTTTTGTTTCATCAGTCTCGACATCATAGCAGTAAAGCTGCCAGACCTCATCACCGCCCACGCCCCAGACCAGGTAGCGGTCGTCTGCCGCAGCCTGTACACCGTAGGGGGCCTCCGCCAAAACTCGCTCAACCTGCCAAACAACTTCCCGGTCGGGCGCCGTCTTCTGCTTTTGCGCCGTTGAAGTGATTGCCGGTTTTGCTGCCGACGCCAAAGGCTCACCGAGCGCAGGGGAAGCCTTGGCCAACACCAAACTCTGCCGGTGCAGCAAGACAGCCCGGCCGTCTTTTAAAAAAGCAAGCAAGCGGTAGCTTTCACCGGACGGGGCAGGGGGAAAGGTCATCCGTCCGCCGGCCGCCAAAGGGAAGATATAAGGATCCTCAAAACTGCCCTTACCCGGCAGTTGATCAGTCCCGACAGCCACTGCGGCTTCGGCCGAAACAGCTGTTGTTGTGCCCGTAGTCGCCGGCTGCCGGTCGGTCCTGCCGCCTACCACCCGCCATAAAAGTGGCAGAGCCACAACAGTCAAAGCCAGGACCACGGCCGACAAAATAAACAAAGTCAGCGACAAGTGCCCGCGTTTTCGCTCAAGGCCGCTCATTTAAAAGCCACCAGTCTGCAAAAGCCTCTTTCCGGCTCGATGTCAGAAAAAAAGCGATAGTCAGTCCCCTCTGCCGGGTCATACAAACGAATTTCGTAGTCTCCTTCGACAAATTCATAGCTGTGGGCCAAGACAAAATGGGTTCCGCCTGTCGCCCGGGTGTAGAGGCCGATAATGACAGGTCGTTTGGCGGCCAAATGGCGCAAGATCGTATGTTCTACATAAGCTTTACTGGTCAGACGGTTGGGTCGCAACACGGTGTCATCTTTTTGGCAAAGTTCCTTGCCGCGCAGACTTGCGTAAGCCTCCCATTCTAAGGGGTAGGCATCACGGCCCAGTTCATCGCGCAGAGAAAGCGGTGTTGTTTCTGTGTGGCCGTAAACCGTGTCGTACATGGCCAAACAGGTCAAGGCACAACCTTCACTCCCGACCGTAGCTGACCCCAGGGCAGCTTCTGCCCACAAAGGGTCGGTCTGCCGCAAGGCTTTAACCGGAAGCACTACCCGGTCGGGCAGGGGCCGGCTGTCTTCGCCACCAAACAAAAGGCGACCTGAATTTAAGGCTGTCGACTTGTTTTCAGCTGCTGAAAAGGCCTTAAAAATAGTCCCCGCAGCAGCTCCGGCCGGCCCGTTAAATATTGGCACCGCCGCCCGCCCCGAACCGGCTGACAAACTGACCGACAAAAGCAGGCAGAGCAGAAAAAAAGGCACCCTGCCGGCAGGTGCCCACTGATTTAATAACGACTGTATTTGATGCCCCCAAGCAGATTTTTTCATACTTATTTTCCTTACTGTTGCAGTCTTCCCACCAACTGCAGCCGCTCCGCCGGCCGGCCCACTGCTAGCGGAATTAATCGATGACATCAAAGGGCTGCCGACAAACCAAGCTAAGCAAGTCGATCCAGAGGTCCATCCGGTGCGGTGGCACGCCGACACCGAACCAGACGCGGTCCGGTTCTACCCCTTTTTTGTAAATGGACAGCCGCCAACTTGGCACCGTCAGTCGATTGTCCAGGCAGGTCTCCTTGTTCGGATAGTAAGACGGCATATCAATCAGTTTTTTTTGAGCAAAGCCCTCTCTCACCAAATCAATTTCCCGCTTGTTGGTGGTGCGGACAAAATTGCGGTTCCAGCGGTTTGATTCCCGCCAGCTCAAAATCTTGTTTTTTAAATCAATGCGCACCTTAACACTGCCCTTGCGCGGAACAGTTAATTCGGTTTCAATAATGGTAATGTCATTCATTGATTTATTCGGCATAGTCATCTCACACCGTCAAACCCTCTTCTCCCTTTTTCTTGAATGTCACTATATTACAGCATTTTGCCACTCGGTGCAGAATTTCCGCCGCCCGTGGCCGCAGAGGCCACACCTACAGACAAAGCTTGCATGACCACCCTCCTGGCTGTCACGTTGACAGAAAGTACACTGATGGCTGTATATTCTTCAATTTGCCGGCTGATTTCACCTTGAGCCCGATTGAGCACTTCCTGGGCATTGTAGCCGTAATACAATTCTAGATCCAAGTGCAAGATCAAACTGGTCGTCTCCATTTGTAACTTGCACTTCAAAAGTCGGTTTACTCCCTTGACCCGGACAGCAATTAAGTTAATCATATGCCGGATCGCCTCATCCGACATCGAATAATTACCCAAAGTGGAAAAGGTCGGTCGCACCACCGTCCTATCTGTGTCTGTCACTGCATGTTTAACGCCGCGCTCCCGGTCAAACCGTCGCCGCAGCCGGCCCATCGGATCAGAAAAATAGCCGGAGAATTCGTGCTTAATCTCCATGCTGGGCACCGGAATCGTATGTTGGCCTGCTGTCAGTCTGGTCTGTTTGGCAATTTGCCTTTCCTCTTCCGTTGTGACATCTTCAATCCGAATGAGCATGGCCGGTTGGTTCAGCCATAAATTGTTGCAAATTTTAGAGAGCATAGAATCAGAAGTGCCCAAAATCATCAAGGTCGTCGGCTTTTGTTCGGCCAAGGCTCGGCGCATATTAGCCGCCCTCGTCTGGTCCCAAAAAACAGCCTGGCGGACTGATTCAATCCGAGTAGGTGCCCTTTTGGCCGAAGTCCCGGCAATAATGCGACCGCCGTGAATCAACAGGCCGTCATCAATTAAGTATTTAATTCCATTGGCCCGGGCCACCCGAATAGCCCGAGTGCTTTTGCCCGTGCCGGAAGGCCCTACAAAAGCCACTACCGCTATTTGCGCCAAAACCTGCTGCATCTCCGCCAGACGCACCTCTTGTTCTTGCTGGCGGTCTCGCCCCACCGCTTCGGCCAAACGACCAATGGGGTTTAAGGAATGTGGCAGGCGCGACTCGGTCTGGCGGCGGCTGTCAAAACGCGGAACGTCATGTTCTAAAAAGCGTGTTCGGCCGACCGGTTCATTTAACTTGGCGCTAAGCGAGGCCAGGTCTGCTTCCGGGTTGGGAATGGTTTCAACCGCTTCCTCCGGCTCTTCATTTTTGCGTTTCTTGGAACGCCTGCGCCTGTTAAAAAACATTATTCTTCAACCGTCCAGTTGTGGTAGACACCCTGGACATCATCATTGTCCTCCAAGGTGTCAATCAGGGTCTCTAACTGTTCTCTTTGGGCCGGGTCGGATACTTCAATGTAATTGTCAGGGACAGGCTCCAGCACCGCCTCCGCAAATTGATAACCTTTGTCGCTCAAGTTTTTCATAACAGCACTGTAATTTTCCGGAGCTGTCGTCACAACAAAAACATTCTCGTCTTCTTCTACATCTTCGGCACCCGCCTCAATGGCATCTAACATAACAGCATCAGCGTCCGAATATTGGTCTCGTTCCAAAACCAGCTGACCTTTATTGTTGAACATAAAAGCAACACAACCGGTCGTGCCCAGGTTGCCGCCAAACTTGTCAAAGGCATGGCGCACCTCTGCCGCTGTTCGGTTGCGGTTGTCCGTTAAGGCTTTGACTAAAACAGCCACACCGCCGGCGCCGTAACCTTCGTATTGAACATCTTCGTAATTTTCGCCCTCACCGCCACCGGCAGCCCGCTTAATACTCCTCTGGATATTATCGTTGGGCATATTAGCGGCCTTGGCCTTGGCAACAACATCACTTAATTTGTTATTCGTTGCCGGATCCGGCCCACCCGCCCTGACAGCCACCTGTATTTCGCGTCCGATTTTAGTGAAAATCTTAGCGCGCTTGGCATCTTCTGCCCCTTTACGTCTTTTAATATTGTTCCACTTGGAATGTCCTGACATGTGTTTGAAACTCCTTTTAATATTCAGACTTGTCCGGTCTGAAACCGTCACCACCGCCGGTGCCGATTCCACATCAATCAAACTAAAAATACATTATAATACTCTTACCCTTAGTATACAGGATCACCCGAAGGCGGTTTTGATGTCCTCGTACATTTGAATAACAATCGTCGGCTGCCGGTTATAGATCCTTTTTCACGGCCAACCCGTTCTTGAATTTTACCAGGAATGAAGCAAACCATCGCTCTGCCCTTTCCCTGACCTTGCCGCAGGTATGGTAAAATAGCTTAATTTGTGCAAAGGAGTTCGCCATGTGTATGACTGAAACCGCTGCAACGGTTGACTATGAAATTTTAGCCCTGTCTTTAGACTGTCTGACCGTCTACGATTTGGCGGAGGAAAACACTTTTTTAAAAAAGCTGACATTTTTCCTAACTACTATGGCCGACTGTCAAAAGCCGCTCACTCAAAAGATTACTGCCTATGCCAAACTCTATCGCACCTTTATCCGCACCGGGACAGTGGTATCTTGGAGTGACCGGATCATCGACTTGCTGCTGGCAGCCGTCAATCCCTTCACCCAAGCAGCTGCTCAAGAACAAGATGAAGCCGGACAAAAACAACTGGAGGCAATTGCACCGGCTGTTTTAGAGGATTTAAACAGCTTGCAAAATCTGGCCCGACTGAAGGCCTCAGATATAAAAGAGGACCTCCGCCGGGCTGCCATTGCCGATGGCCGGGAAAAACTGCTCGCTGTCATCGGCAAGCTGCCGGAATGGGCCGACAGTCCCAGCCCTGTCCCGGCTACTGAAACGGAAACAGGAAACAGGGAGTTTTTACTGCCCCACTCTATCCTGTCCGTCCGCCGACGCCTGTCTACAACCTTAGAAGTAGAAAACGGTTGGCCGGACTGCCTGCCCACCTTGGCCGCCTTCCACCGGCACAACGGCTGCGGTAACTTAGCCTTCAACCACATGTTTAGTTGGGCCGGAAAAGAACTTGAACCGGTGACCGACCCTGACCCGGTCTCTTTGCCCGACTTAGTCGACTACACCGGCCTGATCGGACAGGCTCGAGCCAATACAGAAGCTTTTTTAGCCGGAGAAGTGGCAGAAAATATTCTTTTTGCCGGTGATCGCGGGACCGGCAAATCGTCCACGGTAAAGGCCCTGGCTAACCATTATAAAGATAGCGGTCTCCGCCTGATCGAAGTCCGCCGCCAGGCTATCACGGCCCTGCCGGCTCTGATGAGCCACTTGCGCCCACTCAGCCTAAAATTTATTATCTTTATTGATGATCTCTCTTTTGAGACGGCTAATGAGGATTACAACAGCCTGAAAAGCTTACTTCAGGGCGGAAGTTCCAGGCAGCCGGACAATGTGCTAATCTATGTCACCACCAACCGCCGGCACCTAGTTGTCGAACGGCACACCGATGCCAGTGATGACCTCTTTGAAGGAGATGCCAGACAAGAGCGGCTCTCTTTGGCCGAGCGTTTCGGTTTGATTTTAACCTTCCGCTCCCCCCTGCAGAAAAATTACCTGGCCATTGTCAAAAATTTAGCCATTAAAAAGGGCTTGCCGACGGACGAGGACAATTGGACGCTGCTGGCAGACCGGGCTTTGACTTTCGCCACCCGACAAAGTAGTCGCTCGCCGCGCACAGCTGAACTGTTTATCCGGCGACAGCCGGACTCCGGTCAGTCAGACCGGCCGGAGCCGGCCAAGCCGGTGCCGGGGGAACTCTAGCGGGGGGACTACTCTAGCGGGGGAACTCTAGCTAAGCAGTAAAACAAGTGCCCGGCCGGTTGTTGCCCTTTAACCCGGCCAACCTGATAACTAAATCTATAAAGAGGAACAAGATGAATCAAACAATCCAAAAGGAAGTGCAAAGAAGGCGTACCTTCGCCATCATATCTCACCCTGACGCCGGTAAGACAACCATGACTGAAAAATTGCTCTTGTACGGAGGCGCCATTCGCGAAGCCGGCAGCGTCAAGGCCCGCAAGGCCTCCCGTCACGCCACCTCCGACTGGATGGAGATTGAAAAGCAGCGTGGTATCTCTGTCACCTCCTCAATTATGCAATTTGAATATGAGGGTTATTGCGTCAACATTTTGGACACACCCGGGCACCAGGACTTTTCCGAGGACACCTACCGCACCCTCTGCGCTGCCGATGCCGCCGTCATGTTGATTGACGGAGCCAGAGGTGTTGAACCGCAGACCATTAAACTTTTTCACGTCTGCCGGATGCGTGGCATTCCTATCTTTACCTTTATCAATAAGATGGACCGAGCCTCCCTCCCCCCTTTTGACTTGTTAGACCAACTCGAAAAAGTTTTGGGAATTGACTCTTGCCCGGTCAACTGGCCGATCGGCACCGACGGCGACCTGAAGGGCGTCTATAACCGCAGGCAGCAGGTGATCCAGCGCTTTACTGCCGGCGGCGACCACGGGGCCAAACAAGTTGATATACAAGTTACTTCAGTTGATGACCCCGCCCTAAGCGAATTGATCGGCAATTCCTACCATGAAAAACTACAAGAAGACATTGAACTCTTAGACATAGCCGGCGACAACTTTGATCAAGCACGTATTCTGCGCGGAGAACTGACTCCTGTCTTTTTCGGCAGCGCCATCACCAACTTCGGTGTCGAACCCTTTTTACAAGACTTTTTGAAAATGTCCCCCTGTCCCGGGCCACAAAAAATGGCAGACGGTGACGAAATTAGCCCTGTTGCAGAAGCCTTTAGTGCCTTTGTCTTTAAAATCCAAGCCAACATGAACCCCGGCCACCGTGACCGCATGGCCTTTTTGCGAATTTGCTCCGGCCAGTTTACCAAGGGCTTGGAGGTGACCAACTCGCGCGACGGCAAACCGGTTCGCCTAAACCAGCCTCAAACCTTTATGGCCCAGGACCACCGCGTTTTAGAAGAAGCCTATGCCGGTGATATTATCGGCATTTTTGACCCCGGTCAATTGCGCATAGGCGACTCCCTCTACAGTGGCAAAAAGCGACTTGAGTTTGGCGACATTCCTCGTTTTGCGCCGGAGCACTTCGCCTCGATCGCCCCGGTTAACTCCCTCAAGCGTAAGCAGTTTAACAAAGGTATGGTCCAGCTGGCTCAGGAGGGCGCCGTCCAGCTCTATAAAAGACCCGACAGTGGCACAGAGACCTATGTTGTCGGCGCTGTGGGTGTCCTGCAATTTGATGTCTTGGAGCACCGCCTGAACAATGAATACGGAGTAGATATCCGCGTTGAGCACCTCAACTACCGGCTGGCGCGTTGGTTGACCAGTGACCACCTGCCGGCTGAAGAAATTGCCCAAGAAGACCTCAATTTGACCAGCACAACTCTTTTAGTCCTGGACCGGGACAACCGGCCGGTCTTATTGTTTGAATCACCCTGGGCCATGGATTGGGCATTAGATCGAAATGAAGGGCTGCATTTGGCCGATATCAACCAAAATTGAGGAAAGGCCTGTGGTTTCTGCCGCAGGCCTTTTGGCTGCCAAGTAGGAGCGGTGCCCCTGCACAAGGGGGCACTGGGACAATTCAACACTTAAGGGGTCTGTTTAAGGCCCAGTTCTGCGGCCCTTAGCTTGAGTTCCTCTGCTGCCCGGCGGGGATCTGCTGCCTTCATAATGGCAGAAACCACACAAATACCGGCCACCGGTATACCCACCAGCACATCTAAATTATCCCGGTTGAGGCCACCGATCGCATTGACCGGGAGCGGCACAGCTTCGCAAATAGCCTTCAGGGTAGCCGGGGCAGTCAAGACGGTTTTTACCTTGGTTGTCGTCGGGTAAATCGCTCCGACCCCCAAATAATCTGCCCCTTCTGCGTAGGCCTCCCGGGCCCGGGAGACTGTTTTAGCTGTAGCTCCCACAATTTTTTCCGCCCCCATTAACTTTCTGGCCATAGCAACGGGCATATCACTTTGCCCGACATGGACACCTTCCGCCCCGACGGCCAGGGCCACATCAACTCGGTCATCAATAATCAGAGGCACTCGGTAGCGCCTGGTTAAAGCATGCACCTGTTTAGCCAAGTCCATATAATCCTTGGTCGACCTCTCCTTTTCGCGGAGCTGCAACAAAGTCACACCACCTTGGAGAGCCCGTTCCACCCGGTTTAAAAATACTTCCTCGTGGTAATCGCTGCTGTCCGTAATAAAATATAAACTCGAATCAAACACTGGTCGGCTCATGGTCCTAACCCTCCTGCTCACTTGCTCGCTGGCATCGTACACCAAAACGAATACAATCCACTCATAAGTATTACTCGGGTGCATTTTTGATTCTTGGGTGCATTTTTAAAGACTTGGGTGTGTGAACCCTCCAGTATTTTGATAAGTTCATCAATACGATGATATCCTTCTGCACTCGGATCAAAAGCAATGCACCTTCCTTCTTCTATAGCTGCTGATGTCTTTCCATTCGGGACATCCAACTTCAAATCAAAGGGCAGGCCATTTTTGCACGCACCGTTGCCCTAAGAAATAAATTTACGGCTGTAGTCATATTCATGCCGAGCTCAGTAAAAATAGTCTCAGCCTGTTTTTTAATAGTCGTATCAGTTCTTACATTCAAATTACTTGTAGCCATGGCTACCTCCTCCTCTTCAAGTTCATAGGGGGGTGCGGACATTTTCTTGGACTACCTAACACTTATCTAGCAAGACATTCCTTGCATTCTCTTCTGTATCATCTTTTTCATCATAGCCATCATACGGTGCTTTGGGGTCATGAACTTTGGGTTTCCTTTTTAACCCATTGCAAATCTCATCTGTATGAGCAAAAGCAAAATCTATATCATCAGTCCAACCTGTATGACCTGTTATAATTTTTAACTTTAAATTTCTCTTTCTAAGTGTTTCCTCTAACTTTTTAAGAGATTTAATTTGTAATTTTTTATCTTCTGCAAGAATGTTCAAAAATGCGTAGCCACCATCTGCTCCAAACCAAATCGTGTCACCTGCAAATAAATATGCATCATCAATCAAAAAGACAAGATGTCCCCAAGTATGCCCCGGTACAAGAAATGCCTCTATCTTAATATTCCCAATATAGAAAACCTGCCCATCATCAACTAATACTTTTTTATTTTCTATGTGTACTTGTGGCAGTTTAACTAATCCACCAAATACTTTACGCTTTTTACGACCTTCTAAATATTCATTTTCGATTTTTCCAATATATATAGTGGATTCGCTAAACAATCCATCACTGCCTTTTTCAATAGCTCCGACGTGGTCTGTGTCTTGGTGTGTAATTAAAATTTCCTGAATATCTTTTGGATTGATATTAAGCCACTTCATTTTTTCTGCTAACCTATCATAATTATACCCTGCGTCTATCATAATCGTATGGCCGTCTTTTTTATAAAAATAAATATTAGCAACATATTCTCTAACGCAACTTACTCTCTCATCAATGTATCCTGTATTTAATGGCTTAAATAATTCTTTTCCCCGAAACAGAAAAGACATGACTTTTTCTTGTATTTTAGATGTTATTTTTGACATAAATCCCTGCCACATACTCCTTTCCTACAAATTGCATTATTATTGATACCCGTCCTTGTATTTCTTCATTTTCCTTATCCCTTTTTATTTCACATTCACATTATTAAATTGGATACTCTAAGCAGCACACCAACTATTTATTTTTTGAGTTTTAAACTTTTCTTGAAGTCTTGAACTCATTATATTTACATAACTACTTACCTCTATCACTATTATGACACGAAACCCTGTTAAAAAGTCAGCGCACTGTGACCTGTCTAAGAGATCAAGGCTCTGCCAGTAAAAATTGCTGACCTTCTTTTTTAAATTACGAACAGCCCCCGACTCAGTTCGACTTTCGCCGATGATTTCCGAACCTGGTAAAAACTGATCTAGGTAGCTACAAATATGACTTCCAATTTTGCCGGAAGCCCCGCTTGCGCCAATTCTCATCTTTGCTCCTGTCCGAATATCGGTTGCCACAACTTGTGCACCATGGCAACCGACACGGCCTTCCTTTTAATTTTTCAGCGTCCAACCCGAGGCATCGGCTCTCGTTTGTAAAAAGTCCCTATATAGGCCCTCCTGTACGGCCAATTCGCTCGGAGGCCCATCTTGAACAATACGCCCCTCTTTCAAGACAATCACCTGGTCAGCCTTGCTGACTGATTTGATGCGGTGGGCAATCATGATGACCGTTTTATTTTTTGTCAGGGCTTCGATCGCTGAAAAGATCTCATGCTCATTTTCTGCATCAAGTGCAGAGGTTGCTTCATCCATGATGATAATCGGCGAATCTTTCAGGATTGCCCTGGCAATGGAAATCCTCTGTTTTTCTCCTCCGGATAAGCTGCTGCCCCCCTCATTGAGCACTGTGTCGTAACCTTTTGGAAGTTTTTGGATAAAGTCATCACAACAGGCAGCCCTTGCAGCGGCCTTCACCTCTTTTGGGCTCGCATCCGGCTTTCCGATGGCAATGTTATTAAAAATACTGTCTTCGAAAAGATAGACTCTCTGAAATACCATGCTAATCCGCTTCATCAGCTCTTCATACTCTACCTTTCGTACATCCACTCCGCCAATTGTGACTCTGCCGGAGTCTACATCACGGAAGCGAGGAATTAACTCACATAAACTCGTCTTCCCAGACCCGGAAGGCCCGATGATGGCCGTAAAGGACCCTTCTGGAATCTTTGCAGAAACATTGTGGAGGACTTCATTTTCTCCATAGGAAAAGTGCACATCCTCAAATTGAATATCGTTGGAGCCCATTGGTTGCGGTGCTGACTCCCACTCCATCTGTTTAACAGATTCAATTTCCTCAATGTCTCGAAGCCCAATGTCAAGAATCCCAATCATGGATAAAATCGACCCGGCCTGGTTCAGCGACATATAGGCCATAAAACTAAATATTAAAAGTAGAATGGTTTTTACCAAGGGGATTTCCCCCCGACTATGCAAGTAGAGTGCACAAATAAAAATAAAAATTTCGAAGACGGCTATAATCAGCCTACTCAGAAATTGCACAGGCATCACCTGATTGGTAAACAGGATATTGGCATCTCTGCTAGCCTCAATCACTGCATTTAACTCCGCATCCCCTTCTTTCACGCTGAAGACCTTTGTGACTTTAACCCCTTGCATAAAGTTGAGGGTCGCTTCAGCTAACTTATTTTGCGCTTTTTGAAGAAGAGGCCCTCTCTCCCGTGAAATGCCCATCTGAAGGTCTACTGTCACGAGATACAAAAGCATCCCGACCGCTGTGATTACACCAATATGCCAATCATAAAAGCAGATGGCAACGAATAGGGCGAAGGCAGAAAAAAATCCAGAAACCGTTGTAACCATCGCCATCGTTGCGCCAGTTTCTACCCCACTTAGCCCCGTAGTCAAGCTTGCAACAATTTTTCCTGAGGCATTTTCAGTAAAGAAGCCCAGAGGGAGTCTTTTCATAAAATTTCCCAACTCAATCCGCTTATCAGCGGTCATATAAAAACCAGTCGCAACGCTTCCCGCAGACTCCGTAAATGAGCTGATAAAACTGCCAACTAAGCAGGTAATCATTAAGAGAACTATCTTCCAAATTACAGATTCTTCTGCCGCCTCCCTTGTGAGTACATCAATCACAAGACTAATTGCTACCAGCTGCGTAATACCGATAAAAGCTCGGATGAAAGACATCAGCAATGTCTTGATAAAAAGTCCGTGCCGATTTTTGCTGAATTTCCAGAAACTTTTAAATGTTTGAATCATCTTGAGCCTTCCCTTCGGAAAGAGTCCACATCTTGTGGTAACCTATACATGAGCGCATTAGTTCATCATGCCTGCCTACTTGCTTAATGCGTCCACCTTCAACATAAGCAATTTGATCCGCATTCTTCACCGTAAACAACCGGTGCGCAATCACGATCAAAGTCTTTCCCTTAGCTGCTGCAGAAAGCGATGCCTGAATCACCTGTCTCTTATACACATCTCCGAGCCCACGAGACGTCCTGGATAAT
>CAMXYS010000033.1 GCA_947253135.1 uncultured Clostridia bacterium
TATTTGTATAGAGAGACTAATTCGGAGGCTGTTATGGCTAGTTTTTTGAATCGTTTAGTAAATAGGTTTTCTGCTTATGATGACGCGGATTATGATGCAGAATATGATGATCTGACGGCAGAGGATGAGCAACCTGTTTATCGCAATATTACCGATCACATCACGCCGGCAGCCGATCGCGAACAACCGCGCGTTATGAATATGCAGGACCACATCGGTCATCAGGTTGCGGTCATCCGCCCGGACAGCATGGAGGCGGCACAGGCGATGACGAGCCAGCTGCGCTCCGGCCGGACGGTTATTTGTAACTTTGAGCAGGTCGACCAACAGATCGCTCAAAGGGTGGTCGACTTCGTGACCGGGGCGGCTTTCGCCTTGGATGGCCAAGTGCAAAAAATTTCGTCTTATATTTTTGTTATCGTGCCGAGCAATGTCCGCGTCGTCAATATGGATCGCCGGCAGGAAGAGCGCCGCGACGAGCGCGCTCCCCACTATGCCTACGGGATGTAACAAATATTTTTCCCCTTGCTGTTACCGCTTTTGATGGCGACAGCCGGGTGGGTTAGCTGCTTTAGCTCTCGCCGAGTTCGGTTGAGGGCTAAAATTTTATCCGACAAAGGAGGGGTTAGGTGAAGCTTTTAACGGTCACCGTGCCGGCCTACAATGCAGAAGATTACCTCAGGCAGTCCTTGGACTCGATGCTGGGTTATGATGAAGATTTAGATGTCATTATTGTCAATGACGGTTCTACCGACAGTACACTTGAAATCGCCCGCTCTTACGTGGAGCGCTACCCGCAACTATTCCGCTTGGTTGACAAGGAAAATGGTGGTCACGGGTCAGGTGTTAATTCCGGGATTGATTTGGCTGAGGGGAGCTATTTTTATGTGCTGGACAGTGATGACTGGTTGGACCGGGCAGCCCTGGACGAACTGTTGCAGCAGATTCGCTACAGCTTGGCGGCAGAGCACGAGGTGGACTTATTTCTAGTTGACTGCATGTATGAATACAGTTATGACGGCACCAGTAAATTGATGAAATTTAATGATGTTGTACCGGGGCGCCGGGTAATCGGCTGGGATGAAGTCCGGTCGATGGGCGTAGACCAATACTTCAGTATGCACTCCACTGTCTATCGGACCGAGATATTGCACGAAGCAGGGGTCCGGTTGCCGGAACATTGCTTTTATGTCGACAATGTTTTGGCTTATTGTCCCTTGCCTTGGGTGGAACGACTTTATTATTTACCCGTGCCGCTCTACCGCTACTTTATTGGACGGGAAGATCAGTCCGTTAACACGGATGTGATGATCAGGCGGGCCGACCAGCAGTTGCGAGTCACCCGGTTAATGGCCGCCTCCTATGACTTGGAGCGCTCTGACCTCAACCGCTCTCTGAGACGTTATATGATTCATTACTTTTCGATGATGATGACCATTTCCAGCGTTATTTTAATTCTGTCAAAAGAAAAAGAAAATTTGGATAAGAAAAATGAACTCTGGCTCTGGTTAAAAAAAGAGCATCCGTATTTATACGCCAAATGTAAGAAGAAACCACTTAATTTAATTCTTTGCGGCACTCGTGACTCAAAGTTTAGTAACGCTCTAGTGGCCGGGGTTTATGAAGTGGCCAGAAGAATATATAAGTTCGCCTGATAAGGGGAAAATTATGATTATCGGTCTGGATATCGGTGGTAGTACAACTAAGATTGTCACTTTTTTAGATCAAAAAATGACCGCCGGTGAGCAGGTGCGGGCAGATGACCCGGTCGCCTCCGCCTACGGTGCTCTCGGCAAGGTTTTAAACCTTAATGGCCACCGGGTGGGGGATGTCCGCAAATTGTTCATCACCGGTGTCGGCGCCTCCTTTATCCGCAGTCCACTGTTGGGCATTGAGACCCACCGGGTAGAAGAAGTTCGTTCCATCGGCTTGGGCGGCTGTTATGTGAGTGGTCTGGATCGGGCCGTGGTGGTAAGCATGGGGACAGGAACTGCCATTGTAGAGGCTGACCGAAACAAGCGGGAGGTGAGCCATCTGATTGGTTCCGGCGTCGGGGGAGGCACCTTGCTCGGCCTGGCTAGAGCCATGCTCGGCACTCGGGACATCGGCCGTTTTGCCCGCATGGCAGAGGCCGGTGATTTAAGTCAAGTCGATTTGAGTATTGAAGATATTTCACGACAGCAAATTGCCGGCTTAGGGCCGAGCGTAACGGCTTCAAATTTCGGTAAGGTGGTCGATGAAACAGATGCGGCCGACATTGCTGCAGGCATTGTCAACCTGGTTTTTCAAACGGTGGGGATCTTGGCTGTGGCCATTTCCCGCGGTGTGGCCTTGCGAGATATTGTCTTCACGGGAAATTTAATCCATCTTAAAACTGGCCGTGACATGCTGAAACGAGTAGCAGAACTTTACGAATACCGATTCCATTTGCCACCGGAGGCAGAGTATGCCACTGCTATTGGGGCAGCCCTGCACGCCTTTGCGCCGCCGATTGAAGGAGATGAATTATTATGACGGGTCAGTGTGCCTTTATCTTTGATCTGGATGGCACCTTGTTAGATTCCATTAAAGATTTAGCTTTGACGGCCAATGACGGTTTGGTACAAGCAGATTTACCGCCTTTGCCGGAGCCGGTTTATTACAATTTGGTGGGAAATGGCATTCCTGAACTCTGTCGCAGGAGTATTGTGCTTAGTCGGCTGCAGCAAGCAAAGGGCAAGGAGGCCATCTATTTGGATGAGCATTACAACTTGCCGCCCAAAATGCTGGCAGCGATTAGAAATCCTGAAAAAAACGAGGTGGAAGCAGACTTGCTATCCGCTTTTACGGGCGATTTTATGCTTGCCTACCGTCACAATTGGAATCGTCACACAGTGCCTTTCCCCGGCATGGTCAAGCTGCTGGATCGACTTGCACAGGCCGGTATACCGGCTGCTGTATTGTCAAACAAAGATGATTCTTTTGTCCAGGAGATATGTGCTCGTTTTTTTGCCGGAGACAGGCTGACCACCAGCCTAGGCGACCGGGCGGACTGGCCTGCTAAGCCGGATCCGACGGGGGCCCTCTTTTTAGCAAAACAGATGAATTGCAGTCCGGCTGATGTGTTTTTTGTCGGCGACTCGGATGTCGATATGGTTACAGCTGGCCGGGCCGGTATGAAGCCCGTAGCAGTGAGTTGGGGCTTTCGGTCAGTTGAGGAACTGCTTAGTGCAGGGGCAGTACACCTGGTCCATCAACCGGAAGAACTGGCCGCTCTGGTGAACTTGTCACTTGAAGAGGAGGTTGCCGGGCCGGTGGCGAGCAAGGCCAAAACGGGTGAGCCCGCCGGCGCGGCGGCCGGCGAGGCGGTGTGTGCAAGCAAAAAACATGCTCACCTGTCAGATGAAAACTGAGCAGCTGCCGCAGCAACTGGTCCGCGTTGATGATGCTGTTTTGCTGCCGGCAGCTAGGGAAATTCTAAGACTCTTCTTCGGCCGGGTCAGAAGTATTGCTCCTGGTCTTTTGGCTGTGGGCACCGGAGCTGAACCGGAGCTAATCTCTGCCGGTGCTGTTGTGGGCCCACCAATGGCTGTTTCCGGTCCACTTCACCGGGGGCAAAGAGCTGTGCTCTGGCGGTTTTACCTGCACGATGGGCGGCCGAGAGCTCAAGTGGCGGACTTGCCGGCAAGTGTTGAAGCTGTGGGCAGGGGCGGCGCAGAGCCATCGCCTGTTGGCGCCAACACCGGTGCGGGGGCTGTCAGCAACCTGCCCGGTGCAGCGGATGTCTTTTTGAGCGGGGCGGCTGCAGCCTTGCCGGCTGATGTTTTGCTGCGACGGCTGGCCAAGATTGTTTTTTATCGTTTTTGTTGCCGCCAGACCGGCCGGTCTTATCCCTGGGGTTCTTTAACAGGTATCCGACCGACCTATGTGGCGGCGGAGCTTTTGGCGGCGGTCAAGGGGGATGGCGACAGGGCCCGCGCTATTTTGCAATCAACCTATGACGTGGCTCCGGCCAAGGCCTCATTGGCTATACGGGTAGCCCGGGCGGAAAAAGCGCTTTTACAGCGCCTGCCCAACCGGGCCTGTTGTCTTTACATCGGTATCCCCTTTTGTCCCAGCAAATGTCATTATTGCTCCTTTACTCTTAATGAAGGGATAGCCTGTTCCACTGCAGCCAAAACCCTTTATATAGAAGCACTTATTAAAGAATTGGAACTCGTTTTGCCCCGGTTAAAACAGCCGGTCGCCGCAGTTTATATCGGGGGGGGCACGCCCGGTGATTTGAACGCGGATCAGATCAGCCTGCTGTTGGCTGCTTTGCATCGGTTGTTGCCCGCTTTAAAAAGGGAATCTGTGGAAATTTGCTTTGAGGCCGGCCGGGCGGATGCGGTCACGGAGGACAAATTACAAACACTGCTCGCCGCAGGAGTCAACCGGCTCTGTATTAATCCGCAAACGATGCACGACCGCACCCTGCAGCTCATTGGACGAAAGCATTCCGTCGCTGCAGTTATTCAGGCCTTTAAACTGGCCAGGTCCGTCGGTTTCAGCTCTATCAATATGGACCTGATTGCCGGTTTGCCCGGTGAGACTCCGGCAGATTTTGCTGCCACCCTCAGCCAACTGGCCGCCCTGGAGCCGGACAGCCTGACGGTTCACACCTTGGCAGTCAAGCGTTCATCGGATTTAAATCACCGCCTGAAGTCAGGCGAGTCAGGAGCTTTTTTCGACTTTAAAAAGCCGGACCCGGCTGTAGCCGAGATGTTGGAAGCAGCAGTTGCCTATGCTGACAAGCAGGGCTTGTTGCCTTACTACTTATATCGACAGAAAGATGGGATCGGCGGCTTGGAAAACATCGGCTTTGCCCGCCTCGGTGCTGCTAACTTGTATAATGTTGCTATGATGAGTGACCGTTGCTCTATTCTTGCCTTTGGTTGCGGCGGGATCAGCAAGTTGGTCGATCGAAAAGGCAAGGCCACACGCAGCCCCAATGTTAAATCTTTAGCTGCTTATCTGGACAGGTATGAAGAAATGGCCCGGCGGAAAATCGATCTATTTAAAATGTAAATACAGGGTTAATAAAAGGTTAGATTTCCTTAAAAATTCAGGGCGTCAGGCGATACAACCTCTGTTTTAAGGACAAATTGCTATAATAATCGGGGCAGAGAGAAAGGATTTTACTGTGCCAGCAAAAGAAAGTCGGGCGGATTCGCCGGCGCCCACTCCCACTGGAAAAAGGGGGCCGCGGCGGAAAAAAAACAAAAAAAATCAGACCGAAACCGGGTTTCAGGGCAATCAGAAATCCCGTTGCCGGTGCCGGAATCATTCGTGCAAAAGTGGCCAAGCGGGCCTGCAACGACGTAAAAAGAGAAACAAAAGGCCGGCCCGAACGCGTCACAATCTGATTTTGATCGGCATGCCCGGATCCGGAAAATCAACCTTGGGGCGGGCTGTTGCAAACCTGTTGGATTTACCTTTTGTTGACACGGATAGGGTGCTTTTTCAACAGACCGGCAAGACCACCGGCCAATTGACAGCCAGTTTGTCCAATGAAGAATTTATGGCGGCAGAAACAAGGGCGGTTTGTGCTGTCCGCCCGCGCAAGCAAATTGTGGTGGCGACAGGCGGCAGTGTCGTCTATAGCCGAAAGGCCATGGAGCACTTGCAACAGCTGGGTTTGATTATCTACCTGGACGTGCCGCTTGAAATTTTAAGACGGCGGCTGGGCAACCTTAAAAAACGTGGTGTGGTACTTAAGCCGGGGCAAGACCTGACCGACCTCTATCGCGAGCGCGACCGGTTGTATCGCGAGTATGCAGAAGTAACCTTTTTAGTCGGACGGTTAAGTAAGCGGCAAACAGCGGTTGCCTTGGCTGAATTTTATACCTTTATGACAGAGCCGTTTGACGGTCAAAATTAACCGGATACCCGGTGCAAGGGGGTTAAAGTGATATCAGAAAAAAAGCGCTTTGCTCTGATTGATGTCGGTTCCAGTTCCTTGACGATGAAAATAGCGGAGCTGAGCCGAGGGGAGGCTCCTCGAATTATTGAGACTGTGCGAGGCAACCTGGCCTTGGGCGAAGATACCTATACACACCGCCGTATCTCTGACCGCAATGTAGACCTGTGCTGTGAAATTTTACAAGGTTTTCGCCTTAAACTGGAAGAGTACAGGATTACAGACTACCGTGTAGTCGCGACCAGTGCAGTTCGAGAGGCGGAAAACAAGGTTTACGTGCTGATGCAAATCCGCCATAAGACCGGCTTTGAAGTCGAAGTGCTGGATAACGGTATTGAACGATATTTTCACAACGTAGCGATTTCAGAAGCCATACCGGAATTTTCAGACTTGATTGAAGAAGGTGTCATTATCCTTGATATCAGTTCCGGCTCAGTTCAAGTTTCAGCTTTCAGGCACTCCGAATGCCACTTTAGCCACAACTTAAGGCTGGGCGTTTTGCGAATTAATGAAATGATGGACCGTTTGCGAGGCCGCAGCCGCGATTATATCGACCTGATGAACGAATATGTCGATGCGGAAATCAATGATTTTAAAGTCGTTGAGCCGGGTGGGATGACCTACCCTCATCTGATTGCCCTTTATCCGGGCTCGATTTTTTTGCACCGCCTGGCGGGAGAGGAACCTGACCGCCCCATCATCCGCCGGAAGAGCCTCCAAAAAATCTATCAGGTGGTTTGCCGGGTCAGCCCCGATGCGCTCAATTTAGATTATCAAATCCCATCTGATATAGCCGAGTTACTTTTGCCGGCCACCTTAATCATCCGCAAATATGCCAACTACAATGACCTAAAACGCATCTATTTGCCCCAGACGGACATAGGCGACGGCATACTGACAGCTTTAGCAGCTCGAGCCTACCACTATACTCCCAATTACGACCACCGGTCTGACACGGTTTCTTTGGCCAGACACCTGGCCAGTCGTTTTCGCTATGACAAGGGCCACACTGACTTTGTCGAGGTGATGTCGCTCCGGGTTTTTGACGCCCTAAAGAAGCGTTATGGTATGAGTGAACGGGATCGATTGTTATTGCAGCTAGCTGCTATTTTACATGACACAGGTAAATTTATTCACCTCAATCGACACAGTGAACGGTCTTTTAACATCATCAATTTTATTGAGCTAATTGGTTTGAGCGAGGCTGAGCGGCAGCGGGTCGCCTGGATTGCCAGGTTACATTCTTCTTCCCGGCTGCCCAGCCAGACATTTTTGGATGAAATCGGTGAGCAGGACATGGATGATATCATTCGGCCGGCAGCCATTTTGCGGATGGTGGACGCCTTGGATGCCTCACACCGGCAGAAATTTATCAGTGTCAAGCCGAAGGTAAAGGGGGCTACTTTAATTTTGCGCTATGAGACAAATGACGATGTCACCTTGGAAGAGGCCTCTTTAAAAGGCAAGGGCTTATTGTTCGAAACAGTGTTTGGCCTGCGTCCGGAATTAGTGGTAAAGAAGCGATGAAGAAGGAGGATAAGATGCTGCAACGACAGGCCGGGGCCGGAATGAAACGGAAATTTAAATCAACTCAGTCCAAAGCACCTAACAGCTATTCGCCTAAGTCTCGCTTTATCAACCGCGAATTGAGTTGGCTCGAATTCAATGATCGGGTTTTGGACGAGGCGAGAGATCGCAAAAATCCCTTGATGGAAAGACTGAGCTTTTTGTCGATCACTCAGTCCAATTTAGATGAGTTTTTTATGGTGCGAGTCGCCTCTTTAAGAGATCAAGAAGAACTGGGTTACTACACAGCTGACGGGTCCGGACTCACTCCGGCTGATCAGCTGCAGGCGATTTGTGAGCGCACCCACGTCATGGCCAACCGGATGTATTCAACTTACAACCGCATGATTCGGCCGGCCCTGCAGGCAGAAGGATTTTATATCCGCCGTCCGGAAGAATTGACCGGTCGGCAGAAAGAGCTGGTTAAAAGCTATTTTAACCGGACCGTCTATCCGATTTTGACACCGATGGCAGTTGACAGTAGCAGGCCCTTCCCCTTAATCAGCAACAAGGAAATCAACCTCGCGATCCTGCTCCGCCCCAGCGATGATAAAAAGGCGGACCCGGTTTTTACGACCATTCAAGTGCCGGGTGGCATCCCCCGTATTTTTGTGCTGGAACCTGAATTCACTGGGAAAAAAGAAAAGCGGGCGGGCAGTCATGTGGAAGTCATTTTGCTGGAGGACATTATCTCTATGTGTCTGGGTCGTTTTTTTACCGGACATGATATTTTGGCCGCCGGTTGCTACCGCATCATGCGCAATGCCGACTTGGAATTACGTGAAGAGGATACCCCGGATCTTTTGGATGAAATTGAACACCAATTGCGCCTCAGAGAGCGGGGGGAAGTCATCAAACTCGAAATCGATGATGGCATGAACGATGATCTTTTAGCCTATTTAATTGAGTCTTTGGCTGTCGACCCTGACTATGTCTACCCTATTAACGGGCCGCTGGATTTGACCGTTCTTAATAAGTTCAGGTCGCTGCCGGGCTGCAAAAAAAGAGAAGATCTTTACTACCCTGACTTCAGGCCTTGCCCGGTCAGTATGTATGAGGCTAAATTGACTGAATTGAGACGACTTGGCAGGGGGGCTGAAGCCGGTGAGGAGCCTGCTGAGGTCCCGATTTTTGAGGCGATCGGTCAGGGCGATATTTTTATGTACCACCCATACGAGAGCTTTGATCCGGTCCTGCATTTCATTAAGGAGGCAGCCCATGACCCCAAAGTCCTGGCCATCAAACAGACGCTCTATCGCATTAGTGGTAACTCCCCGATTATCACTTATTTGATGGAGGCAGCGGAAAACGGCAAGCAAGTTTTTGTTCTAGTCGAGCTAAAAGCCCGTTTCGATGAAGAGAATAATATCCACTGGGCCCGGGCTTTGGAAAAGGCCGGCTGCCATGTGGTCTACGGTTTGCTGGGCCTTAAAACACACAGCAAAATAACCTTAGTTGTGCGCGAAGAGGCCGATGGTATCCGTCGCTATGTCCACCTAGGGACGGGCAACTACAACGATCAAACTGCTCGTATCTATACTGACATGGGGATTTTCACCTGTCGCCCGGAATACGGTGAGGATGCCACGGAGTTTTTCAACATGCTGTCCGGCTTCAGTCAACCGGACAACTGGCAACGTTTAATCCCGGCTCCTCTCTGGATGCGCAAACGCTTTAACAATTTGATTGACCGTGAGATCAAACATGCTCAAGCGGGTCGGCCTGCCGGTATTATCGCCAAGATGAACTCCCTCGTCGATGAGAAGATTATCGATAAGTTATACGAAGCTTCCCAGGCCGGTGTACAGATTGATTTGATCGTCCGAGGTATTTGTTGCCTGCGGCCGGGTGTGCCGGGCTTGTCGGACCAGATCAGAGTGAGATCTTTAGTGGGCCGGTATTTGGAGCACGCTCGCATTTATTACTTTACCAATGGAGGGTCGCCGGACCTCTATCTGTCTTCGGCCGACTGGATGCCCAGAAATCTTAATCGGCGGATAGAGCTTTTGTTCCCGGTAGAAGATGAGACTTGTTTTGCCAGAGTCAAGGAAATTTTAGATTTACAGTTGGCCGACAATATCAGGGCGCACCTGGGCCAGCCGGACGGCTCCTATCGCAAACCGGATTTGCGCGGGGTGCAATCTTTGGACAGCCAGGTGGCCTGTTGTCGTTTAGCGATCGAAAGAAGCAAAGCTAAACAGTCATCAGCGGGCTCCGCCTTGCCCTTTATCCCCCTGTCTAATCCCGTGACAGAGAGCTGAAGATAAGCGATCGGATTGCTTGATCAGCTTATCTTTTTCGTCTAAATGGCTTGCAATTAATCCCAATAGGCTGATCAGCGGTGTAGGAGAAGTTGAATAATTGCAAAGAAAATTGTTCTTTAAAGCTCAAGCATTCAGCTGTTGGATTTTTACAAAAATTCACTAAGTTCCGAAGTCGATATTATTCTTTGTAAAAGAAAAACGCCGAAGTGTTTAACTTCGACGTTTCGCGGAATCGGAGTGACTGGACTCGAACCAGCGGTCTCCTGCTCCCGAAGCAGGCGCTTTACCACCTAAGCCACACCCCGATCAAGTGCTTTAACATCTTACCACATTCTTTTGAGCTGTCAAATGCTGTGGCTGACAATTCTTCCCTAGTGAAGTCGCTAACCGGCCGTTTTAATGCTCGACTGATTAACTGAGCATTTAAAATGTTTGTTTTGTGCATTTTATAGAAAGTTTGCTGTGGTTGCCAAAAAGTAGGCGGACTGCGCTTTAGCTATTAGTTTGGAGGTGCTATACTGTCTACGACCTTTTAAGAAGTCCCGTGAGACTTTAAGGGTGCAAACATAAAGAGGCTTTACGGTTGTCTTTGCTTTTAAATTTCCGGCCGGTCAATCCCGGCTGTCTTTGCGCCCGCCCGTTCTCACGGCAGCGGTTTTTTTATGCTATTTTGCAAAAATGAAGGCGAAAAGAGGGAGGTAAAAGGTGCGCATTAAAGCGGAAATTATGGACGAACAGGCTATTCAACGAGCTCTGAAGCGAATCGGGCACGAGATTGTAGAGCGCAATGCCGGTGTAGACAATCTTTTGGTAGTCGGCATTCAGAGGAGAGGGGTTCCGCTGGCCCGCAGGATTGCTGCCCATATAGCGACCATCGAAGGACATGAGCCCGAAGTCGGAACTTTGGATATAACCTTTTACCGAGATGATCTGAGCCTTTTGAGTGAGTCGCCGACGGTCAATGCGACCAATATTCAAGCGGAATTGAACAACCGTATTATTTTGCTGGTAGACGATGTCATCTATACCGGACGAACGATCCGAGCTGCCATTGAAGCCTTGTTTGATATGGGGCGACCGGCTGCCATTCAACTTGCCACCCTGATCGACCGAGGTCACCGTGAGTTGCCGTTTCGGCCTGACTATGTCGGCAAAAATATTCCGACTTCTAAAAATGAACAGATCGAGGTGGCAGTCAAGGAAATAGATGGCTATGACCGGGTTGTCCTAGGTGAAAGGAAGGAAGCTTAAAATGGGCCTAAAATCTAAAGATCTCTTGGGCATGCAGCAGTTGGACAAGACGGAAATTGAATTGATTTTAAAAACGGCTGCACAGATGAAAAAGGCCCTCTTATCCGGACACAAAAAAACCACGCACCTGCAGGGCAAGTCAGTCGTGACCTTGTTTTATGAAAATTCAACACGCACCCGTCTGTCGTTTGAGATGGCAGCTAAGTTTATGGGTGCTTCAGCGGCCAATATAGCCGCCTCAGGGAGCAGCATTCGCAAGGGTGAAAGTCTGTTGGACACGGCCTTGACCATTGAACATATGGCCACAGATTTCATTGTCATGCGCCACAGTTCTGCCGGCGCCCCTCATTTCTTAGCGGACCGTGTCAGCTCGTCTGTAATCAATGCCGGTGACGGTATGAATGAGCATCCGACCCAATCGCTCTTAGACCTTTTGACCATGAGCGAACAGTGTGGCCGTTTGGACGGCTTAAAGGTGGCTGTGGTAGGGGACATTGCCCACAGTCGAGTAGCCCGCTCCAATATCTGGGCCTTGACCAAATTAGGTTCTGCAGTCAGGGTGGCAGGACCCGGTAGCATGATGCCACCGGAGTTAAAACAGTCCGGCGCTATTGTTTGCGCCAGTGTCAAAGAAGCCTGTGAAGATGCTGATGTAGTTATGGCCCTGCGCCTGCAGTTGGAGCGTCAACAAAGTGCTTTGTTCCCATCAATTGCTGAATACAGCCGTTTTTATGCCGTGACACCGGAGGTCTTGGCTGTGGCCAAACCGACAGCCTTCCTGATGCACCCGGGCCCATATAATCACGGTATGGAGATGACCAGCCCCTTGCGCTATGGCGATCGGTCCTTTATTGATGAGCAGGTCACCAATGGTGTCGCCTGCCGCATGGCTGTACTTTCTTTGTTAAATGCCAGACGCAATGAGTTGGGTTTAACTGTCCCGGCTTTGCGGGCCAGGCCGTGGTTGGAGCAGGCTCGCTTGTCGCTGTGAAGGAGAATTTGAGGAGATCACCGGGGTAAGCAAAGATATGAATTGATGGAGAACTCATTACAACCGGCAAAGAGGAGTTAGTGAAAAAAGATGATGGAGCAAATCAAAAACAAGACTGAACAACTGGACTTAGATCGTGGAACGGCAGCCTTCAGTCAGACGGCAGTAGCCTTGTCGCTAAAAGGAAGAATTAGAGATGTGGTGACGGTCGACCCGGCTGTGGGTGAAGCAAGGCGTGATGTTTACTTTGCCGATGGCCTTTTTGCAGAGCCATTCGCCGGGCCTTACGACCTGGATCTGGCAGCGGACGATTTATTGTTGTTGCCGGGCTTAATTGACGCCCACGCTCATTTAAGAGACCCGGGTCTGGAATATCGTGAAACGATCAAAACCGGTACGCGCAGTGCAGTGGCGGGGGGCTTTACAGGAGTGGCTTCTATGCCGAATACTAAGCCGGTAGCTGACAATGCCGCCGTGGTCACCTATATTTGCAGCAAGGCCAAGGCGGAGGGCTATTGCAAGGTCTACCCGATCGGGGCAGTCAGCAAGGGGCAAGCGGGCAGCGAGTTGGCGGAGATCGGGCTGATGAAAGAAGCAGGGATTGTGGCGATTTCGGATGACGGCTCTCCGGTCAGCACTGCTGCAATGATGGAGAAGGCCATGGTCTATGCAGCCGATTTTGGTTTGACTGTGATCGACCATTGTGAAGATATGACCTTGGCAGAAGGGTCGATGAATGAAGGCTACAACTCCACTCGTATGGGCGTGAAGGGGATCCCTTCAGCAGCTGAAGATATCATAGTAGCCAGAGACTTAATTCTAGCGGAATATTTGAAGTTGCCGGTACACATCGCCCATGTCAGCACAAAGGGGGCAGTCGCTATGATTCGTCAGGCTAAAAGTAGGGGGGTACAGGTGACAGCAGAAACCTGTCCACATTATTTTGCCCTGACCGATGATGCCTGTCTCGGTTTTAACACCTATGCCCGTGTCAACCCTCCCCTGCGGCAGCCGGAAGATGTGGCCGCTATTATCGCCGGGCTGGCTGACGGAACGATCGACGTCATTGCAACCGACCACGCCCCCCACCATGCCGACGAAAAAGAAGTTGAATTTGACCGGGCCAATAATGGCTTTGTGGGTTTCGAGACAGCCCTGGCTCTGGGGTATACTTATCTTGTCCAACCGGGTCACCTGAGCTTGCTTGAATTGGTCGATAAAATGACCCGACAACCGGCTCGGTTGTTCGGGCTTCCTACCGGCAGCTTAAAGGTGGGGCGCCCGGCTGATTTTTGCCTGTTTGACCCGACTGCTACCTGGCAGGTTGACCGGTTTAGGCAGGCTTCAAAGGCACAAAATTCACCCTACCAGGGTGTAGCTTTGCAAGGTTTAGTCAAATTGACAGCCGTAGATGGAAAGGTAGTATTTGCCCTATGACACATTTTGCAGACAGACTGTTATTGGAGATTCGCCACAAGCAAAATCCGACTGTATTGGGATTGGATCCGTTGCCGGCTTATGTTCCCGAGTTCATTAAAGCAGAGGTGGCAGCGGAGGTAGAGGCCCCCTTGGCAGTGGCAGCAGAGAGTCTTTATCGCTTTAACTGTGGATTGATCGACGCCACCGCTGACCTGATACCGGCTGTTAAACCTCAGCTGGCTTATTACGAGCTGTATGGAGCTCCCGGTCTTCAGGCCTTCCGCAAGACTTGTGCCTACGCAACGGCCAAGGGTCTGGTTGTGATCGCAGACGGCAAGCGCAATGATATCGGCTCGACCGCTGCCGCCTATGCCCGGGCCTATCTGGGCCAGACAGACCTCGCCGAAGGTCTATCGACAGCCCTATATGAGATTGATGCACTGACTGTCAATGCCTACCTGGGCTTTGACGGGATTGAACCTTTTTTGAATACGGGCAACCTGCGTGGCAAGGGCTGTTTTATCTTGGTTAGAACGTCCAACCCTTCAGCCGGTGATTTTCAGGACCTTGAATTAAAAGATGGCCGCTTACTCTACGAAGCGGTGGCAGACAAGGTCAACGAATGGGGCAGCTTGTTTGCCGGTGAATTAGGCTACTCTTCTGTCGGAGCGGTGGTCGGAGCCACTTGGCCGGCCCAAGCGGAGGCCTTGCGCCAGCGTCTTCCTCAAACCCTATTCCTGGTGCCGGGCTACGGCAGCCAAGGCGCCGGCGGTGCTGATGTTGCCCCGGCCTTTGATGATAACGGCGAAGGAGCCATTGTCAATGCC
>CAMXYS010000034.1 GCA_947253135.1 uncultured Clostridia bacterium
CTCCAGAAGTCTGATGTGCGCCTGGCAAAAGGAAACTGATTGCCCGCCCGAAGCCTATGCCGAGGCCTGCCGGCGGGCGGCAGAAGCAATGCAAAAAGACCTCAACCGGGCCCTGCAAAATCGAACCGGTGGCTAATTAAAAGCAAGATAAGCAGCCGTAAAAAAATCTTTGAAAAGTAAGTTTGCATAGAATTCGCATTTTTATTCAAAAGAAACAAAAATAATCAGAATAAGTGCAAGAATATGCAAGGTAGAGTATAATCTATTTTATTTTGGAAGGCTGAAGGGGAAGATATGCCAAAGATAAATGATATTAAAAGGATAATGGTCATTGGCTCCGGTCCGATAATTATCGGGCAGGCAGCAGAATTTGATTACGCCGGAACTCAGGCCTGCCGTACTTTAAAAGAAGAGGGCATGGAGGTTGTTTTATTGAATAGCAACCCCGCCACTATTATGACGGATACGGACATGGCCGACAAAGTGTACATCGAGCCTTTGCAAACCGATATTGTCAAACGCATTTTGCTGGAAGAAAAATGCGAAGGTTTGTTGGCCAGCTTGGGCGGGCAGACCGGCTTAAATTTTGCTATGGAGCTGACGGAAGACGGCTTTTTAGAAGAACACAACATCCGTTTGTTGGGGACTCCGGCAGCAGGTATTTTTAAGGGAGAAGACCGTGAGGCTTTCCGCGATACGATGCTGGCGATTGGGGAACCTTGTGTCCCCTCGGGCATAGCCCATAATCTGGACCAATGCAAAGAACTGGCCGAAGACATCGGTTATCCGGTTATTATTCGCCCGGCCTTCACCTTGGGCGGCACCGGCGGTGGCATCGCAGCAGACGAGGCGACCATGTTGGAGATCGCTGCGGCGGGCCTGGAGGCCAGCCGGGTCCACCAGGTTTTGGTGGAAAAATCTATCGCCGGCTGGAAAGAAATAGAGTTCGAGGCTGTCCGGGACGGCGCCGGCAATGCGATTACTGTTTGCAGTATGGAAAATTTTGATCCGGTCGGTGTCCACACCGGCGATTCGATTGTCTTTGCTCCGGCTTTGACTTTAAGTGACGCTGAAGTCGCTATGCTGCGCCGGTCAACGCTCAATATCGTAAATACCTTGGGGATCGAAGGTGGCTGCAATACTCAATTTGCCTTAGATCCTGTCACCGGGCGCTATGCTGTCATCGAAGTCAACCCCCGGCTCTCTCGCTCTTCTGCCTTGGCATCCAAGGCCACGGGCTATCCGATTGCCAAGGTGGCTACCCGTATCGCCTTGGGCTACAGCTTGGCTGAAATCGAAAATGTTGTGACAGAGGTGACGACGGCTGCCTCAGAACCGGTTGTTGATTATATTGTTTGTAAGATTCCCAAGTGGCCATTTGATAAATTTATCAAGGCGGAAAGAAAATTGGGGACACAGATGAAGGCCACGGGCGAGGTCATGTCCATCGCCCCTACTTTTGAGGCGGCCTTGATGAAGGCGGTACGTTCACTGGAGCTCAACTACGGCGGCTTGTACAGTGCTTCCTTGGCGGCTATGTCAGAGACTGAATTTGCCCCCTTGCTTGAAGTGGTCGATGACCGTCGCTTGTTTGTGCTGGCAGAGGCCCTGCGCCGGGGCTACAGCTTAGCAGACCTCTACGATAAGACACGGATCACCCCTTATTTCCTGTCAGGTTTACAGTCCATTGTCAACCTGGAGCAGACCTTCCGGACTGCCCCGGTGATTACGGAGGCCATGTTCAGACAAGCGGTGGAATATGGCTTTACTGTCTCTTGGATTGCCGATTTATCCGGTCGTCCGGAAGCGGAGGTAGAGGCAATTGCCAAGGCCTTTAACCTTCCTTACACCTACAAAATGGTGGACACTTGTGCGGGTGAATATGCCGCTCAAACACCTTATTTCTACGGGCACCACGACCTGGTTAACGAAGCGCAGCCCGAACCGGGTGAGAAAATTGTTGTTTTAGGCTCCGGCCCGATCAGAATCGGCCAGGGAGTTGAATTTGATTACTGTTCGGTCCACTGTGTTAAAGAGCTGAGAAGGATGGGCTACGAGGCGATTATCATCAATAACAATCCGGAGACTGTATCCACTGATTTTGATATTTCAGACCGCCTTTATTTTGAACCCTTAGTCAAGGATGACGTGCAGGGCGTTTTGGATAATGAACAACCGGCCGGTGTGATCTGCCAATTTGGTGGACAGACGGCGATCAAGCTGATCAAGGCTGTCAGCGAAATGGGTTACCCCATCTTAGGAACCTCGGCGGATGGGGTTGACGAGGCTGAAGATCGGGAGCGTTTTGATGCGGTCTTAGAAGCTTGCGAAATTCCTCGCCCGGGTGGGCGGACTGTTTTTACGGTAGAAGAGGCAGTTCAGGCAGCGGCTGAACTGATGTACCCGGTCCTCTTACGCCCCTCCTATGTGTTGGGTGGACAGGGTATGGTGATCTGTACGGACGAGGCGGATGTCCGCGAGTACATGGGTTATATCAACCGCCAGGCACAAGAACACCCGGTTCTGGTCGACAAGTACTTGATGGGTTTGGAGCTGGAAGTGGATGCGGTTTCCGACGGTGACCATATCTTAATACCCGGTATTATGGAGCATCTGGAGCGGGCCGGTGTCCATTCAGGCGACTCGATCTCGATTTTTCCGGCCTATATCAGTGAGCGGATCAGGGATACGATCATCAGTTATACGGAGCGTCTGGCCAAGGCCTTGAACATTATCGGTCTTTTGAATATTCAATATATTCTTTACAACGATGATGTCTATGTGATTGAAGTCAATCCCCGGTCATCGCGGACGATTCCTTATATCAGCAAGGTGACGGGCCTGCCTGTGGTTGCTCTGGCGACCAGGGTCATGTTGGGTGAAAAATTAGCAGATATGGGCTATGGCACGGGCCTTTATGCCCGTTATCCCTCTGTTTATGCGATCAAGGCCCCCGTTTTTTCTTTCGAAAAATTACATAATGTTGACACGGCCCTGGGCCCGGAGATGAAGAGTACCGGCGAGGTCTTGGGTGTAGCTACAACCTACAGTGAGGCTATGTACAAGGCGATTTTAGCCTCCGGCTTTAAGTTCCCCCGAAAAGGTGAGGGCATTATGCTGACCGTGCGGGATGCGGACAAGCCGGACTTGCTGCCTTTGGCAGAGCGATTGTTTGGCCTGGGCTATGAACTGTATGCTACCGGTGGCACTGCCAATTACTTAAATCGGCACGGAGTTCCCACAAATGTGGTCAGGCGGGTTGGCGAAGCGGCGCCCACAGCCCGTGAATATGTCGCTTCCGGCCGGATTAAGCTCTTGGTCAATACGACAGACCAAAGTGAAGCCGGGTCGACCGGTTTTGCCCTGCGTCGCATTTGTATTGAGCACGGGGTACCCACTGTAACTTCGCTTGACACTTGTTTGGCGGTGGTCGATTGCCTGGATCAGGGCTTGACGCCACAAAATATTACAACAGTGGACATGGAGAACTTTGCTGAGCGGGTGGAGGCGACCCGGCTGCGCACAGTACCGGAGCATGAACTGCCAAAACACAATATGTTGTAAGCCGTGCAGTACATTAAAGAGAGGGTTACGGGGAGCCGATCAAGTATGGCAAAAAGAATTGAGTTTACAGCTAGATTGGTCGCAAACAAGGCTTTGGCGGAAGGACAGCGACTGCTGACCTTCGCCTGCCCGGAAGTAGCTGCCACAGCGCGGCCGGGTCAATTTGCCGCCTTGGCGACAAAAACTTTTTTGCGGCGTCCTTTAGGAATTTGCCGGGTGGACCGGGAGGCGGGCCTTTTTGCTGTAGGCGGCCGGGCCAAAGGACCGGGCATGGCGGCGTTGCTGACCTTAGAGCCGGGGGCAGAAGTGAGTGTCTTAGCCCCTTTAGGCAAGGGGTTTGACTGGCAGCCGGGCGACACCATTATTGCCTGTGGCGGCGGCACCGGCGTTTTTCCCCTCTATTTTTTGATGGCAGAAGCCCGGGCGGCCGGCTGCCGGACCGCTGTTGCCCTCGGCTTTAGAGACCGGCAGCAGGCTATTTTGCAAAGGGAATTTGCAGCTGTGACAGACCGCTGCCTGTATGCGGCGGAAACAGGGGGCTTGGATCTGACGGGGACGGCTGTGACGGCCTTGGATGTCTTGCTAAAAGAATTTGCCGTGCCCAAAGCGGCTGACGATAAGGCTCGGCCCGGCCGGGTACACCTGGTGGCTTGCGGCCCCACACCGATGATGCAGGCCGCAGCCGGCCGGGCCCAAGCGGCAGGCCTGCCCTGCCAAGTGTCCTTAGAAGAAAGAATGGCCTGCGGTGTGGGCTTGTGCCTGGGTTGCGCCTGCGCTGTGAAAGACCGGTCTGAACGAGGCAGTCACTATGTGCGCTGCTGTAAAGAGGGGCCGGTTTTCCGGGCCGATGAGGTGGTCTGGGAATAAGCAGGTGGCTACTGGCTCGAAAACTCTGTTTCAGGGCAGAGCTTGGTTGAACAGTCGGTGGCCTGCCCGGCGGAAGAGCCTTGGTGAACGCCGCTCAAGTTCCGATAAGAGAGGGGAAAAAGTGACGGATTTAAGCATAAAGCTAAAGAGGATGGATTTGAAAAATCCCTTGGTAGCGGCCTCGGGAACTTATGGTTTCGGGGCAGAGGCAAGCGTTTATACGGATTTGTCACTGTGGGGGGCAATATCATCAAAAGGCATTACCATCGAACCCCGAACCGGCAACCCCCCGGCCCGGGTGGCCGAAACTCCGGCCGGCATGCTGAACAGTGTAGGTCTGCAAAATCCGGGTGCAGAGTCCTTTATTCGAGATGAATTGCCGGCCATGCTGGACCTGCCTTGCCGGACCGTGGTCAATGTAGCAGGCGGCGTGCCAGAAGATTATGAACAGGTTTGCCGCCTGTTGGCAAAAACTGAGGTTCCGGCGATCGAATTAAACTTGAGTTGTCCTAATGTCCGGGGGGGCTGTATGGCCTTCGGTGCAGATCCTGCAGCTGTAGAAATGCTTACACGGCGCATCAGGGACCTGACGGACAAGGAAATTTGGGTCAAGCTGACGCCCAATATAACCGATATCACCGAGGCTGCCAAGGCGGCAGAGGCCGGCGGGGCAGATGGAGTTTCCTTGATCAACACGCTTTTAGGCATGGCCATCGATATCACTAGCCGGCGACCTGTCCTGCGCAACAATACCGGGGGGCTTTCAGGTCCTGCTGTCAAACCGGTGGCCTTGCGGATGGTCAGTGAAGTTTACCGGGCGGTGGCCATTCCGATTATAGGTATGGGGGGGATTATGTCGGCAGAAGATGTAGTTGCCTTTATGTTGGCCGGCGCCAGGGCCGTACAGATTGGTACAGCCAACCTCTTGTCACCGCACAACATCGAAACGATCCATGGTGACTTGGTCGATTGGCTTCGGGCCAATGGCTGCAGGACGGCAACAGAATTGACCGGCGGCTTGCAATTGTGGAGTTGATTTTTCCGGTCGAGCGGCCTGGGCGCGAGCCTGAGCAGTGAGGAGAGGGCAAAAGCCCACCTTTAAACAAAGTGATAGGAGAAGACGGCAATGGAGAAAGTTATTTTACAGGACTTGTTAGCGACCGAAGCCTTGCAAGTTTGCGAGCCGGGGCAACCCTTTTGGTATACGAGCGGCCTGTTCGGCCCCTACTATATCAATACGCATTTTTTGTATGGCGATAAGGAGGCAGCTGCAGATTTGTTGCAGGCGATCGAACAAGCCGCTCGCGAACCTCTTTCTTTGCCGGAGAAAATTGACGCCATGACTTTTGAGCGCTACCAAAAAGATCCGGTCTACGCTCGGGTAATTGCTACGGCGGCCAAACGGGTAGAATCATTTTCCTTTGATTTTATCTCCGGTGGTGAACGTCGCGATTTCTTTTTTTCTTTTCCGGTCGCCCGGCTTTTGCAAAAAGACCACCTGACCATCCTCAAGGACGGCACAGCCATTTATACGAAGTTTTCCGGTGAGAGTCTACCGGCCGACCGGGTTCATTTAACCGGCAAGAAGGCTTTTCATATCGCTGACCTGGCAACGGAAGCCTCCAGTTACATGAGAGCCTGGCTGCCGGCAGTCCGGTCGCTGGGGGCGGTTATGACGGACACTTTGGCCATTGTGGACCGGCATCAAGAGGCCAAGGCTGTCCTGGCCAAGGAACAGGTGGCTCTGCATAGCTTGATCTGTTTCTCAAAAGAGGTGTTGGCTAAAGCCCAAGCGGACGGTTTACTCAGCCCTGAGCAAGTACAGATGATAGCTGACTACACGGCCGACCCGATTCGTTTTGTCAAAGACTTTTTAGCTGCACATCCGAATTTTTTAACCAAGGAAATTAAAAAGGGGGGCAAGACGGCCGAGCGCGCCCACCGTTTGGAAATTTCTGATTACTTAGTCACTGAGTGAACGAATTGAATGGTTGCAACCGGAATTAATCGAGCCCTCTTATTTGTCGGCGGAAGTGGTCCATGGCTGTAGACAGGGGCAGTTCCCGGAGCTGGGCGAGGTCAAAGTAGCCGGTTTGTTCGGCCGGATAACTGGTCCCATCGTAGGTGATGACCGGTTCAGCTAGAGGCGGCAGATCAGTCGCGGCATCTGCTGCGGTTGACTCGGGGCCCCGGTCCGCTGCGGCTGCACTTGTCAACTCTACAAAATAGCCGATTATATCCCATTCCAGGTGTGAAAAAATATGTTTCCTACCTGTCAGCGGGAAGACATTGTTAACGCTACAACCGCGATCTTCCAGCAAGCGGACTATTTCGCCTATTGTGCGGTGACCTTCAACGGTGGGAAAATCCCACAGACCGGCTAAAAGCCCGGTGGGCTTTCTGCGATAAAGCAGGTAGGAGCCCCCGGCCTCAGTCTTGGAAAAGTTAAGTACCAAGACTGTAAATGCTTCGCTCGGCCTTGTTTTTTTAGGCTTCGGTAGAGGCAGGTGCCCGGCCGTACCGGCTGCAAGCCCCCGGCAGACGCGGGCGAGTGGACAGGATTCACAAAGTGGTTTTTGCGGGCGGCAGACAAGGGCCCCCAGCTCGATTAAGGCCTCGTTAATTAAGGCGGGCGTTAAATCAGCCGAGGGAACCAGGTCGACTAGCAGTTGTTCTGCTACAGCGCGCGCTTTTTTCCGGTCTTTGACATCACCTTGTACCCAGGCGGAATTGGTCAAGCGGGCCAAAACGCGAACCACATTTCCGTCTACGGCCGGCACCGGCAGGTTAAAGGCCAGACTGAGGATGGCACCTGCTGTATAATCACCGATGCCGGGCACCTTGAGGAGTTGTTCGTAATCAGAAGGCAAGCAGCCGTTGTGGTGGTCCAGGAGGTGGCGGGCGCCTTTGTGCAGGTTGCGGGCGCGGCTGTAGTAGCCGAGGCCCTCCCACAGTTTTAAAACCGCTTCTAAGTCTGCTGCGGCCAGTTGGGTGACGTCCGGAAAGTGCCGGATAAAGCGGTCAAAATAGGGGATGACAGTGGCCACTTGGGTTTGCTGCAACATCACTTCTGAGATCCAAATACGGTAAGGGGTTCGCTCTTCGCGCCAGGGCATCAGGCGACGGTTGGTCTGAAACCAGCGCGCCAAGTCCGGGGCGACAAGGGACAGCGGTGGTGGATTTTTAGCACTTTGATCTTGCTCTTTAAACATGACTCACATCTTAACACAGGGGCCGGCGAACAGACCCAATAGTGTATAATGTTTGCCTAGATGAACAGGGGGAGGATCTATGTTGAAAAAATTGCCCGTCAAGGGGACAA
This sequence comes from uncultured Clostridia bacterium, assembly GCA_947253135.1. Lineage (GTDB taxonomy): Bacteria > Bacillota > Clostridia > Saccharofermentanales > Fastidiosipilaceae > CAMXYS01. The sequence goes on from CAMXYS010000034.1 coordinate 7,754, forward strand.
ACGATTACTTGCCGGCAGAAGTGGCGATCCGCGATGCCATGCAAAGCGAGATTTTGCGCGTCTATACAAATAATGGCTTTCAGCGCATTCAGACACCGGCGATTGAAGATGCCCGCAATCTGGACAACAGTGACGGGGGCGAAAATTTAAATCTTATTTTCAAAATTCTTAAAAGAGGCAAAAAACTGGAGGAAAGTTTAGCTAAGGGAGCTTTTACTGACTTGGCTGACCTGGGTTTACGCTATGATTTAACCCTGCCTTTAAGTCGCTATTTTGCCCACCGCAAAGAAGAATTGATGCTGCCTTTTAAGGTTATTCAGATGGACCGGGTCTACCGGGCGGAGCGCCCCCAGAAGGGCAGGCTGCGAGAGTTTGTCCAATGTGATATCGATATTGTAGGTGAAGCGGCGCCAACGGCTGAGGTCGAACTGATTTTGACGACTTGTGAAGCTTTGACGGCTGTCGGCCTGACCGACTATAAGGTCGTTTTAAATGACCGCCGAATTCTGCTGGCTGCGCTCACAAAGATGGGCTTTCCTGAAGCAGAGCTGGATAGCGTCTGCATCACCTTTGACAAACTGGATAAAATCGGTGTGGCCGGGGTGACCCAAGAATTGACTGAAAAGGGTTTTGACCAAGCTGCTATACAAGCCTTAGCAGAGGTGCTTGAGGTCGGCGGCTTAAGCTTGGAACGTTTGGCCGCCGAAGGGGTAGCCCCCGAGGCAACCGAGCGGTTGAGTTATATTATGGAACAGACCGAAAAACTTTTGGACGACGCTCGGCCGGTGGTTTTCGACCTTTCTTTGGTGCGCGGCCAGGGCTATTACACCGGCACTGTTTTTGAGATTGCTAGCACAGCCTTTAAGGGTGCCCTGGCCGGTGGGGGGCGCTATGATAATCTGATCGGCCGCTTTACCGGTCAAGATGTACCTGCAGTGGGTTTTTCAATCGGTTTTGAGCGCATTTTCAGCTTGTTACAGGAGACGGGTGACTACCGCTTTCCGCTGGGGCGCAAAAAGGCCGTCCTGATTTACGAGGGAAAAGACTTTGCTGCAGCTTGGCAGGCAGCGGCTATAGCTCGCCTGCAATACGACGTCCTGCTTTATCAAAAACCGCGGCGCTTGGGTAAGACACTAAATGAACTGAAGTCCCACGGTTACCGGCTGGTCCGTTTATTCGGCCAAGATGATGATTTTAGGGCTCTAGAATAAGTGGTGACTAATGAAGCAGGATGACAAGTATCTTTTGATTGCAGCGACCGGCAATCAAGGAAAGGTTAAGGAAATCAAGGCTGTGCTGGCCGATTTGCCCTTTTGTTTAAAGACTGCGGCAGAAGTCGGTTTCACAGATGAGGTGGCAGAGGATGGGCTGAGCTTCGCCGCCAATGCCTTGAAAAAGGCGCAAGCTGTCCACCGCCACTGCCCTCAAGCCTATGTGCTGGCGGATGATTCAGGCTTGTGTATTGACGCTCTAGGGGGGGCACCGGGCCTTTATTCTGCCCGTTTTGGAGGTGTGGAAACCGGCTATAAAGATAAGTTTGCCCTGCTCTACGACTTGTTGAAAGAGGTGGACCCGGCAGACCGGACTGCTCGTTTTCTGTGTGCGATCGCAGTGGTGCGGCCGGACGGCTCCTATTTTACGACACAGGGACTTTTTGAAGGCCGCATCGCCGACCGGCCGGCCGGGCAAGGCGGTTTTGGCTATGATCCAATTTTCTTTGTGCCGGCCTATCAAAAAACCTCGGCGGAATTGACCGCAGCGGAAAAAAATGCTTGCTCACACAGAGGGAAAGCCCTGGCTAAAGCAGTGGCTCGCCTGCAGTTGGAGTTGCCGTTCGACCACTAATTTCCCCTGTTTTTTAAAAATAAATTCGCTGGATCAAGACAAAGTGGTCCAGCAACAAAATACAATAAGAAAGGATGACTCCCGGCAGTCATCCTTTTTTAGCTGAACTCATTTTGTCCAGATGCTTTTCGTGGTATACTTTGTCAGGCGTACAGGTGTACGTCAGTTGTGGATTTTTTTAAGACGAGGAGTTTTCTTTTTGCGCGAGGAAGAATATTTTTTGGTGAAAAGCAGTCTTTTGCCGGAAATTTTTGTCAAGGTGATGGACGTCAAGCTTCTGATTTCATCAGGGGCAGCCGGTTCAGTCAATGAAGCGGTCAAGCGGGTAGGTATTTCGCGCAGTGCTTACTATAAGTACAGAGATGCCATCAGACCCTACCACGACTTGTCACGCAACAAAGTGGTCACCTTAGCCTTATTAGTAGAAAATACGAGAGGCCTGCTGGCGGCTGTCATCCGCTGCCTGGCAAAAGCTTCCTGCAATATTTTAACAATCAATCAAAATGTGCCGATTAACGGTATGGCAGACCTGTCTATTACGGTTGAACTGCCTGCGGAAAATATTGCGCCGGAGGACTTGCTGTTAGAAATCGATCACATCCATGGCGTGCGTTTTTCCCAGCTGCTGGGCCGACCCAATGATATTTAAAGTAAACGAGGAAGGAACACAAGATGAAGCTAGCAATTTTAGGTTATGGAGTAGTTGGCAGTGGCGTAGCGGGTGTCATCGACCGCTGTGCCAAACAGCTACAGCAGCGCACCGGCATAGACTTGACCGTCGCTGCTATTGTTGATGTCAGGTCATTTCCGGATGACCCCTGTGGACACCTGGTCACAGCTGATGCTGACAGTGTTTTTAGCAATCCGGATATCGGTTTGGTGGTTGAGACTATTGGCGGCATCGGTGTAGCTTATGACTTTACCAAAAAAGCCTTACAGGCTGGCAAGCATGTGGTCACTTCCAATAAGGAGCTGGTGTCTACACACGGACCGGAGCTATTGCGGTTGGCGGCCGAGCACCGAGTCAGGTACCTATATGAAGCGGCCGTCGGCGGCGGTATCCCCTTGATCAGACCTTTGCACAAAGATTTAGCGGCTAATCGTATCGAGGCCCTGGCCGGTATTGTAAACGGCACGACCAACTTTATCTTAACCGAGATGGAAGAGCAGGGCAGTGCCTTTGCCGCTTGCCTGGCCGAAGCCCAGGCGCGAGGTTACGCTGAACAAGATCCGGCCGCCGATATAGAGGGACTAGATGCCTGCCGCAAGTTGTCCATCCTGGCCAGCATTGTAGCCGGGGCACACGTGCCGGCTGAAGCGATCCACACAGAAGGGATCAGCCAATTGCAGGCTGCCGATACGGCGCTGGCCAAAGCCCTGGGCTACCACTTGAAGTTGATCGCTTCCTTGAAGCGGACCGCGGACGACCGTTTTAGCCTGATTGTTGCCCCTCACCTGTTGGCACCAAGGCATGCCTTAGCCGGTGTCAATGGTGTGTTTAACGCTGTTCAAGTGACCGGTGATTCGGTAGGTGATGTGTTATTTTATGGACAGGGGGCCGGTACCTGGCCCACGGCCAGCGCGGTGGTTGCTGATGTAATTGATTTGGCGACTACTCCTTACGCGCCGGCAGACCGGGAATTATGGGAGCCCATTGAGCCGACCCGTTTAATACCACACGCTGAGGCAACCGTACAAGCGGTCCTTCGCTTGGCGCAGGCAGAAGGTAAAGCAGCTGATGAATTGTTGGCGCTTTTGCCGGCCGGCACGGCGGAAAAACAGACGGCCCCCGATGGCACCCCTTACCTTTTGGTAGGGCACGATCAGAAATTGACAGAGGGCGATTTGGCAGCAGCGCTGGCGCAGTTAGAGCAGCAGGAAATAGGCTTGCTCCGCATCTTATAAAGAAGATGTCGGCTTTTATAAAAAAAGAAACAGGAAAAGATTTTGACTTTGTTATTTTTTCGGGAAGCTTTAAAGTTTTACAAGTTAAAGAGTGAACGTCTCGTTCAAGTGCTTTTTCTCTTGGTGCTGGGTATCAATTTATTTGCCGCCCTGCAGCCCTTTGGCGACAATGACTTCAGCGGCTTCTTCCGGTCGGTAGACGAGTTGCTCCTGGCGGTTAGAATGGGACGGTCACCGGATTGGAGTGATCTCTACCTGACTTCGGGTAATCTGATTACCTTGGCGATTCAAGGTTTGGCACTTTTGTTTAACCTGTTGCTGCTCTTGTTGTATGCCGGTGCCTATAGCGCTGAACGCATTGGAGCTGCCGGCAGCAAAGGGGCTGTAGCTATGTTGAAGGCTTGGCCTAAGTGCCTGGTGGTTATCTTGCTGTTGGCTCTGGTCGCCGGCATGACTTCTTTTTTAATGTTTATACCCTTTGCTGTATTGGCTTCAGGTTTTTCTTTCAGCTTTTTCTTTTTCAGTGAAAAGAAGCTGTCTTTAGGGGCCGGTTTAAGTCGGAGCTGGCGGGCGACGATGCGCCGCAAGTTAATCATCACCCTCAACGTAATTAGCGTGCGCTTTATTTTGAGTTTTTTGTCGAATTTATTGCTAGCGCTTTTTGCTCCCTGGCAGGGTGCCCGCCTGTGGCTGTTGCCGCTGATTACAACTGTAACGGTTTTAATATGTGGTCGGCTTTTGGGTTTGATGTATGTCTTTTTTACCCGGCAGACTTTTACTTTAGGGCAGGGCAAGACGACTTTGGTGATATCAGATGTACAGGTGCTGTTTGAAGACGAGCTGGCCCCCCTGCCGGACGACTTATTTTTACAAAAAAAGAGCGGGCGGCAAGGCAAAAAATAAAATCTCCTGTTGTCTCTCATAAACTTGCCTAGAGGAGACAACAGGAGGCTCGATTTGGTCTGCTTATTCGGGTAAATGCAGAACCGAAAAGTTTCCCACATCCGGATCATCTGACGGCAAGCGGAAGAAGGCGTAGTGGTCAAATAGATTGACCAGTTGATAGTAGCCTTTGGGGTCTACCTCGTAATCGCTGATTTCCACCAGTTTGCCGGTAGCTGGCTCATACAAAATCGGCAGCCCGCCCGATTGCTGGACACCCATAAAGCGCTTGTTTCCGGCTAGATAGAATAAGGAGTAAGATATTTCCTCTGCGGACGAGCTGCTGAGTTCATAGTCGATTAAGGGCCTTTTTTGCCCATTTTTAAATTCCACAATGATTTGTTTGGGCATTTTGGGTGCCTTCGGATTGACTACTGATTGAATGGCATAATAGCTGTCCCCATATTGCAAGGGAGAAAAATAGTAATTGTCGTCTGCGACCACTTTGTACTTGTCTTGATCAGCGGGATCGTGTGAGCAGATAGCACATATTTTATAATAAGTCCTCGCTGTGGGATCTTGGTTGACCTCACTTAAGCGATTCCACAGGATGGTTTTTCCCTCTGTTTTTTCAACGCTTAATTGGGCGTGCATGGCATCGCCAATGTCTGTTTTTTCCAAAATTGTTTCTGCTCCGCTTTTAAGGTCGATATAGGCAATGCACGAGTACCAATTCTTCCCTTCAAAGAGGGGGTAAATCAGATAGCAACGGTCTTTGTGGATGAGGAGCGATTCCGGAAAACGGTCAACCGGTTTTTCCCGGATAGCCTCTTCTTGGTTATCGAAATGGACCTCCTTTAATTGTTGTATGCTTCCATCTTTAAGGTCTTTGACCATCAATTTCCAGACTGAAACATCATTAAATTCAAGACTTGGTGCTTCTAGCCAAACCAGGTAGTCCTGGGTGCTTCTGGCAAGAGCAATAAAGGCTTGGGGGTCCTTTGTTTGTTCAAGATAAGTCAATGAGTTTTCTTTTAAATTATAACTTGCCAAGGTACTTTGATGCTTATTTTCCGGAAATGATTTTTGGGCTCCCTGGAAATGATCAAGCTGGTATTGATCAGCAACCAATAGAAATTCCCCCTCCTTTAACTCATCTTGAAATACAATCGGGTCGATTTCGGAAAAGTTTTTAATTTCTTTGAAATTGTATTTAGGGTTACCCTGCGGGTCAAAGGGTACTTTTTGCAATTCTCCTTGTCTTGTTGGCTGGATTTCCAGGCCGTTAGTAGCGGTTGGTGGCTGGGTTGCTGCTTCAGATTTTCTTTCTTTGGATGCGGCGGTGGCCGGTGCTTTTTCCCCGGGAGGAGGGGTGCAGGCGACAAGTGAGCACAAAAACAGACCTGTCAAAGTACATGCGGCAAGAAAATGCTTTGCGTATGTTTTCATTTTATTTTCCTCCGGTTTGTTCTCAGCATCTACTAATACTGCAGGTCTTTAGGCGATTATCCCTTTGGCTTTGGTCGATTCCGCTACTGAGTCGTATGAGGACCAGTAATGATGCTCTCCAAGCGGTTTCCAGGATTCAACAACATAGAATTCGTCACTGGCATCGTTATATCCTGAAATGAGGAGAAAATGACCCGAGGAAACAGACCGACTCCAGTAAGGGGGTATAGGCTTTTTGTAATGAAAGGATAGCTAACAGCAATTTTTTAAAATCTTCATTTCCTGCTCTCTCTTTCTAGTAAAGCATTGCTTTTTGTTCTTGTTTTACAGGCTTGCCCATGCTCAAAT
>CAMXYS010000035.1 GCA_947253135.1 uncultured Clostridia bacterium
TGAAAAATAATGCTGATCCGCTCACCCCGAATTTTTCTCATCTCATGTTCTTTTAACTGAGTCAAGTCTTGTCCCTTAAAGTGAATTTCGCCACCCACAATTCGCCCCGGATGGGTCAAAATTTGTAAAATGGAATAGGCCGTCACACTCTTGCCGGAGCCTGATTCACCGACAATCCCTAAAACCTTGCCCTTATCTAAGTTGAAGGAAATGCCGTTGACCGCCTTGACCTCACCCGCCTCAGTGAAAAAAGCCGTCTCTAAATTCTTAACCGATAAAATTCTTTCAGACATGTTACTTCCTCAATTTAGGATCAAAAGCGTCACGCAAACCGTCACCGAAAAGGTTGAAAGACAAGACAATCAAACAAATAAAAAGTGCCGGGAACAAGAGTTTGTAAGGATAGGTTTGAATTGCCTGACGAGCATTGTTAGCCAGCGACCCCAGGCTTGGCATAGGGGCATTGACGCCCAGACCCAAAAAGCTCAAATAACTCTCTGTAAAAATAGCCGAAGGAACTTGCAAGGCTGTGGAAATAATGATAACGCTCATGCAGTTGGGCAGAATGTGTTTGCGAATGATGTGGCCGGTGCTGGCCCCCATGCTCTGAGCTGCCATTACATATTCATTTTGCTTGACGGAGAGAATCTGCCCGCGGACGAGCCGGGCCATGCTGACCCAGTAAAGCAAGGCAAACACAATAAAGAGACTGATCATATTGGACCCCAGCCTGCCCAGTGCCGTCCCCTGGATCACCGGGCCTAAAACCTGGTCCAGCACGACCGACAAGAGGATCACCAGCAAAAGGTCCGGCAAGGAGTAGATGATGTCGACAATCCGCATCATCACCATATCGACCTTGCCCCCGAGATAGCCTGATATTGAACCATATATGAGGCCGATAACCAGGACGATTACACTGGCAAAAAGGCCTACGATGATCGATACTCGAGTGCCATAAATAACCCGGATAAAATAGTCTCTACCCAATTCATCCGTGCCAAAAATGTGGGGAAAAACATCTTCACCGGCGTCAATCGCTTCCTGTTCCAACTCAGAATAAGTGAAGGGAGCCAGGTTTTTGGCCGTCTTATCCCGCTTGCCGTTGACCCGAATAATTTCTGAATATTTATAAGGAACAAAATGCGGGGCTATAATAATCGTTAAAATGAGCAGAATTAAAATAATACCGGAGGCCATGGCCAGCTTGTTCTTGCGAAACTTGCGCATGCCGTCTCTGAAGAATGTGACCGACGGGCGCATGATATCCTGCTGGATTTTATCCGCCTCTGAAGCCGGTGTGAATTTACCCAGGTCCACATGGGCAGAAAACTTTTTACGATTAAAAGTAATGACATTTTCGGGCAGCTCATTTAATTCCAAATTGTCATCACCGTAAACATCAAATTCGCTGTCTGTCTCCGGCAAGACCTGCTGCTCATTTATATTTTGATTTTCTTCTCTATGCATCTTTTTGTCCTTCTTCCCGCAACTCGCTCAATCAAAATTAATCCGTGGATCAAAGACCTTGTAAAGCAGGTCACTGAGAAGGTTCATAGCAACCAGAAGGACCGCCAGGAAAATTGTGATACCCATTATAAGAGGATAGTCACGATTGTTGATGGCCTTCACAAACTCGCTCCCCAGGCCACCAATTGTAAAAACATTTTCAACGACTAGGGAACCGGTGATAATACCGCTAAACATAGGGCCAAAATAAGTCACAACCGGCAATAGGCCATTCTTGAGAGCATGCTTGCCGATCAAGCTGACCGTACCCACTCCCTTGGCTTGGGCCGTCCGGATATAATCTTGACCCAGGACGTCTAACATGCTGGATTTAGTGAGTCGGGTAATATATGCCATGGGATAAAGAGCCAAGGCGATCACAGGCAGGATAATACTGGGGTTGTTGGCCGTCCACACCGGGACCCACTGTAACCGCAGACAAAAGACAAGCATTAGAAGGGTTGCCAGGACGAAACTGGGAACGGAAACCAAAAGTGTCGTCAAAAACACAATGATTCGATCTACCCAGGTGTTTCTTTTTAGGGCGGCAATAGTCCCTAGGACCAGGCCAGAGGCCACGGCAACCAAGGCGGCATAAGAACCGATCCGAAGCGAGACTGCAAAACCGTTTTGGATAGTGGTGGCAATATTTCTGCCGGTTTTCAAAGAGACACCAAAATCACCCTGGGCTAAATTTTTTAAATAATAACCAAATTGTACCGGTACCGGTTTATCCAGATGATAGCGGGCTTCTAACTCAGCTTGAACATTAGCTGACAGGGCCTTTTCTTTCATAAACGGACCGCCCGGGACGGCGTTCATCAGAAAAAAGGTTAGCGTGATGACGATAAAAACAGTGACGACCGCCAAAGCAACGCGTTTGATTACATAGCGCAACATAGAATAATACACCTCTCCAAAGGGTTTTTCTTAAGACTGCAGGCTTAAACTAAGAGTATTTTTGCCTTTAGCCTGATAAATCCTTACAATAAAGTACCATAATTGAGCTGATATGGACAGATCATTTACAAAAGACTGTTTTTCTTTTTATTTTTTAGTACTTTCGCTATTTTAGAGGTTTTTTATGCATGAACTGAGCTTATTGAAAGCCATGGTCAAACGCGTTGAAGCGGTTGCCCGAGCCAACCGGGTCCTCAAAATCGAATCCCTGACGATCACAGTCGGAGAGGCCTCCAGTGTCGTACCGGACTACTTGGTCAAGGCCTATCCCGCTGCCACTGCCGGCACCCTGCTGGACGGGGCGAAACTAATTTTGGAATACGAGCCGGCCAGAGCACGCTGTCTGACCTGTTCAACTGAATTTTCGTTTACCAAACACAAGGGTATTTGCCCCCATTGCCAAGGCCTGGAATGGCATATTTTGAGTGGGAGAGACTGTGCAATCAAAGAAATGGCCTGCGAGACCGAGGCGGATGACGACTCCTCTGCCTAGGTCAAACTGAACCCTCTTTACCCCCGGCCGGCCCTACTTATCTTTCATTTGACGCGGTAACTTATTGTCAATTTTACGGCTGGCACGTTCGACTATGTCCGCACCGAAACGGCGTCTTAAATCATATAAGGTCTCATCCAACCGCTCTTCTTTAGCCCCGACAGACCGCCGGTCAAAAAAACTGATTTGACGCCCACTGTTCGTCTCATCCGTCAATTGAATGGCGGTGATCGTCAAAGCTCTGACCGGCTTCTCCCACCGGTAATGCGCTTTAAAAAGGCCCAGCGCTTCCCGGTACAACACCTGTTCACTTCTAGACGGCCGACTCAATTGAGTCTGAACTTGACGACTCCGAAAATCGCTGTCTTTGATCGCAATTTGCAGGCCACCGGCCCGGTAACCTGCGCGGTGGAGCCCGTCGGAAAGCTCCTGCGACAAGGCGATAAAAATTCTACCGACCTCTTCTTCATTCAACAAATTTTCGCGGCAGGTAATCCCCCGCCCCATACTCTTGCTTGCCGTCTCCCCGCCACCACCGGCTGAACCGGTGGCCACAACCGGAGACAAGTCCTCACCGGCGGCAGCTTGGGCCAGCTTGATACCCGCCTTGCCCAGGCTTTGTTCTAAAAAGAAGCGATCGGCCGTGGCCAAATCTCCCAGGGTATAAATACCGAAGCTGTGCAACTTCTTAGCAGTCACTCGCCCCACCCCTATCATCTGTTCCACCGGCAGAGGAAAAATAATTTTTTTAAAATTTTGCCGACTGATCAAGGTCACGGCATCCGGCTTTTTCAGGTCGCTGCCTAACTTGGCAAAGACCTTGTTAAAACTGATCCCCACCGAGACGGTTAAACCCAATTCTTGTTTTATTTGCAGCCGGATTTGCTGAGCCAGTGTCTCCCCGTCTCCCAGCAAGGGCACACTGCCCGTAACATCAAGCCAGCATTCGTCAATGCCAAAAGGTTCCACACAGTCCGTATAATTTTGATAAAGGGCCAGGGCCAGTCGAGAATAATGAGCGTATTTGCGGTGCTGTGGAGGCACCGTCACTAAACCGGGACACTTTTGCCGCGCCTGCCACAAAGTCTCTGCCGTTTTGACACCATAAGCTTTGGCTACTTCATTTTTAGCCAAAATAATTCCATGTCGGTCATCAACCGAGCCACAGACAGCAAAAGGTGAACTCCTTAGCTCCGGTTTGTCTAGAAGTTCAATCGAGGCAAAACAGTTATTCAGGTCAACATGTAAAATAACACGATCAAACATACCATTATTTTACACGAACAAATGTTCTTTGTCTTTTTTTAGTTATTTATGCTCTAAATTTTATTGAGCTGGCGCAAATCTTCAATTCTGGTACAGAGCCGGTCCAGCAAACGGTGGTTGTGGGAGACAATTAAAAGGACTATCCCTTCGGCAGCGGCCTTTTTTAGGACCACTTGCCACAATTGCGTCTGCGTTACAACATCCAACATGGTTGTCATTTCATCTGCAATCAAGACAGTCGGCTTTGCTATGATGGCCCGGGCCAGGCAAAAACGCTGTAACTCTCCGCCGGAAAGTTCTCCAGGCAGCCGCGAGAGCCAAGCCGGCTCAATACCCAGGTCAGCCAGTAAGTCAGGCGAGGGTTCGCCTGCCTCTTTTAAAACCCGCTCCATATTCCAACGCGGATTGACAGCCAGTTCCGGATGCTGGTGGATGAGCTGCACCGGGGCCTTCCCCCGGCGGGTTGGCTGTTCTCCCTGCCAGAAGACCCGACCAACTTGTGGTTTTAAATAACCGGCCAGCAATTTCACCAGGGTTGTTTTACCGTAGCCACTGGGAGCAAAAAGGCCTACCCGTTCGCCTTCATTTAATTTAAAATCGACTTCTTTTAACACCCAAGGTAAGTGGCTGCCATAGCGATAACCGACTTGTGCAGCTGACAAAATTGCTGTTTCAGGCATAAAAACACCTCACAAACCCGGTGCCGACAGACCGCATCTCCGGCCTGCAAGAACGGCAGTCCGGTCGCGCTACCGGACAGCGGTCAGCAAAAAGACAGCCCGAGGGCAAGTTGCCGGCATAGGGCTGGACGCCGGGCAGGGCCGTAAACTCATACTGGGGTAAGGCCTGCCGCAAGGCCTTTGTATAAGGGTGGCGCAAATTTTCCGGCCGATTTAAAAAATCCCTTGCCGGCAAGACCTCTAAGATAGAACCGGCATAAAAAATAGCCAGGTGGTCAGCAAATTCAGCCGCCAAATCAATATCATGTGTAATCAAGATGACCGCCTTGCCCTGGTCACGCCACTCTTTTAAGATGGTCAAGGCCTCCAGGGCCTGGTCCAGATGCATGCCCGGCGTCGGTTCATCGGCAATCATTAAATCTGCCTCACTCAAGGCGGCTGTGGCAAAAAGCAGCCGTCTGGCCATCCCCCCGGACAACTGGAAAGGATAAAGCTTTTTGACCGCCGGCGACAAACCCAAGCGCTGCAAAATCTTTTCTGCCTCCGCTTGCAAGGCCGGAGTCCGCTTGGCAGTGCCCAGCAATTGCCGGCCCGCCGGCATCAGTGGATCTAAGGAATCTATTCCTTGCGGTATTAAACCGATCGCGCGTCCACGCAACCGCCGGCAGCCTTCGTCTGTCAACTTTTGCCCCCGGTAAAAAATACTGCCGCTTTGACAAGCTGTTGCCGGCAAGAGTCCCATAATAGCGTGGGCCAAAAGACTTTTACCGGAACCTGACGAACCTGCCACTGCCAATATTTCTCCGGCCTGAACAGTCAAGTCCAAGCCGGAAATAACCTCCAAACTCGCCTCGTCAACCGCAGCCTCCGCCCCAAAGGGGAAGCTCACAGTCAGCTTTTGAATCGCCAGCAGAGGAGCCGCTTGCTCCTGCTTCTTTTGGTTTGCTGTCAATGTTGTAACCATCATCTTTCCCCCGGATTAAAAACTTGCTTTAAGCTTTGTCCCAGAGCATCAAACAATAAAACGACAGTGACTAGGGCTAGGCCGGGGAATAGCGCGGTCCACCAGAGACCTGCCGTCAGATTCTTAATGCTTTCAGATAGAATAATGCCAATGGCCGGCTGTTCTGCAGGCAAGCCATAGCCCAGGAAGGTCAAACCCGATTCGTGCAGAATGGCATGTGGAAATAAGAGGACCAGGCCAACTAAGACCTGTGGCAAAAGATGTGGCAACATATGAAGCCTAAAAATGCTCCAAGAACTTTTACCTAAACGACGCGAAACAGCAATGTAAGTTTGATGTTTCAATTGTAAAATTTCCGCCCGGATGAGGCGGGCCAAGCCCGTCCAGTGAGTCAGGGCAACACCGATTAAAACCCCGGTAGCCCCCCTGCCGCAAGCCATCGCAATCAAAATCAAAAGTACCATGTGGGGCACGCCCATGACCAGGTCAATAAACCAACTGACCAGGCGGTCCATTAAGCCGCCGCCTAAAGCGGCCAGACTGCCCAGCAGCAAGGCAAAAACAAGGGCCACAAAGGAGGCCACCGAACCCACTGTTAAAGAGAGGGACAGGCCTTTCCAGGTGCGCCAAAACATATCTCGACCCAGAGTGTCTGTACCAAACCAATGAGCACCTGAAGGAGGCAGCGCCTTTTGAGAAAAATCAGCAGCATAAAAGGACTCCGGAATTAAAGCTCCACCCAAATACACCAGCGTCACTAAAATAATAAAAAGCGAGGAGATTACCAGTGCTCGCCGGCGGTTTACCAACCGGCCGGACCGCCGCCTCGCCCTCAAAATAATGGGGCTAGGCATTATTACCTTATCTTTAGACATCGCGAGCCTCCTCACCGGTCAACTTGATTTGCGGATCAACCAGCAAGTAGATTAAATTCGCTATACTGTTGCCGACAAAGACGAACAGGGTGCTGACCACAGTTATGGCCAATAAAAGCGGCACATCTGAATTTAAACCGGCCGCTGAAACAGCCGAACCTAAACCCGGATAGGAGAACACATTCTCCGCTAAAACCGAGCCGCCAAACAATTCCGCAAAAGAGGAAAACTGCAGGGTGACAGCCGGTAACAAAATATTGCGAAGGCCGTGTCGGCGGACAATTTGTCCCTCTGTCTCTCCCCTCGCCCTGGCAAAAAGCACATAATTTGACCCCATAACCCCAACCAGTTTTTCTCTCGTGTGCAAGGCAATATTAGAAAAAGAAGTAAAACTGAGCGTCACTGCCGGCAGAATCAAATGATGGATCCGCTGCGCCAAGGTGACCTCCTGATTTAAAATGCCCACCGGCGTGGACAGACCCAGGGGAAACCACTTTAACCAAACCGAAAAAACCATTAGAAATAAAAGGCCGATCCAAAAGGTGGGCACCGAGCTCAAAATTAGGCAAAGTCGCCGCAAAACACGGTCCAGCAGACGGCCCTTGTTGACGCCCATCAAGCAGCCTAATAAAAATCCGATCAGGCCCGCACACAACCAGGCAGCTGCCATTAGGACGAGTGTGTTCATGAAACGGTCACGCACAATCTCGGCAACAGGTGCACGGTAGAGGATCGACATGCCCGGATTGCCCTGCAAAAAGGCCTTGAGCCACAAGAAATAGCGCTTGACCGGCGGTTCATTTAGGCCCCAATAGGCCCTTAGAGCAGCCTGCCGCTCTTGGCTGACCGGCCCTGCTGCTCTGATGTATTGCTGAACCGGATCAATGGGCGACAAGCTAACCAGGATATAGGCCAGCGCCGAGGCGGCCAACATCAGCGAAGCTGCCCTGAAAAAATAATTCAGGACAGCTTTACCGCGGCGGAGATAAAGTTTTGACTTTTCCCTGTTCACCGATTTATTCTCCTCTGCAAAGCCTCTCTTCAAGCTTCAAGGCTATCGTCAAAGATCCGATCACTCCCAACTCCAGGCAGCCAGATTTTCTAATAAAGTCCAAGAGGCACCGTGTGCGTGTAATTGTTGCGGGCCGATATCAAGGCCGTCTGCAACATAATACAGGTGGTCAATATTGATCATCCATACCCAGGGACACTCACCTTTCATGCAGGTACCTGTCTCGCCGTCCCACTGGGCCTTTTGCCAGTTTTCGTAGGCCTCCGCTTCTGACAAAGAGGCGACGGCAGCATCTAAGTAGGCATCAATCTGCTTATTTTCCAGACCTTCCGGGTTATAGAAATCATCCTGATATGCACTCTTGGAATGATAAAGCAGGTAGCTTGTATAAGGATTGGCCGAACCCCAGCCCATCATAACGGCATTGCTGAACATTTTTTTGGAAATATCATCCCAGTTGGACCCTTCCAAATTGACCTTGATACCAATTGTTTCTAACTGCTGGGCAGCAGCTGTGGCCACTGCTAGACGCGAGGCGTCATTGTCGGCGTAGAGACAAGTAAATTCCGCTTTAAGACCGTCCTTTTCCAAAACTCCGTCACCGTCTGTATCCTGCCAACCGTCATCTGCCAAGATTTGCTTCGCCTTTTCTACATCGGTTTCAATTTTGACAGCCGGATTGTTCCAAGGCATGCCGTCATTTTCTGAATAGGCCGGTGTCGCATAACCATTGACCGCATCTTGCGCCAATTGCTCGCGGTCCAATGCATAGGCCATGGCCTGGCGAATTGATTTTTGCGAGGTCACATCATTGCCGATCGGATAACCGTCTGCAGTGGTCTTGCCTTCATTCGGTGTCAGCGGAAGGGTAAACCCCCGGTTATCCAAGGTGGAGATGTTTTTTAAGGTCATGCCCTCAATTTCTCTCGTAGCCTGGATCGGGCCGGTCAAGGCAACATCTACTTGCCCCGCAACCGCGGCGGCAAAAGCGGCATCTTCATCCATAAAAACAATAGTTGCCTGCTTGATCGCCGGAACCTCGCCATAATAGTCTTCATTTGCGGCCAAAATAATTTGCTCACCCCGGTTCCACTGGACAAATTTCCAGGGACCTGAACCTACCGGCTGCTGTCCATAATTCTCATCGTAAAGGTGGGCCGGAACAATGCCCAGGCTGGCAACCATATTAATAAAAGTTGAGCTCGGTTGTTTTAAATGAAAAACCACCTCGTGATCACTCTTGGCCTCACAGCTGTCAATAACGGTCAAATCCAGGCTGCTCTCCTTAGCTTGAGCAGTCTCAATTGTGAAGGCAACGTCTTTTGCCGTCACCGGCTGGCCGTCCGTAAACTTAGCATCATCGCGCAGGTTAAAGGTCCAGGTAAGTCCATCTTCTGACAGCTCATAGGCAGTTGCCAAATCATTGACAATGGTCTTATCTTCTTGATAACGCACCAAGGTGCTCTGTACCAAAGGCGCTGTGCCGTGCCCCCAGCCAACAGTCGGATCCAAGCCCGCCTGCGGTTCGGAACTGATCGCCACCACTAGCTCATTGTTCGCGCGACGCTCATTACTGGCGACCTGCTCACCACTGCTGCCGGCGCTCGTCTGACTGCTGTCAGCCACCGGTTTGTCCGCCGGCGTCGAGGTGCTCTTGCCGCAAGCTGTAAAAAAACTGAAACTGACGACTAGGGCAAGTAGCCCGGCTAAATGTTTTTTCATCTTTCTGTTTCCTCCCATAAAAAAACCGGCCCCCAAAAAGAGCCGGTCTTCAGACCATACTGTTATAAGTAGCGGCGCACACTTCAGTGTGCATTGGCGTTCATTATAAAGGAAAGAAGGGACTTGTGCAAATCCGAATGGATCCTACTTGTATTTTTCTTCCAAATGACTCATCCAATAGCCTAAGGCTATACCGGCGGCACAACAGAGAATGCAAAAGAGCGTTCCCCAGCCCAGGTAGTTGTAATCAACCGGCACAATCATAACCGTAGAAGCCAAAACAATGCCAAAAATAAGATGGAACATACCGGCATGGGCATGATTAAAAATATATTCCATCAACTTGGAAAAGAGGATAATGCAGAGCAAGCAGCCCAATAAAAGTGGCAAGATAACCATGAGATCAAGGCTTTTGATCCCGTCGGTCATAGGCTTGTACATGCCCAGATACAATAAAAAATTGGAAGGGCTCATCCCCGGCACAACCGTTCCCAACCCAATGAGGGCACCGGCCATCATCCAAGTCAAAAAATTTTGCGGCAGGCTGCCGGAAAACCAGGTCTGCCCGTAAACTAAAAACAAGGTCATCAAAGCAAAGGAGGCTGCTGTCATTAGCAGGTGGCGCGGCTTGCGAGCGACCTGCCCGGCCTGCTTCCACAAGGTTGGCAAAGTCCCCACAATGCAGCCGATAAAAAACCAGAGAACATAAGTTGTATAGGCCTCTAAAAAAAAGCTGACGGCAAAGGACAAGAGAATAATACCGGCCACTGCACCCAGACCCACCGGCAGCAAATACATAAAGCGCCTTTTAAAATCCTTGGTTAAATTTGCAAAAAAACCGATGATGTGCTCATAGATTCCAAAAACAGCAGCTAGGGCCCCTCCACTTACGCCCGGCAAAATAAAACCGGAACCGATAAAGGCACCTTTTACAAATCTGAGCAAGGAGCTGTCGCCGGGAGCGGTGGCCGCAGACCGGCTTACCTCTGCACTGGTCTTGGCTTCTACATCCTTATTTTTCTCATCCATTTAATTCACCTAAGTCGATCTCAAGTCTTGTAGTTCGTCCACAAGGATAGGTGAAAAGACTTTGTTCTGCAAGTTTTTAAAGCCTTGGCCGGAGCGGATAAAAATAACTTTCTCTCACTGCTTCAGATAGCGTTGTTCGAGCCTGTTTAAATCATTTAAACAAGTGGCTTTAAGCACTTGATGCTCGGGGTTTGCTTCGAAGGCGGATAAAGCGCCCACAAGCTTTTGCCGAGCAGACGCCGATAAGTTTTTTTCCGCAAAAGTAAAAACAGCCGTGTCTTCCTTGTTCATATGGCGATCCAATAAAACGCGATAAGAACCGGCTGCTACAACTACATTCAGCCGATTACTGACCGAAGGTTCAACAGCATAAGCAGCCACGGCTGTCTCTAAATCAAAGGTATGAGACCGAGCTAAATTGTGTTCGACCAGCATGCCGTTTTGGATCAAGGGACCGGCCAGGGACGGCATCTCCTCCAGCATAATTTTGAACAAAAAATCTTCCTCTTTGCCATGGTGTAGCCGGTCAGCAAATTGACGGATAAAAAAAATAACTTTAGCAAAATCCTCTTGATCTGCAGCAGAACCCCTCAATAAACCTTCAAGCATAGCCTCTATGACCTTAAGCAGCCGCCGGATATGCTCATGTTCATCATATAGGACCTGGATACAGCTCATCAGAACCCCCTCCGTTTAAAAGATTAGTCGGCCGGTCATTTAAATTCGCGGCTACAGCGACAAAGACAGTCAAGCCGTCACGGTTCACTCTGCTGTCAATTGAGCATTCAGTTCTGCTAAAATTTGGTCGACATCTTGGCCGTGAACCAGGCAGGCCTGTTCCAAACTTTCAAATTGAGAACTGGGGCAACCTAAACAATGCATACCCATGTTGATCAAAATAGGCGCAAGCGACATATCAATCCGCAAAATATCACCTATTAACATATCTTTTGTAATCATCTCATATCATCCCTTCTAGAAAATAAGCTTGGCCGGAATTGCTGAGCATTTACGAGCAATTCTCACCCTATTTATAGTAAAGCTGTCCACTGGTTTTTTCTGTGCTGATCATCACAAAACTAAAAAACGCTCCTGACGCAACAGGCACTCCGCCGCCTCTCGGTCCGGAAAAATAGAATCCAGCAAATTGTAAAAACGTTGGTTGTGGTGTCTTTCCTTTAAGTGGACCAGTTCATGAACAATCACATAGGCTAAACAGGTAATGGGTAAGGCTGCTAAGTAAAGATTAAGGCTGATGCGCCCTGTAGCCGGCCGACAACTGCCCCACCGGCTGTGCATTTTTCTAAAGTCCCAACTATGAGCCTGTAAACCGCTCTCTCTTTGCCAACGAGCAATTAGAGCCGGCGCTTGGCTTTTGATCTCGCGGCGGTAAAATTCGATCAAGGCGGCTTTTGCCATTGACCACTCAACTTCAGCCCGCTCTGCCGCTGGCACTGCAACTGATACCAGTGGCAGGGTCATGACAAGCTTGCCACCGACCACTGCCGCCCGGCCTCGCCTTCCGCCGGAACTTCTGACCCAGCTGACCCGCAGAGGTTCGCCCCAGCGGTAGACCGTTCCGCCGGGCAAGAGGGCCCGGTGCTGCGCTGCTCTGCTCTCCCTTTGCCGCAACTGAACCGCTGTAATATAATCTTTTCGGCTCGACACAAAGGCCTCTACCTGTCCTTTACTAAAGCGGTGAGAAGCAGTCACGACTACCCGGCCGTCCGGCGGATAGATACGCAGGTACATATGCTTGATTGGCTTGCGGACCAAGGTGATCGACAAACCGGCAACCCTGATCTTAATTTGTTGTTCTTTTTTCGACATAAGAAGTAATATAACATGTTTACGGGAGGTGAATTTTAAATGGCAGGTAAAAAAAGCGCCGTTGAAGCAGGTAAAAGTGTTCTGGTCGCTATGAGTGGCGGGGTTGACTCCAGCATTGCAGCTTATTTATTGGTTGAGCAAGGCTACACTTGTATCGGGGTCACCATGAAATTAATTCCTCCCGAAGGTAATTTGTGCTCAGCGGACAACGCTTGTTGCCGTTTGGACGATATCAAGGAGGCTGAGGACATTGCCAAGGCCCTGGGCATGCCCCACCACACTTTGGACCTCTACCCCTACTTTGCCACTAACGTCATTGACAAATTTATCGCCGCCTACGAAAGCGGTGCCACACCAAACCCCTGCGTTGACTGCAACCGGGACCTTAAATTCGGTCGACTTTTAGCTTACGCCGACGAGTTGGGCTGCGACTATATTGCCACCGGCCACTATGTGAGACGCCGGCAAAATTCTGACGGCAGCTTTGATCTCTTGACCGGAGTGGATGCAAGTAAAGACCAAAGTTATATGCTCTACAGCCTCAGTCAGAAGCAGTTGAGCAGGGCCCTCTTCCCCCTAGGCGAACTCAGCAAGAAAGAAGTGAGAGCACTTGCTGAAAAGCAGTCCTTTAGCAATGCTGACAAGGAGGACAGCCAAGATATTTGCTTTATACCTGACGGCGACTACCTGGCCTTTATGGAGCAATACACAGGTAAAAACTACCCCTCCGGAGAGATCGTGGACCGCTCAGGGAAAGTACTGGGCCACCACCGCGGCGCCCCCGCCTATACCATCGGCCAGCGCAAAGGGCTGGGACTGGCGGCACCCGAACCCCTCTATGTCTTAGCTAAAGACATGACTGCAAACCGCCTGATTGTCGGCAAAAACACCGATCTGATGGGCCGGCTAATCCGCTGTGACAACTGGAATTGGATTAATGGTCAGCCGGCACCCGGGCTTCACATCCAGGTAAAGGCCCGCTACCGCCAGCAGGCCGCAGCCGCGACGGTTAATATTCTGTCTGACCGCCTGGCCGAAATAAACTTTGCCGATCCGCAGAGGGCTCTGACACCGGGCCAGGCGGCAGTCGCCTACGACGGCAATCGGGTATTAGGCGGCGGAACCATCTTGCCCTTAGCCGATGAACAGTTAGCCGGCCGGACCGGCGCCTGAAAGAAAAAGTTAAGGCTTCTATGCCAAAATCAAGACTTCTATGCTGCTGTCCTGCTGCAGCCATTGATAAAGCTGTCTGAGAAGAAATAGCTGCAAAGCTGCTAATTTTCTGCCAGCCAAATTTCAGCACTGCCAGCCGGCAACTCGATGCCACCGCCAAAGTCTCTCCATTGGCCGGTCAATAAATTTTCCGCCCGGCCGCAACCGGCGTCAAAATCGATGCGACGAGGACAGTCCGCCATATTGATCGCCGTCATCAGCCGCTCCCCTGCGACCCTGCGCTGAAAAATAAGCTGTTCATTGTTTAAGTGAAGCACCTTAAAATCGCCATAAGCCAGAGCCCGCCGTTCCCGTCGGATGGCACATAAGCGGCTGATTTGCTCCGTCAACTCATTGTGCTGAGGGGCTGAGAAGGCCGGTCGCAGGGCCCCATCCCCTTGATT
>CAMXYS010000036.1 GCA_947253135.1 uncultured Clostridia bacterium
AAACAGGAAGTGAAGCACAGACAGGAAGTGCAGCACAAACAGGTGAGGAGGGAAAAGCATGAGCTGGTACTTAGAAACAGGACCGGACAGCGATGTGGTCTTATCCAGCCGAGTCAGACTGGCTCGCAATGTGGCCGGGCACGCCTTCACAGCCGATCTTGATCCCCAAGCGGCAGCTGATTTATTTAAAAGAATTCGCGACGCTATCTTTCAGGCCAATGACCGCATGCCGAAACAATACAGAGATTTGGACCTGAAGGCCCTGGACGATTTGACAGCCGGTGTTCTGGTCGAGCAAAGACTGATCAGCGAAGACTTGAAAAAGGCCTGTGGCAGTGGGGCGAACCAGCCGGGCCGGGTGGTGATCAGCACTGACGAGGCTGTCTCAGTGATGATCGGTGAAGAAGACCACATCCGGATTCAGGCGATGGCCCCTGGACTTGATTTACAAGAGGCCTACCAAAGAGCAGAAGAGATGGCTGTTCTCTTAGAAGAAAAATTGCCTACAGCCTATGACGAGCAATTTGGTTTTTTGACAGCCTGTGCGACCAACACAGGCACCGGCATGCGGGCGTCAGCCATGGTCCACCTGCCGGGTCTGACGGCCACCCGACAGATGACCTCTCTGCAGCAGCAACTGGAGCGAATCGGCTTCTCTCTGCGGGGAGCCTATGGCGAGCACAGCCGAGCTGACGGCTGCCTCTACCAAATCTCGAATCAGGTTACCCTGGGCTTGACAGAAGGGGACATCTTAAGTGAAACCGAGATGATTGTAGACCGGGTCATCAGCCTGGAGCGGCAAGTACGCCAAGAACTTAAAGAACAAGGTGGGCTGGCCTTAGAAGATCGGCTCTGGCGACAATATGGCCTGCTGACAACAGCCAGGCGGCTGACCGGACAAGAAGGTTTAAATGCTTGCTCAGACCTGGCTTTGGGTGTCGAAATCGGTCTGTTTGATTTTTTGGATGCCAAGGATATCAAAGGCTTGCTGGCGGCGCTGGGACCGGCTTCGGTGCAGCAACGTGCCGGTCACTTACTGGAAGCACCGGAGAGAGATGTTGAACGAGCAACTATTATTAGAGCGTTACTGAAAGACAAAGAAAAAAACACAAAGGAGTGTGATGAGATATGATGATGAGATTTACGGATCGGGCAGCAAATGTTTTACGGCGGGCTTATGCGGAGGCTCAAGCCTATGGTGCAGACTATATCGGCACGGAGCACGTCCTCGCCGGTATCGTGCTG
Organism: uncultured Clostridia bacterium; assembly: GCA_947253135.1. Lineage (GTDB taxonomy): Bacteria > Bacillota > Clostridia > Saccharofermentanales > Fastidiosipilaceae > CAMXYS01. The sequence continues at coordinate 1,246 of CAMXYS010000036.1, forward strand.
GAAGGTGCAGGTCCGGCCTTTGAAAGTTTGTCTGCACGAGGCATGACTGCGGACAAGATGGAGGACTTGTTAAAGCAAGTACATGAGCGGGAGCCCGGGGCCAGACCGGATACGGCTGACCTGGATATGCAGCAGGTGGTAAGTTCTATTACTCCGCGCACAAAGCGAGTTTTGGAACTGGCCAATTATGAGTTGCGGCAGGCGGACCGCAGTGCCATTGAGCCGGAGGATATTCTGATCGGGATCCTGCGCGAGGGTTCAAGCTTGGCGATTCGCCTGATGTCGCGGCTGGGAATTGACCTGCGCGGCCTGTTTGTGGACTTGCGCAAGGGCAGCCAAACCGCCGGTGGCGGTGGGTCATTGGCCCAAAATCTTTTGAACGCCTTTGGGCTGGGCGTGCCCGGCGGAGTAGCCGGCGGCAATGATGCGGCTCAGGCCGGCCAGGCCGGCGGAGGCGGTCAAGAGTCCGCGCTCAGCACCTACGGCCGAGATTTTACCGCTATGGCCAAGGAAAAACGTTTTGACCCTATTATCGGCCGTGATGAAGAAATTCAGAGGGTTATGCAAATTTTGTGCCGCCGGAGCAAAAACAACCCGGTCTTGATCGGTGAGCCGGGTGTGGGTAAGACGGCAATTGCTGAAGGCTTGGCCCAGAAGATTGTGGCCGGTGACATGCCTGAAATTTTGCGCAACAAGCGGGTGATAGCTCTTGACGTGGCCGGTATGTTGGCCGGAGCGAAGTACAGAGGTGAATTTGAAGAGCGTTTAAAAAATGCTTTGAATGAGGCGATGGAAGCGGGCGATGTCATCTTGTTTGTTGATGAGTTGCACACGATCGTCGGAGCTGGCGCTGCGGAGGGGGCCATGGATGCCGCCAATATCCTTAAACCGATTTTAGCCCGGGGTGAGTTGCAGATGATCGGTGCAACCACTATTGACGAGTACCGTAAAAACATTGAAAAGGATGCGGCCCTGGAGCGCCGTTTCCAAACCGTTATGGTGGCGGAACCGACCCCGGAGGATGCCGTCAGGATTTTAGAGGGCTTGAAAGACCAGTATGAGGCCCACCACGGTGTCAGAATTACGGATGAGGCCGTCCAGGCAGCTGTCGACCTGTCTTCGCGCTACATCACCGACCGCTTTTTGCCGGACAAGGCCATCGACCTGATCGATGAGGGAGCGGCTAAGTTGCGCATGAGCTTGGTGGGCGATTCGGATGAGGTGAAAGATTTGACCGCTAAACTGGAGACGGTGACGGCGGAGAAGAAGGCAGCGGCTGAACGCGAGGATTTTGAAAAAGCAGCTGAATTGCGGTCAGAAGAAACTCGCTTGGAAGAAGAGTTGAAGCAGGCTGAGACCCGGGAACAAAAAGACAGGGATACCAGCCGCAATGTCTTGACGGCAGACCATGTGGCTGACATTGTGGCGTCCTGGACGGGCATTCCGGTCCGAAAAATTACCGAGACGGACACCGAGCGCCTACGCAACCTCGAGGAGGAACTAAAGCAGCGGGTAATCGGGCAGGATGAAGCGGTTCACGCTGTCGCTCGGGCCATTCGCCGCGGCCGCTTGGGCTTAAAAGATCCGGGACGGCCGGCGGGCTCCTTTATCTTCCTGGGCACAACCGGGGTCGGTAAGACCGAACTGGCGAAGGCCTTGGCCGAGGTCATGTTCGGATCGGAAGAGGCCTTGATCAGGGTTGACATGTCTGAGTATATGGACCAGTTTTCAACCAGTAAGCTGATCGGCTCGCCTCCGGGTTATGTAGGCTACGACGAAGGTGGCCAGCTGACCGAGCAAGTGCGGCGGCGCCCTTATTCCGTCCTGCTTTTCGATGAAATTGAAAAGGCGCACCCGGATGTGATGAACGTGATGTTGCAGATCCTGGATGACGGTCGGATGACGGATGGACAAGGTCGGACGGTAGACTTCAAAAATACCGTGATTATCATGACGTCCAATATCGGGGCTCGCTTGCTCACGGGCGGCGAAGGGCGCCCCATCGGCTTTGGCGCTGCCGGCAGCACTGAAGAGGGTGACAAGCAAGAAAAAGATCAAAATATGTACGGTGGCCGCTCTTATGAAGAGGCCAAAGAAGTTGTTTTTGCAGAACTCAAGAAGACCCTGCGGCCGGAATTTTTAAACAGAATTGATGAAACAGTCTTCTTCCACATGTTGGACCGCGAGGCCATGGAGAAAATTGTGGGTATTATGCTGCGGCAGTTTGCCCGCCGGACTGAAGCTATCGGTATCGGCCTTGAGGTCACTAATGAAGCCCAGCTCTTGCTGGCCCAAAGAGGCTATGATCCGCTTTACGGCGCCCGACCGCTCAGAAGAGAGATTCAAGCCTCGGTCGAGGACCGCTTCTCTGAGGCTATGTTGGATGGCCTGGTTAAAGAAGGTGATACAGCAGTAGTCACAACAGAAGACGGAGAGATCCGAGTGTCCAACAAAAAGGACTACGCTGGCGTAGAAGAACTGATTTCCATGTGAGCTTGCGACAGTCGATTATAAAAAGACCAACCGGAAACAGAAGGGCACCTAAAAGGTGCCCTTTTGTGATTCTTTTCTTAAGATTTACTGCATAGACATTAGTTTTGATTTTCGATATGATTGCAATGTTAATCGTTTTTAAAGGGGGAAGTCACATGAAAAATAAACTTATCGGCTTGTTGATGGCGGCGGTTATGGCCGGCAGTGCTTTGCTAACAGGCTGCGGTGGCAGTGGCGGTAGCCAAAAGAGCGGCAGTGGCGAGGCGGCCGGCGATAAATTTATGTTGGGCGGCTTGGCACCGCTGACGGGCAATGTCTCCGTCTATGGCATCAGCACCAACAACGGTATTGAAATGGCTGTCAAAGAAATCAACGAGGCCGGTGGTATCAATGGCCAGCAGATCGAATATCACGTCTTGGATGAAAAGGGCGATGTGACAGAGGCCACCAATGCTTATGGCCGTCTCGTCAGTGATTACAATATTGACGCCTTAATCGGCGATGTCACCTCTAAGCCCTCCATTGCAGTGGCGACCAGGGCTGCAGCAGACGGGATGCCGATGATTACACCTACGGGCACGGCTGACCCCATTACCAAGCAGGGCGAGACGGTCTTCCGGACCTGCTTTACCGACCACTACCAGGGTACGGCTATGGCTGACTATTTGAAGCAACAAGGTGTCGGTTCCGCAGCGGTATTGTATGACAACGGTGACGACTATTCCGTTGCCCTGCAAGAGGCCTTTGTCAGCCGGGCTAAGGAAAACGGCATAACCGTGACCAATGAGGAGAGTTTTGCCTCTAAAGACACTGATTTTAAGGCCCAGCTGACCAAGATAGCAGGCAATAAACCGGAGGTCTTATTTGTGCCCGCCTACTACGAGACGGACGCCCTTATTTTACGCCAGCTTCAAGCGGTCGGCTTTACCGGAACGGTGGCCGGCGGTGACGGTTGGGACGGTATTTTAAGCCAATTTAAAGATGATCCCAAGGGAGCGGACGGCGTTCTGTTCTCCAACCACTACTCGCTCTATGATCCTGATGAGAAAATTAAAACCTTCGTCACTAACTATCAAGAGGCTTACGGCGAAGACCCCACTGCCTTCTCTGCTCTGGGCTATGACTCCGTCTTTTTGTTGAAACAGGCAGTTGAAGAAGCCGGTAGTAAGGACAAGGCCAAGGTGGTCGATGCTTTAGGAAAGGTCAACTTCTCCGGCATCACCGGTAGTTTTGCTTTTGATGAAGATAGAAACCCCATCAAGACGGTCTCCTATATCAGAGTGACAGATGGTCGCTATGAATTGGAAGCAAAGACAGAGCCGGAGAGCAAGTAAGTTTGCGGGCGGCGGTTTAGCCGTCACAAATTCTGCAAGTAGCTGCTTTTGACCGGGCAGACCGACTCCCACGGCGTTAAAATCGTTGTGGGAGTTTTATTGTTAACGAAATAAAGAGGACAGCCATGTATTTTTTGGTTCAATTATTTAATGGGCTTCAGATCGGTTCTATCTATGCCTTGATCGCCTTGGGCTATACAATGGTCTATGGAATTATTAAGTTGATTAACTTTGCCCATGGTGACCTGATGATGGTGGGTGCTTATCTTGCTCTGATCAGTATGCAGGCCGGTTTGCACCCGGTTCTGGCCCTGCTGATCGCGATGGCGGTGACAGCTGTTTTGGGCGTCCTGATTGAACGGATTGCCTATAAGCCGCTGCGGCAATCTTCCCGCCTGTCGGCCCTCATTACAGCCATTGGTGTCAGTCTCTTTTTACAAAATGCCGCCATGCTGATTTTTTCTTCGAGTGCCAAAACCTTTCCGGATCTGACCAGCAACCTGCCCGGCTTTCAGCTCGGCGAGAACACCATCAATTTAGCTACGGTTTTAACGATTGTTCTAGCTGTTATTGTGATGGTTGTGTTGCAGGTGTTTATCAGCAAGAGCAAGACCGGTACAGCCATGCGGGCGGTTTCAGAAGATACCGGAGCAGCCGAGTTGATGGGTATTAATGTCAATACCACAATCTCGATTACTTTTGCGATCGGGTCAGCCCTGGCCGCTTTTGCCGCCTTTTTATATTGTATGGCCTACCCGCAAGTGACCCCTTATATGGGTGCTCTGCCGGGTATTAAGGCCTTTATTGCAGCTGTTTTAGGTGGTATTGGTGTGATTCCGGGAGCCATGGTCGGCGGTTTTATCTTGGGCATCATTGAGGCCCTGACCAAGGCCTTCATTCCCTCCGCCTATTCGGCCCTGTCAGATGCGGTTGTTTTTGCTGTCCTGATCATTGTTCTCTTAGTTAAACCTTCCGGCTTTTTGGGCAAAAATAGCCGTGAGAAGGTATAAGGAGGTCTCCCATGTCGACAACAAAGATAAAAACAGCTACAGCGGAGGCGGGAGAACGCCGGCGCTTGACGCGCCTTTATTGCACCAATATGGTCGTTATTGTGGCGCTTTTCGCCCTCCTGCAGGGTCTTATTTCGGCAGGTGTTCTGAACACTTATTACACCGGCATGCTGATTCAAGTCTTTATCAATATTATTTTGACGCTTAGCCTGAATGTAGCGACCGGCTTTTTGGGTGAACTCTGCCTGGGACATGCCGGCTTTATGGCTGTGGGGGCTTACACGGCAGCCCTCTTTACCGGCAACGTAGGACTGCCGATCGCCCTTGGTTTTCCCCTCGGCCTGGTGCTTGGCATGGTTTTGGCCGGTTTGGCCGGCGGTCTGATCGGCATCCCTGCCTTGCGCCTCAGGGGTGACTATCTGGCCATTATTACCTTGGCCTTTGGTGAAATTATCAAGGTGGTTATCCGTACTTTGCCCTTTACCGGCGGGGCTCTGGGCTTGTCCGGTATCGAGCGGGTGACTACTTTCCCGGCAGTCTATATCTGCTTTGCTCTAAGTCTGTTGGGTATCATTACGGTCATGTTCAGTCGTCACGGACGGGCTATATTAGCAATCAGGGATGACGACATCGCCGCTGAGGCGACCGGAATTAACACCTTTAAATATAAGATGATTGCCTTTGTGATCTCCGCCATGTTTGCCGGCTTAGCCGGTGGACTTTTAGCCCATTATCAGGGCACCCTGGCACCGGAAAAGTTTGACTACAACTACTCCATTGACATCATGGTGATGGTGGTGTTTGGCGGTATGGGTTCGATTACCGGATCAATCGTTTCGGCCTTGCTGTTAACCTTATTGCCGGAGCTGCTGCGCAGCTTCTCTATGTATCGGATGCTGATTTACGCCATTCTGTTGATCATCTTGATGATCTTCCGTCCGGAGGGAATGTTTGGCCGCAAGGAGCTGACCTACAAGGTCCTGGGCCGTTTGTTCCGCCGGCACAATCAGGCTGAACAAGTTGAGAGGAGGTAAGCATGACTTTATTAGAAGTGGAAGATTTAGGGATTACCTTCGGTGGCCTTAAGGCTGTAAGCGAAGTCAGTTTCTCGGTCAATGCCAATGAAATTGTTGGCCTCATTGGGCCGAACGGCGCCGGTAAAACGACTGTTTTCAACCTGTTGACCAATGTCTATGAACCGACGACCGGCAGTATTCGAATGAATGGGAAGTCGACCGTTGGACTTAAGCCTTACCGCACGGTGACGGCCGGTTTAGCTCGCACCTTTCAAAATATTCGCCTGTTTGACGGCATGACGGCCGTTGAAAATGTCAAAACGGGCTTTCACCAAAAGGGTAACTACGGCCTTGGAACCGCCTTGTTGCGTCTGCCGAGATACTGGCGTGAGGAGCGACAAGAACGCGAGCGGGCCATGGAACTTTTGGCGATCTTCGGCATGGCTGATGTGGCCGGTTTAGAGGCCGGCAACCTACCTTATGGCCAACAAAGAAAGCTGGAAATTTGCCGAGCTTTGGCAACTGAACCGAAACTTTTGCTGCTGGATGAACCTGCTGCGGGAATGAATCCGACGGAAACCAAAGAGTTGATGGATACAATTCGTCTGGTCAAAGACCGGTTTGGGATCGCGGTCCTTTTAATTGAACATGATATGAATCTGGTCATGGGGATCTGCACTCGGCTGATTGTGCTCAATTACGGGCGCATCTTAACGGTGGGGACACCGGACGAAGTGCGGGCAAATCCTGATGTGATTGCGGCTTACTTGGGCAGTGAGGGGGATCCGGATGCTGTTGTCAGTTAAAAATTTAAATGTTTATTATGGGGCGATCCATGCGGTCAAGGACATTGATTTCGAGGTCGAGACAGGCGAAATTGTCACCTTAATCGGGGCCAATGGAGCGGGTAAAACGACTATTTTACAGACCGTTTCGGGCCTGTTAAAGGCCAAAGATGGCGAGGTTAATTATCAGGGTGAAGATATTACTAAAAAACCGGCCTACAAAATTTTGGCAGACGGTTTGGCTCAAGTGCCGGAGGGACGGCGAATTTTCACCAGCCTGACAGTCCGAGAAAATTTAGAGATGGGTGCCTTCACCAGGGACGATAAGGCCGGTATTCAAGCGGATGTCAAAGAAATGTATAAACGTTTCCCGCGGTTGGAAGAAAGGCAACAACAGCCGGCCGGGACACTTTCCGGCGGGGAGCAGCAGATGCTGGCGATCGCCAGAGCTTTGATGTCCCGCCCCCGCCTATTGTTGTTAGATGAGCCGTCGATGGGCTTGTCACCGCTTCTAGTACAAGAAATTTTTCGGATTATTAGAGATGTTAATGAGACGGGCACGACCATCTTGCTGGTGGAACAAAATGCTCAGCTGGCTCTCTCCGTAGCTGACCGAGGTTATGTCTTGGAGACCGGACGGATCGTGATGAGCGGTGAGGCGAAGAGTCTGCTGACTGACGAGCGCATTAAGGCTGCTTATCTGGGTGGTTAATTTAAAGGAAAGAATAATGGAGCCATTGACCCGTTTTCACTATGAACTGCAAACCTGTCCGCGTTGCCTGCACGAAGAGAACAGAGTCGTCTGGGATGTTGTGGATGTGCCGGCGGATCCCGATCTAAAAGACCGCTTGCTGAAAAAGGATTTACACACCTATACCTGTGAGATGTGTGGCGACCTGCTTACTGTCAGCAGGCCCTGCTTGTACCTGGATCGCCCTCAGGCAACGGCTATTTTTTATCATCCTGGTGAGACCGTTTCAGCTGAGTGGATGAAAGCTTTAACTGACCTGGTGGACAGTATTAAAAAGCAGCGGGACGGGGCGGGAAATAAGCCCTGGCGGTTGCGTCTGGTCCACAGTATCAATGACCTTTTGGAGAAGGTGCACGTCTTGTCTGCCGGTTTGGATGACCGGATTTTAGCGGTTGTAAAAGTGGCCTTGAGAAATCGTTACCGTGAGGACGAGGGCATTAATTTTACTGACCTCTATTTCTTGGCGGCCGGTGATCGCTCTTTTTTATTTAATGTCAACACAGAAGAAAAAGCTGCCTACACGCTGGAGGTAGAAACAGCTGTTTACCTGCGGGCGGAAGCTGCCTTGCAGGCAGACTTGCCCGGGCTGGACGATGAATGGCCGGTAGTTGATGAAGCTTGGGCTGTCAACTGGCTTAACAGTAGGGCTGAATAAATAGTTTGATTTGAAAACAAGCCTCTTAATTGATTAAAAAAAGCAGTGCCGGAACAATTACCGGCAGCTGCTTTTTTAAAACGAATTGCTGTAGCTTAAACCAAGGGGTGGAAGTTAAAACTGACAACGTTGGGCAAAAGCAATTGACAAAGCAGGGCTTGGCAAATAAATTGCAGAGCCAGAGCCAGGAGTGCTCGCCAAAAAAACTGATCACTGTCCGCTTTTAATATAGTTTGCTGGCTTTTGAAATCAACTAAAAAGCGAACGCCTAAGCCGGTTATCACCATAGCGGCTCCAACCATGCCGGTGCCGAAAGCAAAGCCGTTGGCCAGCAGTAAAAAGAGCTGGTAATAGAAAGAGCCGGGGATCAGAGCTCGAAAATGATCTTTAAAGGAGAGGCTTAAGTGTCGCGGTGGCCGACCGGCTACTAATTTGTAGCTGATGCCGCGCGTGGCCAAGTTCAAGCCGGACAAGAGGATGGCAGCCAGGGCTAAAAAGAGGTAAATACCACCCATGTTCAGCTTATTGTCCGAGCGAAGGGTGGCAAAAATGAGCCAGGTGCCGAGGTTAGTATTGCTGACAATACGACTGCCTAAGGAAAAATAAAGGACTGCCTCAACTACTTGCAGGCCGGCGAGCCAAGCAAGGGGCAGCTCGGCTGTTTCCTTGAGAGCTGCCGACGGCTGGCGCAACAGCAGTTGCAACAGCCGGCTTAGGGGCAGTCTGCCGGTTTCTCTGCCGCGGACGAAAGCTTGTTGGAAGAAGGACCTGCCCTTGTTTTGCCCGCCTTGGGTACCTTTATTTTCGGCCGCTTCAGCCCGCTTGCCCTTGCTTCGGGTTGACCGGTTCCCTTGCTTTTTTCGACCGGTGAAAAAATCGGTAAAACGGGCGGCTCGCCTTTGTTTTTCTTTGGTCCGTCCGGCGGCCTTTTGGTCGGAATCAGCAGTCGTCCGATGTCCGGCGGTGGAATTGTCCTCATCAGCGCCCTGTGGGTTGGTGGTTGCCTTTGCTGTTGAACTGTCCCGGCCAGACCTCACGTAGTCGTCTGATTTAAATTCTTGCTGCCTTTGCTGGGCATAACGGCAGCCGCAACGCTCTCCGGGCAGTAGCTTTTTCCCGCAATAAAAGCAGTATCGTTCCATGCAGATGCCTACTCCTCTTAATGATTAAATCTGTATTTGATTAAAAAAAGTCTAACATAAGGGGGCAGCTATTCCTGTTTTAAAAGGTAAAAGGTTTGTAACGAAAATCTGATCAGACAGTCATAAGCGTCAGAAAAAGGGAAGAAACACCGGAAAAATGGCGCAAATAAGGGGGAAACGGAAGTCTCACCTACTTATTTGGGGTTTATCTGCGGTCGGAGTCAGTCCCTGCTGCAGCGGATTTTTCCGCCTGATAGGCTTGCTCGCTTTCTGCTGCAGCCTGTTGGCCAAGGACTTCCAGATCTTGCTGCAGGAGTTCTTCAAGTGAAACAGTAAAAAGATCGGCCAGTTTAATACAAGTTGCTATAGGAGGAAAGGCTTGTCCACCCTCCCATTTTTGAATCGTGGTATAGGACTTGTATCCCAAGGACCGGGCCAGATCAGCTTGAGTTAGGAAAGCACTCCGCCTCAAATAACGAATGTTTTTTCCAAAGACGGACATATCCCCTCCTAAAGATAGATAAATTGAAACAATCATCTAAGATATTAACACAATCATTAAGACCAAAGAGACAAATCCTGCTTGAGAGAAAATAAAAATCAAGAATTCAGGATTTTTTTCCAACGTTTATTAAAAGAGAATCTCTAAAGTTGAAACATGAATTAAATTCAACTATGATACATAACAAAAACATATATAGAGAAAGGGAGTGGGTGCCCTCGTATTAAAAGACCTGCAGGAGGGGCTATGAAATTCAGCTTACGAGAATTAAGAGCTAGAAAAAATGTAACACAAAGAAAAGCAGCCGCGGATCTTAAGATCAGCACAACCACCTATAATGCCTGGGAACGAGACATTTCCCGTGTCGCCATCGGGAAGGTTGCCAAAGTAGCACGCTACTTTGGGGTGCGTCTAGAGGACATCGCCTTTGATGAAGAAGACGGTGAGGCGGATAGCCATTCTTCTTAATGTTAAAATTCCCTAACCTTGCTTTAAAAATTCTCTAATTGTCATTTAGCCTCCCCTGGGTTAGACTGACGGTGTTTAGGCTGGTTAAAGAGTGGTTATTCATTCGAGGAACCGGCAACTGACAATTAAGGAGGAGTGCATGGTAAAAAGGAATATGATGCTGTTTGTAGTGTCGATCATCATGGTTATTTTTGGGGGAATTGGTGCCATTATGGGCTTAATCGCCTTGTTTGGCAGTTTTAGTATGATGAGTGTAGTGGGCTCACTGGCCGGCACGTTCATCGTGGCTAGCATTATTACTCTGATAACTTGCGGCTTTCAAATCTTTGTGGCCATTGTGGGCATCAGAAATGCCGATAAACCGTTCAAGGGTTCATTTTGCTTTACACTTGGTACCATTATCCTCGCTTTGGCGGCAATTAATGTCATCTTCGGCATTGTCAACGGTGCCAATATTGTTATGGCTTTGATCGGCCTGGTCTTACCGGTGCTTTACACCATCGGTGCCGACCAACTTAGGAAGACACCTCAACAACCGCAACCGCCCTATAACACAATGGGGCTGCGCTGACCGGTTACAGTAGGCCGGCAGCGGATCCGCAGTCAGACAAACCGGTGTGTGATCATCAAGCGATCGGTGCAAAACAAAAACCACCTGCTCATCATTTTGGAGCAGGTGGTTTTTTGTGGTTAACCGGTTTGCCGATAGCTTGGGGAAAGCTTTCTTGTTCCCTTTTGACCGGACTTTCAGTCAAGCTCTATTTTTGCGTTTAGCGAGCTAGGCCGATGGGCGAGAAGACCAGGTACATGCAGACAATCAGCAACATCACAATGGCGGCAAACAGTTTGGCATGTTTCCAGGGGGTGGTGTCAACCACCTTGCTGTCTTCAATTATATAAGGCTCGGGTAGGGGGGCGATCTTGCCGATCACCAACTGCAAGACCAAGTTAAAGACGAACAAGGCAAACAGGATATAGAGGTAGTGCACACCTTTTAGGGCCGGTATGAAGAAAGAAATTGAGTAGAGCACGACGTGGCTGATCAGGCCGATCTTGGGCGCGATAGCCGGGACCCGTTTGCTGAAAATACCGATGATGACAGAGGCCAGGATGGGCATGCTGTAGAAGCCGAAACAAGATTGCAAAAAGTCGTACAGGCCGGTGGGAGCCAGGCTGACAGCCGGGGCTACAGCGATGGAGACTATGGCCAAAATAGTGCCGAAGCGCTTGCCGACTTTGACCATGTGCTCGTCCGATGCCTGAGGGTTGAACATGGGCCGGTGCAAGTCCAGCGTGTAGAGGGTGACCGAGCTGTTCAAAGCCGAATTAAAGGACGACAGAATAGCCCCGAATAAAACGGCGGCGAAGAAGCCTAAGAGCCACTTGGGCAAGACCGTCATAATTAAGGCCGGGTAGGCCATGTCAGCATTGTTGGTCAAGGCCTGGGTCTGCCCCGGTGAGAAGAGCCCTTGCCCGTGCATGTAGTAGGCCAAAAGCCCGCAGCTGGTGATGAATAGGGGGGTCAGGAGCTTCAGCAGCCCGGTATAGAGGGCGCCTTTTTGAGCTTCTTTCAAGCTTTTTGCCCCCAGTGCGCGCTGGATGATTGACTGGTTGGTGCACCAGTAGAACATGTTGTTAGCAGCCATGCCGGTAAAGAGGACAGGCCAGGGGATCATCGGCGGGGCTGCATTCACCGGGTTGACAGCATTGAATTTATCGCCGGGTAAGACTTCCAGCAGGCTTCTAATACCTTCTGTAAAGTGACCTTGGCCAATTAAGAAAAGGGTGAGGACAGGCAGCAGTATACCGCCGATCAAGAGGCCAACGCCGTTGACGGTGTCTGATACGGCAACCGCCTTGAGGCCTCCGAAAATAGCGTAAATAGCACCGGCGATCCCGATCAGGGTAGCTGTTACAGCGACACCGGCCAGGGGAGAGACACCGAGGGCCTTATCGATGCCGAACATCTCATTAAAAACGAGGGCGCCGGAGTATAAAACCTGTCTCTTATACACATCTGACGCTGCCGACGATTCGCCACCGGT
>CAMXYS010000037.1 GCA_947253135.1 uncultured Clostridia bacterium
CTATAGATGGCACTGGCCAAATCATTATTGCCCGGAGAATGAAGAATTTGGCGCCCATTGTTAAGCAGGCGAAAAGACACATCCGGTCTGGCCAAAACCAGCCGCTCCACCACATCAGTCACCCGGGCCGCCTCTGTCGTGTCTTTTTTTAAAAATTTATAGCGAGCCGGTGTGTTATAAAACAGTGAGTCTACTGTGACTGTAGTGCCGACAGCCGCACCGCAAGTTCGGTGCTGAACCTGTCGCCCTCCTTCAACCCGGACGAGGGTACCCTCCGCCAGTTCGGCCGTCCTGGTCTTCAGTTCTACCTTGGCAACAGCAGCAATGGAAGGCAAGGCCTCACCGCGAAAGCCCATCGTCACCAAGCTGTCCAGGTCTGTAATGATTTTTAATTTGCTGGTGGCATGCTGTTGGAAGGCCAAGGCCGCCTGATCAAAGGTCATACCCGATCCGTTATCCGTCACCCGTATACGCTTAATACCTCCACTTTCAATGGTGATTGAAATAACATCTGCACCGGCATCAAGCGCATTTTCACATAATTCTTTAACCACGGAAGCCGGGCGCTCCACCACCTCGCCGGCGGCTATACTATTGGCTGTGACCGCGTCTAAAACAATTATTTTGCTCATTGCTCAGCTACCTCCCTGGCTTCCTTTTGCAACTGATCCAAAAAACTAAGGGCTTCTAGGGGGGACATGCTCATCACGTCAACTGCTTTTATTTTTTCTATAATATCGTCATAGGCTCGCAGCGACAAAGAAGCCGAGAATAAATCAAGTTGACCTGCCATGTCCCGGGGAGCTGCTTGCCGCGGACCGGTTTTACCCTTGTTTTTTTCTAAGCTGTGAAGCAAGGCATCAGCTCGTTCTACCACCCGGCGGGGAATGCCAGCCAGTTTGGCAACTTCCACACCGTAGCTCTCATCCGATCGGCCTCGCTCAATTCGGTGTAAAAAGACAATATCTGTGCCGCTGTCATCGACGGCAACATGATAGTTTTTTACTCCTTCAAGCTTTCCTTCCAGCTCTGTCAATTCATGGTAATGGGTGGCGAACAAAGTCCGGCAGCCCAGGCGCTGACTGTCTGTAATCGCCTCCATCACTGCCCAAGCAATCGACAGACCGTCATAAGTGCTGGTGCCCCGGCCGATCTCGTCTAAGATTAAAAGACTCTGCGGGGTTGCCTCCTGCAAAATTAGGGCGACCTCCTTCATCTCTACCATAAAAGTGGAATCCCCACCGGCCAGGTCATCAGAGGCACCGATGCGGGTAAAAATAGCGTCGACAACACCGATATGGGCTGCTTCGGCCGGCACAAAAGCACCGATTTGTGCCAGCAGAACAATTTGGGCCACCTGCCTCATGTAGGTTGATTTGCCGGACATATTGGGCCCGGTCAACAAAAGCAGGCGGCTGTCCTCCTGATTTAGATAGGCATCGTTAGGTACAAAGGCGCCGTCTCCCAGCATTCTTTCCACAACCGGATGGCGGCCGGCATCAATGGCTAGTGTACTGCTGTCATCGACAACCGGCCGGCAATACTGGGCTCGGTCCGCTTGCTCGGCCAGCCCCTGCAAGCTATCGATAACGGCCAGGTTATGAGCCGTTTCCAGCAGCTGTTCCACCTGCCCCTTGGCCTGCTTTCTAATCTGACAGAAAAGCTCATATTCAACTTCAATCGATCGCTGCCGGGCGCCCAGGATCGTGTCTTCCATCCCCTTTAGTTCTTCCGTGAAGTAGCGCTCGGAGTTCGTCAGCGTTTGTTTTCTGATATAGTGGTCCGGCACTGCTTTTAAGTAGCTCTTGGTCACTTCTATATAGTAACCAAATACACGGTTGTAACCGACCTTTAAATTTTTGATGCCGGTCTTTTCCCGCTCCCTTGCCTCCAGGTCTAAAATCCATTGCCGGCCGTTGACATCGGCTTCGCGCAACCGGTCAACCTCTTTGTCAAAGCCCGGTTGAATAAGCCCACCTTCTTGTAAGCCAACCGGTGGATCCTCTACCAAGGCGCCGGCCAGCAGCTTACAAAGTTCACCCAATTCCGCTAAGCCTTCATTGAGTTGGGTCAAATAGAGCGCTTCTAAACCGCCAATTTGCTCTTTGATGGCCGGCAGGCGGGTCAAGGTGTTGCCCAAGGCCAATAGGTCTCTGGCGTTGGCTGACCCCAGGGAGAGTTTACCGGTCAAGCGCTCCAAATCACCCATTCCCTTTAAAGTTTTTCTCAATTCCTGACGGACTATAAAATTATTTTTCAGGGCTGCAACTGCCGTCTGGCGCAAGTTGATGTCGGCAGGGCGCAACAGCGGCTGCTCCAACCAACGCCGCAGCAGGCGACTGCCCATAGCGGTCACCGTGCGGTCTACCGCCCAAAGTAGACTGCCTTGCCGCTTGCGGTCGCGCAAAGTCTCAGTCAATTCCAAATTGCGGCGGGCGGAGCGGTCCAAAGCCATATAATCAGCTGTGTCATAAACGGTGACCTGGCCTATGTTGTCCGGAATTTGTTGTTGAGTTTTGGCTATATAACTGAGCAGGCCGGCCGAGGCAGAGGCCCATAGCTGGCGTCCTACCGCCTGGTTCTCATCGGTTGGCAAATGGGCCCGCCAGGGATCAGACCGGAAAGAATCCTGGTCGACAACCGTTAAGTTAGCCGACAAATCCTTCAAGAGATCCTGCACCGTACCGGCAGCAAAGGCTGCTTGATTGAGTAAAATTTCAGCCGGTTTTAAGCGCATCAGTTCTGACCTTAACTTCTGCTCGGTGTCCCCGAATACAATAGCTGTCGCTTCAAAAAGCCCGGCTGTCAAGTCAATTGCAGCTAAGCCGAAGTGCTTTTTTTGCTGGAAAACAGAGACGAGATAGTGGTTGCTGGTCTCGTCTAAATTGTGGAGGTCTGTGATCGTGCCGGGTGTGACCACACGGGTTACCTGGCGGAGCACCAAACCCTTGGCCTCAGCCGGATCTTCCATTTGTTCACAGATGGCCACCTTGTAATTTTGGTCCATCAAACGGGCCAGGTACTGGTCGGCAGCATGGTGGGGAACACCACACATAGGGGCTCGCTCCGGCAGCCCGCAGTCACGTGAAGTCAGAGTGATTTCCAAAGCTTCAGCTGCCACCAGAGCATCATCAAAAAACAATTCGTAGAAGTCACCTAGGCGAAAAAAAAGCAGGCAGTCAGGCCAAGCTTCTTTTTGCTCGACATATTGGCGCATCATAGGGCTCAATTGTTCACGGTTTATGTCGTCCGTCCATCTTTTTAATTCTGGTCCGAAGGTGCTCATCCCAACTCCCATTCCGGTTATCTATGTTTAACTGTAATCTATTTTAAATGAGGCCCACCCCGCTGGCAAAATTTAATCCGCTGACCGGTCAGTTTTCAGCTAAAGTTCAATTTCTTTTAGCTCTCCAACTAGAGAAAACATCCGGGCGTCAGTTACTAAAACCTTAGCAAAATTCCCCTCCAAATGATTGCCCAGAGCAGAGACATTGCCCTGAGGCAGGTCGAGCTTGTCGTATAAATCGGCCGGCGCGGTAAAATTGATTAGCTGGTTGGCGGAGTTACGGCCGGTTAACTGGCCCTCATGGTGGTCAGCCCGCCCTTCGATCAACACCTCTTCTGTGCGCCCCACCATCTTTTCGTGCGAGTGCAATGAATTCTGATTTTGTAGTTCTACCAAACGATTAAAGCGCTCGGTTACAATTTCGGCGGGAATCTGTTGTTCCGACAAGGCCGCCGGCGTGCCGATGCGTGGCGAATACTGGAACATGTAGGCACTGTTGTAGGCTACCTCTCGGACCACTGCCAAGGTTTCAGCAAAGTCGTTTTCTGTCTCGCCCGGGAAACCGACAATAATGTCAGTTGTCAAGGAAATGTCCGGCATTAAAATTCGAGCCCGGCGCACAATATCCAAATAATGCTCCTTGGTGTAGTGGCGATTCATTTTTTTCAAAATACGGTTGCTGCCACTTTGCAAGGGCAAGTGGAGGTGGTTTTCAATGTTGTTATGTCGGGCCATAACCGTCAACAGTTCCGGACTGATGTCTTTTGGGTGACTGGTCATAAAGCGAATGCGACGCAAGCCTGAAGATGTCGCCGCTTCGTCCAGCAATTCAGCAAAGGAAAGTGGCTTGCCGTCCGTCGCTAGATCCTTGCCGTAAGCATTCACATTTTGCCCCAGCAGCATGACCTCTTGAAAACCCTGTTCAGCCAAGCCTTTCAATTCCTGTAAGACGGCATCCTTATTACGGCTGCGCTCTCGCCCACGGGTATAGGGGACAATGCAATAAGTGCAGAAGTTATTGCAGCCATACATAATTGTACACAGGGCCCGGTAACGCCTTTCGTGCTGAACCGGTACACCTTCGACAATCAGGTCTTCATTACTGATATCGTAGACACGGCGAGCACCACTTAAGCGCCGCTGTAAAATCTCCGGCAGCCGGTGGATATCCGAAGTGCCGAAAATCAAATCGACAAAGGGATAACTCTGGCGGATCCGCTCCACGTGCTCTTCAATTTGCATCATACAGCCGCAGACGCCGACAATTAAATTCGGGTTTTTATCTTTAAAGGTTTTGACAATGCCCAAATTGCCGAAAAAACGCTGGTCAGCATTGCCCCGGATGCTGCAAGTATTCATTAAAATAATAGAGGCCTCAGCCGGGATTTCGGTCTTACAGTAGCCCATAGCGGTTAAAATAGCGGCCAGTTTTTCTGAATCATTATCGTTTAGTTGGCAACCATAAGTGTAGATATAATATGACTGGCTGTTCCCGATGGCTTCACGCACGGATTCTATATAAGATCGTTGGCGCTCCAATTCTGCTGTTTTAACATGTTTTGTTGTGCGTCCACTCACTCTCTTTATTCCTCTTTCTTAAACTGGTCAAATTATAATTATAACAAATTCATTTTTTTAAATAAAAGCGCCATCCACCCCTAGGATCTGACCGCTAATAAAGGAGGCCTCCGCAGAGGCCAGATAGTAGATGGCGGCCGCCACTTCTTCCGGCTGACCCAGCCTACCCAATGGTGTTTGGTCGGCCAGGTCCTGTCTGACCGTATCGGGCAGGTCCTCATTCATAGCCGTATCGATCACGCCCGGGGTGATGCAATTTACCCTGATTCCGGACGGACCTACCTCTTTGGCTAAAGCCTTGGTCAAGCCGATCAAACCGGCCTTGGTGGCGGAGTAGGCCACCTCCATAGAGGCTCCCGCCCTGCCCCAGATCGAAGAAATATTAATGATACAGCCTGTTTGCCGGCGAATCATATCAGGCAGGACAGCGCGACAAGTATAAAAAGGGGCTGACAGATTTAAGGCCAACAAGTCATCCCATTCACGGTCAATCACATCCGTGATAAGTTTTTGTTGGGCTCTGCCGGCATTGTTGACCAACACATCAATTCGGCCCCACTTGTTTAAAACAGTGTCGACCATACTTTGAAGTTTTTCCGGCTTTGTCAAATCAACCTGAAAACACAGGGGAGCACCGGCGACAAAACAAGCTTCCCGGCACAAGTCTGTAACCGCTTCCGGGTGGCGCCAGCTTTGCAGGGCAGTGAGGTAGCCCCGCTCTGCAAACAGACGGGCAGTCGCCCGCCCAATCCCGCCGGAAGCACCGGTGACCAAAACAACCGGTTTATCTTGAAGCCTGTTCTCTTCGCTCATGCCTGCTGCTAAGCTCCCTTTCTTTACAGTCATGTTTAAACTTTGTCCTCTGCTCTCCCCTTAGGCCTTGCCTCGTGCACCAGGCCCCAAACCGCAATGCGATCCTTGGTCAAATGATTGACTGATCGAATAAGCTAGCCGCTTAGCCGAACCGTTCCTGCAGAGCGGGCTGTAAAGTCATCATAGCTGTGTAGTTAGGTAAGACATAAAGTGTTTTGCCGGGCGGGAGGTCTGCCAACATTGCTTCAACCAGTGGCAGCGCATCCGCTTCATCAGCACAAGTCAGCTGTGGTTGATCTGTTCTTTCAGCTAGCTCTTCAGCCAAAATCTGAAAAACTTCCTTGCGGCAGAGGCCGGCCGCCCCATAGGGGATATCGCCCGGCAAAAATCGGTGGGCGCCGGCCGTACTAAACCAGCTGATGTCCTCTCCGTCCGCCGGATTATTATTGATCACAAAAATTAAGCCACCTAAATCAGCTTGTTCACTTAACATCTCCGCCGTCGCCTTAAAACCGGCTTCATTCTTAATTAAAACCAGGCAAATCTTGTGCTCACCTGCAGTCAACCGCTCCAGGCGGCCGAACTGAGGTTTAGCTGTCTCCAGGCCGCCTACTATTTGAGTTGCTGTTAGGCCGGGCACAAGACCGCTTGCCGCCGCTACTGCTGCGGCAGCGTTGGCAGCATTGTAAGCGCCCGGCAGGGGGAATTTGACTTGTAAGTCGGACCATGCCTCACCCAAGCCCCGGCAGGTTAGATGTAGGCAGGCAGTGCAGGTTTCTCCTGTAGAAATGATTTGTTCACGGCGGTACAAGACTAGGCGGCTGTCAGACGGGGCTTTTGCGGAAAAAGCCGGCGCTGTTTGATCGCCCGATTCAGCTCCTGTAGCTATTGCTCGATTGGCTCTGTCCCGCTCAGCCAAACCGAAAAAAGTCTTTTTTTGCCAATCCTTTCCCGCCCCTATGTCTCGCGAATGGGGATCATCAAGACACAAGACCAGCTCCCCGGCTGACTGGCTGCCCACTTCCACCAGGTTGATTATATTGGTCAGGCTGCCGAACCGGTCCAGCTGGTCCGGGGAGAGATTTGTCACCACCAGAATAGCCGGCGCCAAGTCCTGTCCACAGGCTGCCAGGGCCGCCTCATCGACTTCCAAAACAGCCAGGTCACCGGCCTTAGCGTCCAACAAGGCGGTCATTAGGCCGGAGGCCAAGTTAGCACCAAAGCGGTTGGTGTGGTAAGGGCGGCCGGCAGCCTGTAACAGATTGGTGATCAGGGCTGTTGTGGTGGTTTTTCCATTGGTCCCGGTGACGGCTGCAATTCTGCAGGCCGCAGCCTTTTGGGCTAGAGCTTTGGGGTGTAAGGCCAAAGTGACCCGGCCTGGCAAGGTTGAAGCTTGCCGGCCGAGAATCCTTAACATAAAGCGCACTAATTTGCCGACTGAGACGGCTAGTTGACAGCGTAACGACATGGTCATTTCTCCTTTGTCCCGGGCAGAATACAATGTGAAATTATAACACTCAGCCGTTCGTCTGGCGACCGACTCTGCGCCCTGCTCTAAAGTAATGATACAATGAAAAGGATTAGCCGAAAACGGACCGGCAACTACCACCCCGGCTGAAATTCAAGCAAATTATAACGGAGGTTTGACATGATCCACATCAATCAACATTACTTGGAATTGGAAAAATCTTATTTGTTTACAGATATAGCCAGAAAAGTTCAGACTTTTGCTGACTTGCACCCTGATAAAAAGATCATCCGACTTGGCATCGGCGATGTTACCTTGCCCCTGCCTGCTGTTTGTGTCACTGCTTTAAAAGAGGCTGCTGATGAAATGGGCCATAAAGAAACTTTTAAGGGCTATGGTCCGGAACAAGGCTACGTCTTCTTGCGCGAGGCGGTCGCCCGCTCTGATTTTGAGGCACGCGGAATCAGCTGTATCAAAGCTGATGATATTTTTATCAGCGACGGCGCCAAAAGTGATACAGGCAACATTTTGGATATCTTCGGACCCGATCTGACAGTAGCTGTCGGAGACCCGGTCTACCCTGTTTATGTCGATACCAATATCATGGCCGGCAACAAGGCCAATATTATTAAACTACCCTGTACGGCTGAAAACGGCTTTCAGCCGTTGCCGCCGGACCGGCAGGTCGACCTGATCTATCTGTGTTCGCCTAATAACCCGACCGGTTCTGTGATTGGTTACGAGGCGCTCAAGGCCTGGGTGGACTACGCCAACAAAAATGGAGCCCTCATCCTTTTTGATGCGGCCTATGAGGCCTTTGTGACAGGTGACTTCCCGCGTAGCATTTACGAAATAGACGGTGCCGTCACCTGTGCCATTGAGTTTAGAAGTTTTTCTAAAAAGGCGGGTTTTACCGGTCTTCGCTGCGGTTACACAGTGGTCCCGGCCGACCTAAAAGTAGCAACTGAAAGTGGTGACAAGGTGGCCTTGAAAGATTTGTGGAACCGTCGCCAGACCACCAAGTTTAACGGTGTCTCTTACGTAGTTCAGAAGGCTGCTGCTGCCACCTACAGCCAAGCGGGCGAGGCCCAGTGTCAGGCCAATGTTGCCTATTATTTGGAAAATGCGAGATTGCTAAAAGAAGCCCTCACAGCGGCCGGTTTTTCTGTCTCCGGCGGTGACAATGCCCCTTATGTTTGGGTTGAAACCCCGGCCGGAAAAAGCAGCTGGGAATTTTTCGACTATCTATTGGAGGAATTATATATCGTGACAACTCCCGGGTCCGGTTTTGGCGCCTGTGGCGAAGGCTACATCCGCATCAGCTCGTTTGGCAGCCGCGAAGACTGTCTTGAGGCCATTGAGCGCTTAAAAACAGTGAACAGACCTAATTCATAAGTTGATCAGTCGCTTTAAAGCGCAGCAAACCTCTGTCCTTAACACCCGGTCAAAAGCCGGTTTGACGGGGGTTTTTACTGCTTACAAGTCAGGCCGGCACACTGTGCCGGCCCTTCTCATGTTTACCGTCTTTCACGCATTGATGTGCTTCACCAAGTTTTCAAAAATTTCTAAAAATCGCTCTTCCAAGGCCGTCGGCTTGTAGACCCGTCGCCTGATGCTGCCCTCGATATAATGCATGGCCTCATCCTCCTTGAAAGGACACTGAACCAAGCCTGCTTCTGCCTCGCCCGGGTTGCCGAAGGGTGCTCCCCACATAAAGGTTTGACCAGCCTGGCGGATAATATCGAGTTGAGTGGAGCGGTCATTGACGTAAATTTGCGGTTTGGCCGGCAGTGTTCCTGTTGTGCCGCCGGCGTCCGAATCCGGTAGAAAGAGGTCCGCAGTTCGGTGGGCGTGGACAACCTCCCGATAATTCTGTAAGTCAGCCCGAGTTAAGACATCTTTGGCAGCCAAGGGATCTTGGGAGGACAAGGTTACTACATAGTTATAACGCCAAATTTCATCAAACAGGATATTGTTTTCATGAAACAGCTGTCGGTAGTAAAGATGCTCTGAAGAGTGGAAACGGATAATGGCCAAATTAACCTTAGCCCTGATCACATTTTGGACTGAATCAGCGGAGACACTTTCTTCACAGCGGATATCAGCTTTGTCCTCCGGTTTGATCTCACTGATCAACCTGGCCATAGCCAAACTGGAAAAACGACTGCGCGGCACTTGGACATGCATGGTTTTCGTCTGCCGATAGGCAGGGTTAAAGCGTTTTTCCACAGCACTGATATGCTGTAAGACCGCCCGGGCACAAATTAAAAACTCTTCTCCTTCAGGGGTAGGCCTGACCCCTTGGGAAGACCGTTCAAAAATTCTGATGCCGATATTGTCTTCCAGCTCAGCCAGGGCCCTACTTAAGTTAGGCTGCCCCATAAACAAGTTTTCGGCAGCTTTGCGAATGGAACCGACTTTTTCAATCTCCAGGGCATAATTCCAAAAATTGATATGTAAGTCCATTATTTTATCCTTCTAAAAAAGAAGTCAGCGTCACTGATTCTGAAACGCCCGGTTCCACTAATAGCGTAGGGTCAAAACTATAACCTTTAAACAAGCCATCAGCATAGGAAATACCCATTGGCAGCTCATCATTTAAGTGGCGAAAGATAACATGTTCTTCTTCAGATAGACTGTCCGGATCAATTGCAAAATAATTGTGGGCAACAACCTGCAAGATCTTGCCATCGGCCAGGCGGACAACCGGCCTGCTGCCACCGGAGCTACCGGCTTCCAGTGGCGTAATGCGCAGTCCTTCAGCCTGTGCCAAAAGCAGGTGTCCCAAGCCCAACCCAATGACCGGACAGGCATGGCGCTGTGCCTCTTCCAACAGAGCAGTCAAAGCAGAAGCGAGTTCTTCGTGCTCTAAAAAACTGTCAGGTCCGTTTGATAGTAGGATCGCCCGAGGCTTGGTTGATAAGACCGCCTCCGGGGCAGATGTAGGCGGACATAGCGCCAGTTGGTAGCCGGCTTCGAGCAAACGTTCAACAAATGCCGGGGCCACCCCATAATCTAATAGGGCCAGCAGGGCCCCTGTCGGATTTTCACTTGCGCCAAGCCGTCTGATGGCCGACGCAGTCGCCTGCCGGGCCGGTGGAACCGGCTTGAAACTGATAATTTCATCGCGAATATCGGAAAAATGCGTCGGATGTTCACTGCATATTAAACCGTTCATGATGCCATTTTCGCGAATGTAGGCGGCCAAGCTGCGTGTGTCGACACCGCTTAAGACCGGCAGACCGGTGCGTTGGCAATAAGCGACCCAATCTTCGCCTTTTTTATCTTCAACCGGTCCGTTATAAAGTTGCCTGACAATTAAGGCTTTGACAGCCGGTTTTCGGTCGGCCTCCCGGGCCGTCAAACCACGATTGCCCACTTCCGGAAAGGTTAAGACCAAGCCCTGGTCAGCCAAAGCCGGATCTTGGATTAATTCTGCATGACCTACGGTTGCGGTGTTAAAAACGACTCGGCACAAAACCTTGTCTATGCTTTGATTTAAATGCCCGCGAAAAGTTTTTCCGTCTGCTAAAATCAGATATCCATCCATTATTGTCTCACTCCTTGTTCCTAATCGGGCTGCCTTTGCGATCCGATTGTCTGCTGTAGAATTTCAACCGCACAGGTCTTGATTCGGTCGCTTTCTCGTCATCTCCACAGATGATCATTCAACCTGCTTGACCGCTATCGGGAGACGGCAGCAGAGAGTCGACGAAACTCTCCGGCTCAAAATCAACCAAGTCCTCTGCTTGTTCACCTAAACCTGCCAAAACAATCGGCAAATCAGTGGCAGCCGCTACCGCTAAAGCCACACCGCCCTTGGCATTGCCGTCTAATTTGGTTATGCAAATATTATCCACCTCGGCCACTTCAGTGAAGGTTTCGGCCTGTAAAACAGCATTTTGTCCGGTTGTTGCATCGATGACCAATAAGGTTTGGATCTTGGCACCGTCGGCCTCTCTGGCGATTACCCGGCGTATCTTACCCAGCTCATCCATGAGGTTCTTCTTATTATGCAACCGCCCGGCCGTATCAATCAACAAGACATCTGCCCCCCTGGCCTTGGCTGAGGCCACACCGTCAAAAACGACAGCGGCCGGATCAGAGCCTTCTTCATGGCTAATCAGGGGACTGCCGGTCCGGTCTGCCCAAATTTGCAGCTGCTCAATGGCAGCCGCTCGGAAGGTATCCGCTGCGACCAAAACAACTGAACGCCCTTCCTTCTGATAGCGCAAGGCAAGTTTGCCGGCTGTCGTTGTTTTGCCGGTGCCGTTTACACCCACCAGGAGAATAATATTCAAGGAATTATCTTGTAATTCCAGATGTCTTTCTGGACCTAAAACAGCGCGCATTTCTTGTCTTAAAAAATTTAAGACAAAGGCCTCTGAATCATCCTTCTCTGTTTTGATTGCCGCCCTCAACTCAGTCATAATACGGTCGGCATTATTGACTCCGATATCCGCTTGAATTAAGAGCATCT
This sequence comes from uncultured Clostridia bacterium, assembly GCA_947253135.1. GTDB lineage: Bacteria > Bacillota > Clostridia > Saccharofermentanales > Fastidiosipilaceae > CAMXYS01. The sequence continues at coordinate 11,626 of CAMXYS010000037.1, forward strand.
CCAGCTCATCCAGCTGATCTTCATCAAAGCGTCCCATGCCCAAGGCAATTTTACGCACACCCTCTGTCAAAAAATCTCTGGCCTTGCCCAATCCCTCTTTAAATTTTTTAAAAAAACTCATGCCACGCCCCTTCTTCTCTATTGAGTCTGCTTTACCCGTCTATTCTCTCTCAATTTTCTTCCAGTTGCATAGATAGGATTTTAGAAATACCGCGTTCCGGCATTGTCACTCCATAAATGCGATCGGCTGCCTCCATGGTCCCCTTGCGGTGGGTTACCAATACAAACTGGGAGGCCTCGCTGTAGCGGCTAATATAATCTGTAAAACGAAATATATTGCTGTCGTCCAAAGCTGCCTCAACCTCATCCATAATACAAAAGGGAGTCGGGCGCAAGGCCAAAATAGCAAACAGCAAGGCAATCGCCGTCAAGCAGCGCTCACCGCCCGATAAGAGCAGCATATTCTGCAATTTCTTGCCGGGTGGGCAGGCCCTAATTTCTATGTCTGCCGTCAGCACATCGTCGGAATTTAGCAAAATAATCTCGCCGCGGCCACCACCGAACAATGCCACAAAGGTTTTTTGGAAATGCTCATTGATGGCCTCTAGGTTACGGTTGAACTGTTCTCGCATTGAGCCGGTCAGCTCACGGATAACAGCGGTCAAATCCTGCATAGACTGCTCGACATCCGCCTGCTGATCCCGCATGAATTCATACCGGGCCTTGAGCTCATCATATTCTGATAAAGCTTGCGGATTTACATTGCCCAGCTCCTTTAATTTCTTTTGCAACCTCTTCACTGTCTGGTCTAAAACAGCCACATCCGGTTCTGATAGCCGCCATTCATCAGCATTTAAATATGTGAGTTCATACTCAGTCCAAAGTCTGTTTTTAGCTAGATTGCCGGCTTCGGTCAAGCGGTCTAAACGACCTTCCAGCCTGATCTGCTCACTTGTCAGCTTCTGCAAAAGAGCAGCCGTCTCTTCCGCTGCACGGACTGCTCCCTCGCGCTGTTGACTCTGTCGACGCCGCTTGTTTTCCAGCTCAGACAAGGTTTGATCCAGACTTTCTATTTGAGCGGCATACTCCTTTTGCTCTGCTTCAGCAGTGACAAACAGAGTGCGATTAGTCTTGCGCTCTCTTTCTATTTCCGCAAACGAAGTCTCGAACCGGTCCAGTTCCTTTTTCCGATTCTCTAAGTCAGTCCGGTAGACTGAAGCCAGATGGTCCGCTGCCTCCGTGCGTTCACTTTGGGTCCGAAGCTCTGCCTCTACCTCTTGCAAGCTGGCCAAGTGACGGTCTGTTGCCAGTCGCTCCCGTTGCTCCTGACTTTGTAACGCCTTTAAATTTTTGTCCAGTTCCACCACCCGCTCACGCAGTTTCATTTTGCGGTCAGCCAAATCGGTTTGGGCAGCTGACAAGTCGGCCATTGTCCGGCCGTAGGCATCAAGTTCCTTTTGCCGGTCGCCCGTTGTTTCTTTCAGCCGTTTTAGCAGACTTTGCTGTTGGTCTAAAAGAGCTGCGGCTTCTACCCTTTTCCGGCGGGCTTGGTCCATTAAAGAAAACAGTTGCTGGGCCTGCTGGCGCTTTTCAGACAAGCGTCGAG
>CAMXYS010000038.1 GCA_947253135.1 uncultured Clostridia bacterium
CAGGCTCCTGATCAGGGTTAACCGGTGCTTGTCTTTTTTCCGGATCCGGGCCTGGGAATCTCAGCATCGGTTTGAGATCAGGAACTTTAAGGACCGTCTGATCGCCTCTTCTTTCAAGATAGAGCTTGTAATCCAAAAGCCAGGATTCAATATAGTTATCCTCTTCAGAACCGTAGTATTCTACTGTCAAGTTTTTTGTATCAATCGGCAGTCCGGAAAAGTTAATCTTGCCCTGCCAAGATTGCTCATAACCTTGATAGGTATATTTAAAATTCATTTCGCCTTGACCCAACGTATTGCCGGTCGAATCAAGCACGCTATAAGTGGCAGTAAAATCCTTCGGACGCCAATCGCCCCAATTCCAGCAATCGGGATCGATGCTCCTCCTGTTCCAATAGGCCGCGTAAATCTCTGGATAATCGTCTTGTCCTGACTGTTTCAGATAACGAATCGGCCATTCCAAGGTGAAACTCAGCTTGTCGTCCATCTGAGCCGGCCCTATCGGCGAAACTTCAGCCTGGTACTTATCCTGGGCAAGTTCCTTGATATAGTAAGTCGTCTCATGGTTCTGACCCAAAATCTTGGCCGGTAAGTCCTGAAACACATGACTAAAGCCATTGCCGGCATTCAATTTAACTTTTTCTACCAGCCAATCGAGATCAGCTACTTTACCCCGAAGTTCTATTTCAATCTCTTCAGGTGTCAAGCCTTCGGACCAGGTTTTTACGACCTGCAGGTCTTTTTTCGGCGCATCAGTACCGATAATGACTGTACCGTTAGACCCGATGCCGCCGCCGCGTCCATATGCCCAGTTGCCGGTGATAAGGACCTTGGCCAGCTTCTTCGCCTCCGGACTCACTTCGCCTGTGGCTTCAAAATTGATCCAATCATCCCAGGGAGCTGTGCCCTCGAGTTCTTCATCTTTATAGGGAACACCGGCAGAATTAATCCACTTATAGGGGGCTCCACCTAACATACGGCTAGCTATCTTGTATTCTGAGGCCTTGCCTGAGTGAACGCCGAAGCGCTGCTCAGAGCTGATGTGGATATCGGTAACTCCGTATTCCGGTATACCATTGCCGGCGATAATGCCCCCATCTTGGAGATAAATTTTCGTTTTAGCTACAGGGCAAGCGGCCAAACCGTCGCCTATCCTTGAAGAATCATTGCCTTCAATCAGAACATTAGTCAAGTAAAGCTCACCATTATGGGGATAATAAGTCTTTCCACCTTCGGTCCATTCATCCGGCATACCATTAACATAGATGCCGCCACCAGTAAACTCTGCCTTGAGATTATAGGCCTTATTGTTGGTAATCTGACCGGCTGAGATGTGACCAACCGAATAATTATTGTCCGAGGTTCCAGCTTGAATAAAAATTCCTCCGCCGGAATAACTTGACTCGTTCCCTGATATAATACCGCCGGTCATCTGGAGCGTGTTGATACCACTACTTGCCTTATCCGCACCAATAGAAAGACCGGCACCTGATCCCTCGGCTTCGTTATTAATAATCTGAGCTTCACCGGTCAAATTTATGGTGCTTCCATTATCGATCGCGATACCGCCGCCAAAGCCATAATCGCGGCCCTCTGAAAAAGTTTGATTATTTTGAACTTTACCATTGCTGAAGGTCATCGTTGATTGGCTGATGTAAATACCGCCACCCTGGGTGGCCTGGTTGCCTTGAATAACCCCGCCGGTCATCTTAATTTTGGCCTGAGTTGCAGAAATGACTCCGCCAAAACGGCCATAATTGTTTTGCAGTACTGCCCCCTCTTTAATATTGAGGGTGCCACTATCTACCCTAATAAGAGGGTTGCCAACTTTTTTTGATCCACCATCCATAGTGATATTGCTCAAGCTAGCTTCAGTGTTGGGATTCACCTTGAACAGATCGCCGGCAAAATTCTCGCCGCGACGCACGACAACATCTGCTCGATCTGCTAATGAAACGTCACCGGCAATCGTCACCGTTCCATGGACATAGATCGTCTTGATCGTTGAATTGCCCTCGACCAGAGCTTTGGCCTGAGCAAACGTTTTAACCGCAGTTTCCTTGGTCAGACCATCGTTGTCATCATTACCGGCCGCCCCGTCAAGGTGAATTGCTGCACTAGGCTTCTGTCTCAGGACAAAATGGAAAGGTGAAAAAGAGCTCGCTACAAAAGTCACCATACCCGTATCGCGATTTTGCTCAAAGGTCAAGCTTTCACCTTGATCCTGTCCCTCCCCTTCATGCACAAGGCTCACAAGCTCCATCGTCTTAAAGATGTCGCCTTGCACTTGGAGCGTCACTTTTTTACCTGCTTTAGGTTGAGTCTTTTGACCGGTCAGAAGAAAAGAAATGTCCAGCGAAATCACCTGTTCATCGGTGTCGACTTGAGAAGCTTTTACCTTCTGTGACTTAGTTTTTTCAGCTTTCTCAACTTGCAAAACTGCTCCTTCTGGAAGAGCGCCTTCTTCTGCTTTAAAAGAAATCTCTAAACCCAAATCTTTGAGGGTGACGGGCCTGACTGAAACCTCTGTAGGAGAAGACGGCTTGTCTGTTGAAGACGAAGTCAACTTGCCTTTTTGGGCATCAAGCTGTCGGTCCGTAACAGCAGAACCTGCGGGGCCTTTTATTCCGCTCGAAGTCGATGGCTGAACTGTTTTGCCATCAAGTGAAGCGGACTCAGAAGCGGTTGATTCCGGTCCCATCAGAGGTATGGTTAACCGCTCTGTTGCAGGTGTTTCGACTGCAAATTCTGGGTTTACAGCATCCTTGTCTTCAGTTTTCCCCCCCGTGACCGGACCTGCGACCGGTTCCTGATCTTTAGCCAGTACTATTGAAGAAGTGCTACCGATACTTGTCAATATCAGTAGCACGGTCAATAAACCAGCTAAGAACTTACTGTTTAAAACCTTCATATTCCCCTCCCCCATATTCCCTTCTTAAAAGGTTTGTAATGGGTTTTATCTATGGTCAAGGTTGCACTTTTGATTAAATACACACCTTCACCCATGCATCTTAACAGCTGACGGAGTCTATTTGATCATGCTAATCTTACAAACTAATTGCAAATCGGTGACTTTTACCCCATAAAGATCAAAAAATCAGACAAAAAAGAGGCTGTCCTTATCAGGCAGCCTCCCTCAACCTATAAACGAATCAATTGATCAATTTTCTATATGTCCTGACCGACCCTCTTGGCTGGTGTCCACAGCCGAAAAGTTAACCCCCGTATCCTGCGGCTCTTCCACACTGAAGACATAGTCTTTGCCCGGCAAAATCATGTTTAGGACAACACCCAACACCGCAGCAATAGCTAATCCGGATAATTGAATTGAAACACCGGCAACAACGAAAGTTATGCCACCTAAGGCGTTAAAGCCCAAAGCTGAAACCAGAATTAAGGCAGCGATAATCAAGTTTCTGCTCTTGGTAAAGTCAACCTTGTTTTCAACCAGATTTCTGGCTCCGATCGCTGAAATTGTCCCGTATAGAATCAAAGAAACTCCACCGATAGTCGCCGCCGGAATGGAGCGAATTAAGGTACTCACAACCGGGAAGAAGGAAAGAATAATCGAAAAATAAGCGGCCAGTCGGGTTACCTTGGGATCATAAACCTTGGTCAAAACCAGAACACCCGTATTCTCACCATAAGTAGTGTTGGCAGGGCCACCGAAGAGGGCAGAAAAACTGGTCGCGATCCCGTCACCTAGCAAAGTGCGGTGCAAGCCCGGGTCGGCTATATAGTTACGGCCGGTCGTGGCACCAATAGCAGAGACATCACCAATATGCTCCATAATCGTCGCTAAAGAAATCGGTAAGATCGTGATAATGGAACTGATATCAAAGCGGGCGAACTGAGTTGGGTGGAGCGGCAGCGCGAAAACGCCAGCCCCTCTAAGCCCATCCATCTGCATCCCACCGGTAAAAATAGCAAACAAAACAGATACCAAGATGCCGATCATAATGGGAACGATTTTGACCATGCCCCGGCCCCAAATGTTGCAAACAATAACAACCACAATGGCCACTAAGGCCACGCCCCAGTTTGTACTACAATTTTGAATGGCCGTCGGCGCCAAAATTAAGCCAATAGATATGATAATCGGGCCCGTGACAACCGGGGGGAAAAAACGCATTACTCGCTGTACACCAAACAGCTTGATTAGACCGGCTAGCAAAATATAAACCAGGCCGGAAATAGCAACACCGCCACCTGCATAGGCCAGCTTGACAGGATCTGCCACCCCGTCAGTTAAAGGAGCTACAGCTGCATACCCACCCAGGAAGGCAAAAGAAGAACCCAAAAAGGCCGGAACCTTCCCCCGTGTAAATAAGTGGAAAATCAAAGTTCCTAAGCCAGCCATCAAAAGCGTGGTCGAAACATCAAGACCGGTCAACAACGGCACCAGGACAGTGGCACCAAACATGGCAAAAAGATGCTGTAAACCCAACAAGAGTGAGCGTGGCCAACCCAGGTCCTTAATCTTGTAAATCGAATCCTCGCCCAAGCGTGGCGCCGACCCGGACGGGTTATCCCGGCCTATCTGCTGCGCCGGCTGCGCCACTGGTTCAGCCGGTGCTACCTGCTCCGGCGGCACCAGCCATTCTGGGTCTGCTGCCCTCTTATTTCCTTTATTCTTCTTTTGGCTCATCCAAATGCCCCCTTAACTTCTTTAATATTTTCCAAATGTTTACATTGTACCCTTTTTTTAAGCTTTGGTCTCTTTTTTCGGCCCTCTTCACTCCGCTGAGAATTGCAAATTAAGCCGACGCCGACCTACTCAGCAGCTGGCACTGTCAGCGAAAGTCCGACAATAGCTTGCAACAAGCAACTTCGATAAGGGTGCCATGCTCCAAATCCTGGCGTTTTAACTCTTCTAAGTTCATATAGCGGCGCTGTGGCCACGGCTCGTGCTCATCCATTAAGATGTCTCCCAGCAATCTCAAAATGCTGGTTGTATTCGGGAAAATCCTGATCAGGCTCTCCCCGCGTTTAATTTCACTATTCAGCCTTTCAATAGGATTAGAAGTGCGAAGTTTCTTCTGAGGCTTGGTTGTCGCCGCCACTATCCCCGTGAGCTTTAACGGGCAAGCCTTGTGTCGTCAAATCTGCTGTCGCTAATTCGCCGGTAGACGCAACTGAGATAGATACAGCTGGCTTTGTGTCAGTTGTAAGCAACTCAGGCGTTGATTCGGCTGACTCTACACCGGTGGCCGAGTCAGCGACAGTCCCGGTTGCAGCGACTGTCTCACCAGCAGTTCCGTCACCTGTCGCAACAACTACATCACTGGCGCTCGCTTTTATAAATGTGACCAACTGAAAAACATAGACAAGTGCAAGGCTGGCCATCTGGCGCCAAACATAAAAAAGAACAAAAAAAGACGACCCAAGTATTCTTGTCGTCGTCTTTTTGAAAGGCACCACCCAGACTCGAACTGGGGAATAAAGGTTTTGCAGACCTCTGCCTTACCACTTGGCTATGGTGCCACCATCCGGCAGAAAGCCGGTTAAAGCGGGATACGAGATTCGAACTCGCGACTTTCACCTTGGCAAGGTGACACTCTACCACTGAGTTAATCCCGCATTTAGGGTCAGTACAGAAACCGTACTGAATGATCAACCGATAAGTGGTTGACCGATTTACCCTGGTAATGACCCGTAGGGGAATCGAACCCCTGTCTTCGCCGTGAAAGGGCGATGTCTTAACCGCTTGACCAACGGGCCGTACAGTAGCGGTAACTGGATTTGAACCAATGACACTTCGGGTATGAACCGAATGCTCTAGCCAACTGAGCTATACCGCCATATAAATACCTCAAAACGGAAGATTTCGATTATCTTCGCTCGAGGCGCTCAATCATAATACCAACGATCCCCCCTTCCGTCAAGGCCACTTTACAAAAATTCTTGACCGGTTCAACTTCAAGACAAGTCAGGACATAATATTCCATAAATTAACAAAAGAGAGTGACCGGTTTAGTTAGTCACTCCCTCTATCTAATATTTTCCGCCGCCTGATCTGAGAATTTGGCAGACAGCAATTTTGAAAATAGCCGGCCTGTAAAAAACAGCGACTCCTAAGTGCACTCAAACGGTCAGATCAAGTCAGCTCCGGCCACCTCATCAACGATAAGCGTTGCATCCGGGTGCAGCTTACACAAGGTTACCGGAATGTCAGAAGTAATCTCATCGTTAGCAAATTCTGAAATCACTCGACGTTTAACCTCTCCAAAAGCTAAAATAATCAATTTCTTAGCCTTCATAATGTGATCCATACCCATGGTGATTGCCTTAGTCGGAACATCATCAATCGAATCGAAAAAACGAGAGTTTGCCTCAATCGTATTATCTGTCAATTGGGTTACATGGGTGTTGCCGCGAAGTCTTAAAGCCGGTTCATTAAAACCGATATGACCATTCGGGCCGATGCCAAGCACCTGGATATCCGTCCCGCCTAATTGTCGCCACAGTTCATCATAAGCCTTGCACTCGGCTTTCAAATCGGTAGCCTGACCATTCGGCACGTGTGTCTTGGCCGGATCAATATTGACATGATTAAACAAATGATGATTCATAAAGTAGCGGTAGCTTTCTTTGTGCTCCTCGCCCAAACCTATATATTCATCCAAGTTGACCGTTGTCAATCCGGAAAAATCGAGGTCACCGGCCTGATGACGCCTGACCAGTTCAGCATACATTCCCTCGGGGCTCGAGCCCGTAGCAAGTCCCAACACGGCATTCGGCTTATTCTTAATCACCTCTGCCATTAGGTCTGCTGCAAACATATCAGCTTCTTCAATCGTCTTAAACACTTTAATTTTCATCTGTTTTAGCCTCTCGATTCCATAAATCCAGTGAGAACGGAAATTATTTTATTTTTTCACTGCGGCCTTGTCAATAAAAAATTTTGACCACTTACGTTTTATCACTATTTATCACTTACGATTTATCACTATTTATATAGAGTACACGATTTTACTGAAAAAAAATAAAAAAGATCCCGAGCCACTACTCTCGGGATCCGAATGGAGGAAGAAAAACAAAAGAATTAAAACTCTTACTGTCTTGCTACGGTTTATATTTAACCCAAACAATGTGTTTTCACTGTAGTGTAATTGTGAAAGATTGTGAACTTCTGCCCATTTTTCTTAATTTTAATCAGCTGTATCTAAACCTAATAAGTCCGATACAGTCCGGGCCATCTCATCACGCCTAATCACTTGATTATGCAAAATCGGCCTGTCCTCCAAATGGTCTAAGCCGGCCGGAATCGGCAGATCACTTTCAGCTGACAAATACTCCATCAAAGCCTGCTCACTTCCTCCTGTTTGCGACTGACTAAAATGGTCAAATACTCCTTCTGAAACAGCTGCAGCAAACTTGAAGGGGCTGGCTGTTGACACAAAGACAACGACCCGCTTGTCACCTGACCGGTTGGCGTAACGACTGTACACATTAAAACCAACAGCCGTATGTGTATCGACCACATGGTCTGTCCTCGTGTAGACATCCCGGATCGTCCGCACAGCCCCCTTGTCGTCACAAAAGCCGCCCACAAAAACATTTTGTATCCGGTTTCTTGTTCTCTTGTCCAACTTGTAGCTGCCTTGTTCCTTTAAGTCAGTCATCCACTCCGAGACCTGATCCGCATTGTGCTCAGTCATTTCAAAAAGAAGACGTTCCAAATTACTGGAGATAAGGATATCCATAGAAGGAGCATTGGTTTGATAAAAGGGACGGTTGGCATCGTAGACACCGGAGCGCAGAAAGTCCGACAAGACGTTGTTCCGGTTAGAAGCACAGATTAACTTGCCGACCGGAATTCCCATCCGCATGGCGTACCAGCAAGCTAAAATATTGCCAAAATTGCCCGTCGGCACGACCACATTAAATTTCTCTGCCGGTTCCAACCGCTCCATATTTAAAAGGTCTACATAGACGGAGACATAGTAGGCAATCTGTGGCACTAATCTCCCCCAATTAATGGAGTTGGCAGAAGACAGGACATAGCCCGCTTCCGCCGCCCGTTCATTAAAGGAGAGGTCATTAAAAATTTCTTTGACACCCGTCTGAGTGTCATCAAAAGATCCTTCCACAGCTACCACATGGCAATTCTCCCCCTCTTGCGTCGCCATTTGCAGATACTGGGCCTTGGAAACACCTTCATGCGGATAGAAAACAACTACCCTGGTTCCCGGAACATCCTTAAAACCTTCCAGGGCAGCCTTACCAGTATCACCGGAGGTGGCCGTCAAAATACAAATATCCTTATTTTCTCCCGTTTTTTCGGCCGCTGCCTTCATTAAATAAGGCAACAATTGCAAGGCCATATCCTTAAAAGCTGCAGTCGGACCATGCCATAGTTCCAACATAAATTCCTTTTCGTTGTAGGCATTTAGTTGTACGACTTTAGCCGGATAATCAGCAAATTTTTCTTCGCTGTAGGCAGCCCTAGTATAGGTTTTCAACTCCTCTTCTGTAAAATCCGTCAAAAAGCGGGCCAAGATATTGGCTGCCCGGTCCGGATAATCAAGTTTCATTAATTTCAAAATATCTGCCGACGACAAAAGTGGAATATTTTCCGGGACAAAGAGTCCCCCGTCCGGCGCTAAACCGGACCGAATCGCTTGGGCTGCAGAATAACGATAGTCACCGCCTCTTGTACTAATGTAGTCCATGATTATTTCCTCCTCTATTGACGGTCCACACCGGTTGGGTCCGTGCGAATGCCTTCCACTTGCCGGTAACTGCCACCGGCCTCTGTAGCAACAGTCTGTTGTCCGCTCAAATCTGTGGGCTCGAAAGTTGCAACAGCATGATCCTTTTCTCTTCCCTTGGACCTTGCCACAAGGATTAAAGTCGTTAGCAGTAAAACCAGCAACAAGCCCAGAACAATGAGGGCTAATAACTTTTGTGTTTTTTTCATTCCGGTCCGTCCTGACCTGTGTGGTCTTTGTTTTGCCTGCTGCTGACGGTTGCGGTCGGGCCATAATTCAGGGCCTTGCTGGCGAGGTGACGGCCGACGGGAACCCGCCGTTCGTCGATTAGTATGTCCAGTAGCTGAGGGGGAGACTTTTCTTGCTTTTTGCACATTCCCTTGACCGGCCTTACGTTGCTTCACCCCCCCGGCAGGTGAAGGAGGTTGGAACGGGCGATGATACCACGGGCCCTCAAGGAGCTGTCCTGTCGGCGGTGCGGTGGTCCGGCTGCGCTCCGGTCCTGCTTTTCCAGCGGTCTCAGGGCCGACTTGCTGCAGGGGAAGCTGATCCGAAACAGGAGCTTCGCTTGGTTGATTGAGATTTTCAGTTGGTTGAGCAGGTTCTCCCTTAACCAAAATCGGTCGGAAGGATCGGATCTCAGGCTTCGGTCGACTTGTTGTAGCCGCCGGTAAAACAGGCTGTTTTGTTACCGGCCCTGCCTGCACTGTCGCAGCTGTTTTCTTTGAGGAAGCGCTTGTTATTTGCCCCTGCAAATTTTCGTCTTTTGAGGAGGGCGAATTTGCCGCCTTTTGCGTCGGCAGCCTCAAACTAACTGACCTAATACCGGCAACCAAGTTTTCCTGTGTCGCCCGGCGCTTGGCTTCTTCCTCCGCCCGGCGCTTGGCCTCTTCCTCCGCCCGGCGCTTGGCCTCTTCCTCCGCCCGCCGCTTGGCCTCTTCCTCCGCCCGACGCTTGGCCTCTTCCTCCACCCGGCGCTTGGCCTCTTCCTCCGCCCGCCGCTTGGCCTCTTCTTCCGCCCGGCGCTTTTGCTGCGCCTCTACCTCTCGTCTGGCTCGCTCAATACGCCTTTTTTCTGCCTCTTTGCGCCGTTTTTGTTCGGCCTCATAACGCGCCTCACGCAAACGATCACCCAACAGTGACTCCGAATGTCTCAGGGAACTCCCTATTGTTGTCTTGCGGCGTGGCCGGCCGGGCTCATCTGTATTTTCTTCCCGGTAAGTCTTGCCCTCCTTTAACATTTCAATTTCATGGCGAGCAGCCAGCTCCATAGGACGACCACTGTCGGTTTCTTCTAAAATCGAAATTCCCTTTTCCGGTTCTTTAAAGCGAGGCAAAGCATCTGTTTTGCTCTCCTCTGTCGACCGATAGGGGGCGATGGCCTCTAAATAACGCTGTACTCCCCTCTGCTCTGCTTCCGTCAACAGGGTGCTGTAAAGCAAAGGTTGCAAGGTTTCAGCGGCGGCATCCGCATCGCGCCACAGCATCTGGCAGCAAGCTGATAATTGCGCCGCTTCCCGAAAATGCGGATGTGCCTTGCAGAGCGCCTTCAGGGAGATCGCAGCCACATCAGTGTTGCCCCGCCGAATTTGGCGGACGGCTCGGTTATAGCGCAAAACAGCGGCAGACTTTGCCTCCCCAACCGCAAAATCTGCTGTTTTTTCTACCCGTATTGGCCCATACGTTCGAATTTCCTTAGCCCAATTCAAGTTTGTCCTCCCTAAAGCACTCTGCCACCGCTTGCAAGGCTTCCTCATACATGTATAAGGAACCACATATAAAAACAGGCTCCGTTTGACCGGCCTTCATTAAGGCCTTCTTCAAGGCTTCCGTCAAATGGTGGCAGTGTGTTATATCTAAGCTATTGTATCTGTTTTTAGAAGCCGAGAACAGTTGTTCAAAGAAAGCAGCTGCTCTTTCTGCCGGCAGCGCCCGGTCACTTTGCGGTGTAACACAGTAAATTCGCAAGTGAAACTGATCGGATAAACTGTACAGAAATTGAGCCATCTGCTCCCAATTCTTATCAGCTAAAAAACCTGGCACGAGATGCAGCCTTAATCGTTCGGCCGGTGGAGCTTTTTCAGACGACCGGCCGGTCGCGCCCTCCTTGTCTGCATAAAGCCTTGTTAAAAAAGAAGGGATATAGTTGACCAAGGCTCGCATGGCAGCCGGATTGTGGGCTCCATCAAAAATAACAGGTGGCTCTTGATGCAATTTACTTAAACGCCCAGCCCAACGCAACCGACTGACCAGGCGGTCGGCCCGAGTTCTAAAAGCACTTTGATTGCTTTTTGCCGTTGCCTGGCCACCGGGAAAAAGATGTGCCCAATTTTTCAGCACGAGCTTTTGGAAAATCGCCACCGCCAACCGTCTGTTGAGCAGGTCGAAGCCAGCCCGCTCCGCTCCGGGTCCCAGATCCGGAACAGCGACCTGTAAATTAAACTGTTCCGCCCGGCATAAAATTGCTTTCTCAACTCGTTCACGGTCCTTTTGAGCTTCAGCTAATAGGTCCGGTGGATAAAGAAAGACAGCAGTCGTTCGCCCATTGATGATGCCTGCCTTAGTATTTGCTATGGTAGCTAGATCATGTCCTAATAAATTTTCATGATCACGACCGATGGAAGTCAATACAGCTATTTTGGACGACCTCAGCGCATTGGTGGCATCGAGGGCACCGCCTAAACCCACTTCAAAAACGCAACAGTCACAAGCGCATTCTTTGAACCAAAGACAAGCTAGGGCTGTCATTTCTTCAAAGTAAGTCAGCTTGCCCGCGTTTGGAATACCTTGAGCAGCCTTTTGGATAGGAAGGATCAACCGGCCCAGGGTTTCCTCAGTCGGCCAGAGCTCAAAAATAATGTCGCTAGAGGCCGACTGCTGACCAGCCCGGGACAAAGATTTAGAGGCGCTCCCGCCATCCTCGTGAGGCCCGGTCAACCGACCTGCATCTTCATTGTCCTCAAAGGAATTTAAATCTTGTGGCAGGAGGCGGCCATAGGCCGGTGCCGGGAAACCGCCCAACTCCTTCGCCAAGCTGGCTGCTTGATCGCGCTCACTCCCACCCATTAAAATGCGAAAGCGCTCCCGCCTGGTCAGCAGGTGAGGCGAGGTAAACAGACCGACTCTCAGCCCCGTACTTGCCAACAAAGTGGCCACCGCCGCACTGACCGTTCCCTTTCCGTTAGTTCCGGCTACGTGGATCACAGGCCAAGCCAAGTCCGGATCAGCCAAGCGGCTCAGTAAAACGGACATGGCCGCGGGACCAAAGCGACTGGTCTCCTGGGGGATGCTATCGTGCATGGGCGGTTGCAGCTCCTCTTCAACTGTCCGTTTTGTTTGATTTTCCTGCCGACTCATCATTAAAAAACTGCCTCATTCTTGCCGGTTTTCCCCACTTTAAAAATAAAATACTTGCTGATGAAATAGTTTACTAAGACAACCATAAAGGAAGTAAGGATTTTAGCCGGATCTGCCCTCATGCCGAAAATATTAACTAAAAGATAAAGCCCCCCGTATTCAAAAATCAAACTCGATAAAAACCGATTTAGAAGAAAGGCAAAAAACTCCTTGAGCGGGTGGCCTTTGCTGCGGAAAACCCACTTGCGATTGGTAAAAAAAGCAAATAG
>CAMXYS010000039.1 GCA_947253135.1 uncultured Clostridia bacterium
CCTTTTTTTGCTCCCTTTAACTACCGTCCCGGGCGTTCTGTTAGACCGCGCGGGCACCAGCTCACCTCTGCTTCCCCTTGCTCTCTCAGCAGCCCGTTATAGCGAGAAGCTGAGTTGGCCAAATTTGAAAATCGCCGGTTAGGGCGGGTGAGTTTGAGCAAGGTCTGTTACTTTTTTGAGCAAGGTCTGTTGCCTTTACTGTCCTATAGTATCTGTCGACCAATCTTCACAAGAAAAATTTCAATTTTCCCTTAGCTTCCTTAAACACTTTTCACAATAACCAACCTCTCAACCTCTTTTTGTTTGCTATAATATCTGAGGTACATACACTGCTATCATACAAATGTTAGGAGATTTTTTATGAGCAGAACAGGTGGTAAAAAAATCGTTATTATTGGGGCCGGGCAAGTCGGCTCGTCAATCGCATACTGCGCCTCTATCCAGCAGCTCTGTAGCGAACTGGTTCTGGTTGATATCGATGCCGACAAGGCTGAGGGAGAGGCAATGGACATCGCCCATGGTCTCCCCTTCCTCGGCGAGATGGACATTCATGCCGGCGGTTACGAAGAATGTAAAGATGCTGACCTCATCATCGTAACTGCGGGAGCTGCCAGAAAACCCGGCGAAACCAGACTGGATCTAGCTGTCAAGAACTGTAAAATTGCTAAAAGTATGACTGAAAGCATTATGGCTAATTACAGTGACGCTGTGATCATGGTAGTCGCCAACCCGGTTGATGTCCTGACATTAAAAATCCAACAATGGTCCGGCCTTCCTCGCGGCAAAGTTATTGGCTCCGGCACAGCCCTCGACACCATTCGTTTCCGCTATCTCTTGGCCCAACATTTACACGTAGATCCTACCAATGTGCACGGCTATATGCTCGGTGAACACGGTGATTCTCAATTTGCTCTGTGGTCCAAAGTCAGCGTCGGCAGCTTGAGCTTAGATGACTATCTCAAGGGCACCGGCATCACTTTAGATCAAGAGACAAAGGACAAGATTGTTCACGAGACAAAGACTGCCGGTGCAGAGATTATCAAGCGCAAGGGAGCAACTTACAATGGCGTAGCCGTCTCAACCTGCACAATCGCCTCCTCGGTCTTACGTGACACCGGCACCATCCGCCCGGTCGGTTGCGTCTTGGATGGCGAATTCGGCCTAAAGGATGTCGTTTTAAGTGTACCCGCTAAAATTGATAAAAACGGTATTGCGAAAATTATTGATTTCCCCATCGACGGAGAAGAAAAGAAAGCTCTCCAAAACACAGCTACAAAGCTGCAAGAAGTCTTAGATACCGTTAAAGACATCTAATGAAAAGGCCTCGCTGATATACCATTCTAACAGCTAAAAGTCAAAAGGCAGGCTGTGCATGCATGCACAACCTGCCTTTTGTTTTGCTCATTCTAGCTGCCAGCAACCCCATAGGGGAGTTTAATTACCGAGCCGAGGCAAGTAAAATCTATTAATTAGATGTTTCGGCTGCCTCCGTCGTTAAGCCTGTAGTGGCCTCCACGGAGTCCGGCTCCTCGCCCCTACCTGCATCCGGCTCCTCTTCCTCCTCTACAATATCCTCATGGTCAATAACAGTCACATCAACAATGGTGCTCTCGCCGGCCCTCATCAATTTAACACCGGCGGCAGTGCGGCTGTAACTGGAAACCTCAGCCGCTTCAATTCGAATAATAACACCCTTGTCATTAATCAGCATAATGTCATCGTGGTGGCCGACCGGCAAGGCTGCTACCAGCTCACCCGTTTTTTCGCTGGGTTTGTAACAAATTAAACCTTTACCTGCTCGTTTTTGCAGGCGGAAGGCATCAAAAGGCGTCTTTTTGCCGAAGCCGAAGCAGCTGACAAAGAGAAGCTCAACCGCTTCCTCCTCTGCTGTCAGTGCCTTTCCGGCCGGGTCAGCAGAAAGCGAAGCCGCTGCCGCGTCAGCTGAACCGGCGACTAGACTAATCACTTCATCCTCCGGCGCCAGGTCGACACCCTTGACTCCCATGGCATTGCGTCCCATCCGGCGGCAGTCATCCACGCGGAAACGAATCGCCATGCCTTGGCGGGAAATCAGCATAACCTCGTCATTGGAGCGCACCGGCTCAACACCCACCAGCTGATCTTCCGGCCGGATGGAAATTGCAATTAAACCGGCTCGATTGATATTGGCAAACTCCGCCCGGTCGGTCCGCTTGACCTGACCCCGGCGAGTAGCAAAGAGGAGGTCGGTCCGCTCATCACCATCCCGCAATGATAAAATTGTTTGCACTCTTTCCTCCGGTGCCAGGCGGATCAAATTGATCACGGGAATCCCTCTTGATTGCCTGCTTTCAGCGGGGACTTGGTAAGCTTTCTTGCGAAAAACCCTCCCGGTGTTGGTAAAAAAGAGCAGCCAGTCATGGGTGCCGGTCGTGATGATTTGCTTCACCAGGTCATCTTCTCTCATATTGAGACCAATGATACCGCGACCACCACGGTGTTGACTGCTGTAGGTCGTCAGGGGTTGCCGCTTTATATAGCCCAACTTAGTCAGAGTGACCACAACCGGTTCTTCTTTAATTAAAGACTCATCTGTAATTTCTTCGGCGAAGGGGTCAATCGTTGTGCGTCTGGGGTTAGTAAAGCGCTTCTTCAGCTCTTCCATCTCAGCCACAACAACCGCAATTAATTTGCTCTCATCTGATAGGATGCCGATATATTCTTCAATTTTGGCCAACAACTCCTCGTATTCATTGGCCAACTTATCTCTTTCCAATCCGGTCAGCCGACCTAAGCGCATATCCACAATGTGCTGGGCCTGGCGCTCACTAAAGCCGAACCGTTCAGACAGGCGTTCCTTGGCCTCCGTCTCTACTTTAGACGACCGGATAATTCTGATGACTTCATCAATATGGTCAATTGCTAGACGGAGCCCTTCGACGATGTGCTTTCTGGCCTCCGCCTTGTCCAGATCGAACTGTGTCCGTCTGAGGATGACCATTTTTTGATGGGTGTTCGAGTAGGCTAGAGCCTCTTTTAAGTTGATGATACGAGGAACAAGCGTGCCCTCATCATCCGGAACCAAAGCCAAAATATTGGCGTTAAAATTCTCCTGTAACTGAGTCATCCGGAACAGTTGGTTCAAGACGACATTGACATTGGCATCTCGCTTTACTTCGATGACAATCCGCACCGCCTCGTTGCGGTCAGACTCGTCACGAACAAAACTGATACCTTCAATTTTTTTGTCTTTGACCAGCTCAGCAATTTTTTCGATCAGACGAGCCTTATTGACCATGTAAGGCAAGTCCCGTACTAAGATGCGGTGACGTCCCCCACTGTCTTCTTCAATCTCGGTTGTCGCCCGAACGGTGATCCGGCCGCGGCCGGTTGTATAAACTTCGCGAATCCCAGAAGTGCCCAAAATGGTTCCTTCGGTGGGGAAGTCCGGCCCCGGAATGTGTTCCATCAGCTCGTCGAGGTCTGCCTCCGGATTCTGCAGGAGGCAAATGGCACCGTCTATCACCTCACCTAAATTGTGGGGTGGAATGTTGGTTGCCATACCGACCGCAATACCCGTTGAGCCGTTAACCAAAAGATTGGGATAATGGGAAGGCAGGACAGTTGGCTCTAATTCATGCTCATCAAAGTTAGGCTGAAAATCAACTGTATTCTTGTTGATGTCATTCATCATGGCCACGGCCAGGCGGGTCAACCTGGCCTCCGTGTACCGGTAGGCAGCTGGCGGATCGCCGTCTCTGGAGCCGAAGTTACCATGTCCGTCCACCAGCGTGTGACGCATAGAAAAATCCTGTGCCAGCCGAACCAAGCTGTCATAAACAGCCGCATCGCCGTGCGGGTGAAAGCGACCGAGCACGTCCCCGACTGTGGTAGCACATTTGCGGTAAGGTTTGTCCGGCGTAAACCCCTGCGTAAACATGGAGTAGAGAATCCGGCGGTGGACCGGTTTTAATCCGTCTCTGACATCGGGCAGCGCCCGGTCAGTGATAACGCTCATGGCATAGTCAATAAAAGAGGTTTGCATCTCCTTTTCCAGTTCGACCGGAACAATATTGGTCACATTGCTGCGAAACAAATGCTCAACTGCCAAATCTTCTTCTCTGGAACGATCCGGTCCCTTGGCTGATTTTGCCATGCCTACCTCCGCACTTTCTTTTCACCTGACATCTGAACGAAATAAAGCCGTTATTCAGAACGGCTTCACCCTTAAAACAACACACAACATTATAACATAATTCCCGGCTTACAGAGGATGTTTGGCCGGGGTTCCGGGCTTTCTCGGATAGGTCTTAGGCGAGTTTTTTTCCTGTTTAATAATGACCAAGGTGCGGGCGACATCACTGGCGGGCAACACATAGGACAATGACTCGATAACCCTCCCGCCCAATTTGCGGGCCGCTCTTTGCCCGGCCTTAGCCTCCGTTTGAGTGAGCCGGCCTTTCATGGCCAAAAAACTGCCTCCGACTGCCAATAAAGGCAAGCAATATTCAGCTAAGACCGGCAGGGCGGCAACCGCCCGGGCCGTAACCACCGCAGCCTTGCCACGCAGGTTTTGATCACGGCCGGCCTCCTCAGCCCGGGCATGTAGACATGTCACTGTGGATAAGCCCAGCCGTTCAATTGTATTTTTCAAAAAACGAACTCTTTTGGCCAAAGAATCCACCAAAACCACTTCCAAGTCCGGTCGCATAATCTTTAGCGGTATACCGGGCAAACCTGCACCGGTCCCCACATCCACCAGTAGGCCAGCTGGCGGCAAGTGCGGCAGCAACATGAGGCTGTCCACATAGTGCAATTGAGCTATCCCTGCAGGATCTGTGATGGCCGTTAGGTTCATGACGCGGTTGGTTTCCACTAAACATTCCGCGTAGTCAACCAGTTGTTTGATTTGCTGTTCGGTCGGAGTCAGGCCGGCCGGCTCAAAGGCCTCTCTAATTGCCTTATCCATCTCGCTTCTAAAGCCAGTATCAGTGGTTGAATCAAGGCTCATTTCCCAGGTCATTTTTTTCTTCCTCAACTTTTTGCAAGGTCTGCAACCGCACCAAAAGAACTGCTATATCGGCCGGTGACACACCGGAAATACGGCTGGCCTGACCGATCGATTCCGGTCGAACCGCGATCAGTTTTTCTACTGCTTCGGTTCGCAAACCACCCATAGTGCGGTAGTCAACCGTCGCCGGGATCAGGCGTTTTTCCATCTTTCTGAACTGTTTTACCCGGTCTGCCTCCATCCTGATATAGCCCTCGTACTTAATCTCGACCTCGACTGAAAAAGTGACTGCAGCCGTCAGACTCGGCCGTTCAGGATCGATAGTAGCCAGATTACTGTAGGTCAATTGAGGGCGGCGCAGCAAATCAGCCAAAGACACACTTTCTTTAAGCCCCGTCGTCCCCCTGGACTCCAGCAATTCATTGACTGTCTGACTTACTTTTACCATTGTTTGAGCCAGTCGTTTTTTCTCCAGCTCTACCGCTTGGCGCTTTAGCTCAAAGGCCCGATAGCGTTCCGGATTGATTAATCCCAAGCGATAGCCGATCGGGGTCAAGCGCTCGTCTGCATTGTCCTGTCTTAAAATCAGCCTGTATTCCGCCCGCGAAGTCATCATCCGGTAGGGCTCAGCTGTACCCTTGGTCGTAAGATCATCAATTAAGACCCCGATATAGGCTTGGGAGCGGTCGAGCACTAAAGGCGCTTGTCCCTGAATGGATCTGGCCGCATTGATTCCCGCTATCAACCCCTGTGCCGCTGCCTCCTCATAGCCGGAGGTCCCGTTAATTTGCCCCGCTCCGTACAGGCCTGACAGTTTTTGATGTTCCAGCGAACGTTTTAATTCCAGGGGGTCAAAGCAATCGTATTCGATCGCGTAACCAATCCGCTGAACCACTGCCTCCTCCAAGCCCTTGATCGAGTGCAGCGCCGCCAGTTGGACATCTTCGGGCATGCTGCTGGAGAGGCCCTGTATATAAACCTCCGCTGTCTCCTTGCCCATAGGCTCGATAAAGATTTGGTGGCGGTCGCGGTCCGGGAAACGCACAACCTTGTCTTCTATTGAAGGACAATAACGAGCACCTACGCCTTCAATCTCACCACTATACAGAGGGGACCGATCTAAGTTGCGACGCAAAATAGCATGGGTGTCCCGGTTGGTCCAGGTTAGCCAACACACCTTTTGCGGACGATTTTTAAGGTCTTCATTGTCTTCATTGGCAAAGGAGAAACAACCGGCCGGCCGGTCACCTTCCTGCACTTCCAAAAGTTCCGTGTGGACACTGTTTAAATTGACCCGAACCGGCGTGCCCGTTTTAAAACGCTGCAGCTTGATACCGGCCGCTCTTAAAGAAGCAGACAAACCGATGGCCGGGAAATGACAATCCGGACCGGACGAACGGCTGTACTCCCCCACGATTATACGAGCGTCCAGATAGGTACCAGTTGCTATAATCAGTTTTTGACAAAGGTAAACAGCGCCTGCCGCCGTTTTTACACCCACTACCCGCCGCTGCGCCAATATGGCTTCAGCTTCACTTTTCTCTGGTGCTGGGGCCGCGACCACTGGCTCCGTCAAAATTTCAACAATCTCGTTTTGTGAGAGGTGAAGGCCCTTGGTTTGTTCCAGTTTTGCCTTTGTAATTTCCTGGTAATAGTGGCGGTCCACCTGGGCTCTGGGAGACTGCACAGCGGGTCCCTTAGACCGGTTAAGGAGGCGAAATTGAATGGTGGCTCGGTCTGCCAGCTCTCCCATCACCCCACCTAAAGCGTCAATTTCACGCACCAGCTGCCCCTTGGCCGTACCGCCGACATTGGGATTACAAGGCAGGTTGGCAACTGCGTCCAAACTCATGCTGAACAAGATGACTTGACAGCCCAGCCGAGCTGCCGCCACCGCCGCTTCGGTGCCGGCATGTCCGGCGCCGATCACTGCCACATCATAAGACCCCATGGTCTTATCTTCTTTGCCTCTACTTATCTTCTCAACTGCTCCCATGCGGCCGACTACTGCCCCCGATCTATTTTGACGGTTGTTTTAATCCTGCGTTATACTCTTGCAGAGCAAGAGGAGAATCGGTTGAATAACTTCCACCTAGTTCTCCACTCTACTTGCCCTGACCAAATAAAGATTTTAGCACAATATCTAGACTGGATGCCGATATGCCCCTTGAATCAACTGCTTATGTCACACCTGCCTCGACTACCCCACCTGTCGTGGTGGTGTGCTTACAAACTTTTAACCAAAAAGACTATGTTGAGCAAGCACTGCGCAGCCTACTTTTTCAAAAAACAAACTTCAGTTATCAGATCCTGGTACACGACGACGCCTCTACCGACGGCACAGCAGAAATTTTGCGCGACTACTACAAGCGTTATCCGGAGCAAATCCGTCTGATCTTGCAGGCTGAAAATCAATATTCTCAGGATA
This sequence comes from uncultured Clostridia bacterium, assembly GCA_947253135.1. Lineage (GTDB taxonomy): Bacteria > Bacillota > Clostridia > Saccharofermentanales > Fastidiosipilaceae > CAMXYS01. Next base: position 7,419 of record CAMXYS010000039.1, read on the forward strand.
AGAAAATTTTAGGGCAAATGATGGCCCCTTATATCGATGCTGACTATGTCGCCTTAAACGAGGGGGATGACTATTGGTTAAGTCCTGATAAATTACAAATTCAATATGATTACATGAGCCAAAATCCGGACTGTTCTATGTGCTGCCATGCTGCCGAAATGGTAGATGAGGGTGCCAACCGAACAATTGGCTTCCAGCGCGGAGACCTATCTAAAAAAAGCGGGGCCCACGACTTCACCATGTCTGAATTGATCTGGTCCGGTTCCCGCATCCCAACGAACAGCTTCTTTTTTAAGGCTGAACTGATTCGCGATGGCTTCCCGGACTTCTATAACAAGTGTGGTGTCGGAGACTACCCCATGTCCCTTTACTTTGGCCACCAAGGCAGAGTTCACTTTATTGACCAAGTACTCACAGCCTACCGGGTCAATGCCAAGGGTTCTTGGAGCGTCAAAACCATCCTAGATCCGGCTAAACATGCAGCCTCCAACCGCGACTTGATCGCCATGTTGGACCGCTTTGATCAATGGTCCGGCGGCACTTATACTGCTGAATTAGAAGCAAAAAAAGACGAGTTACAATTTGAAATTTATCTAAAACTCCATGACTACAAAAGCATCAAGCTGCCTCCTTACAGAAAATATTACCGCCGGCTGGCTTGGTCAAATCGTCTGCGCTTTCAACTGGCTGCCCGTTGCCCCTGGCTTTACCGCCTCCGGCAAAAGCTCCGCTAAAAGGGCAAAGCCGGCTTAAAGTTTTCGGTGTGAAGCTGGCACTCCGGCTAACCACAATAAATGTAAGTCTGCCAAGGTGGCAATCAGACGTTTGTTGCGCGGCAACCGGTAGCGGTTCAAGCGGTGCTCCGCGCCATCCACCAAGGGGAAATTCGCCTTATAATACCGTTTCACATCACGGTATAAATCTTTGTTTCTACCTTTAGAGGCGATGTATAAAATTCCTGTATAGATGTGCTCTAGGCCTAAAAAATCAAGTTCCGCCCGATAGTGCTCATAGTCTTTGTGTTGTTGGTAGAGCGCCAGAATATCCTCAAAAACCGTTATAATAGCTCGATTTCTTTCATCCGCAAAAGATTTTGTGATGGACGTTCCATGCTGACGGTAGAGATAAAGAGGCAGTGGCAAATAAACCATTCGTGGATTCTGTAATATAAGCTGTAAATAAAAATGTAGGTCTTCGAACCAAATCCCCGGCTTGAAAAAAAGTCCTTTCTCTTGAATAAAAGAGCGTTTATAAAACTTGGAACAAGGTGAAGGTAAAGCACGGAGAACCTGCGGATGGTCAACCGGTCTAAACACTTCCCCTGCTAAAATGCCCGGCTGGTAGTTGCTGAACACTTCGCCGCGCACCCCCTGCTTATCAGTGTGTTGGCAGTCAAAATAAAGAATATCGGCCCTTGTTTCAGTAGCCATTTTCAGACATTTCACAAATGTGTCGGGCGCCAGATAATCATCACTGTCTGCAAACATTAAATAATCACCGACGGCTGCCTGAATTCCTTTGTTTCGAGCTACACTCTGGCCTTGGTTCGGCTGTTCAATTACCTGCAGGCAAGCATATTTTCTTTGATAGTTCGCTAAAATATCAGCAGAACCATCAGTTGAACCATCGTTCACAGCTAATATTTCAATTTTTTTACCGGCTGGAAGAGATTGCTCGATTACTGAATCCAGACAAGTTGGAAGATATGTTTCCGCGTTGTAGATAGGTATGATAACGCTAATATCCACCTTGTTGAGAGCACGATCTGCTTGTGCACCACCACTCATTCCAATCTCCTTATCATCTTTACTTGCCAACACAAAAACGACTGAAAATTTCATCCAGCAGCTGTTCAGACACTGAGTCTCCTACGATTTCTGCCAACCGGCGGGCCGTTTCCGCTAAAACCTGAGCCATAATATCAAGAGGTATATAAGCATACTCGGAAATTACCTGACTTAAAAGTTCTAAAGCTGCCTTTAAGCCTTCATAATGGCGGGCGGATGTGACCATAACAGCTTGCTGTCCCGCCTCCCCCCAAGAGCGGTAGAGCAAAAGAACAGCAGCTGTTAAAGCCCCTACACCCGAACCGTCTACAGCTGATAAACCGAGTGGCTGAAGCGAGCCTCGATCAACCGGTACAGCCGCCCCCTCTGTGCTTGTCGTCTCACCTGCTTGCTCTTTCTCCAGGAGACGGTGAGCTGCCAGCTGTGCCTCTGTAAATGCCAGCGCCGGCAGAACCTCTGCCTTTAACCTTTCAAAAAAGGCGGGAAACTCTACTCGGTCCATCTTGTTGGCCACTAAAAGAATCGGTTTATCAAGTGGAAGCCTTTCCAATTCTTGCCGGCAAAAGGTCATTAAATCCCTCTTCGCTCCGCTTTTGGAGGATTGACAATCATCAGGCGACAGCAGCCATAAAACTAGGTCTGCCCTACTTAAAGCCTCATTGGCCTTGGTGATGCCGATTTTTTCGACCGGGTCATCACTTTCGCGGACTCCTGCCGTATCTGTTAGGCAAACAGGCACACCTTCTAGATCAACTGTCAGGTCAACCAAATCACGAGTCGTTCCGGGCACATCGGTCACAATTGACCGTTCCACTCCCCCGAGGCAATTTAACAGAGAGGACTTGCCGACATTGGGCGAACCGGTTAAAACCACTTGCAGGCCTTGCTTTAAGATCTTCCCACACCGGTAGCCTCGCACCAGCTTTATAAGCTCTCCTTTTACAGTTTCAAGTCTGGTCAAAACCCCCTCTCGGTCCAGCTCACTTTCTTCGTGTTCCGGATATTCAATCGCCATTTCCAGTTCGGCCATGACGCTGTATAGAACAGCTGACAACTGCCTTACCGCGGCTGAGAGGCCTCCACCCAACTGGTCCAAAGCTGCCTGGGCAGTGCGGTCAGTCTCAGATTTAATTAAATCCATGACCGCCTCGGCTTGGGCTAAATCCAGTTTGCCATTTAAAAAGGCATTGCGGGTAAATTCACCCGGTTCAGCAGCCCTGGCACCGACCGCCAGACAGGCCGCCAGAGTTTGGCGCACCGGCTCACTGCCGCCATGTACAGATAACTCAACCGTATCTTCTCCTGTATAAGAATGAGGAGCCCGGAAACGGAGGGCTACAGCTTCATCAATTAAGCTGCCATCCGTCGGCGATATAAGATGTCCATAGGCAGCCCGGTAGCCCTCCAGGGCGGCCAAACTTTTTGTTCCCGTTACAGACGCCTTGCCCTCTTTTGCTAGGTCCACAACTTTGGCAGAGTTCCTGCCGGCTGACCCGGCCGCTCTTACAGACAGAGCGGCCGGACCAAAACAAAAAATGCGGTCAGCTACAAATGCCGCATCAGGTCCGGCTATGCGGATGACAGCTAAACCGGACTGCCCGGGCGGTGTTGCCGGAGCTACGTAGGCATCAAGCTCACGCATTATTTCCTCCTTCTGACAAATACAGGTGGCCGCTTAGAACGACCACCTGTCCGCAAACCTTTGTCGGGGTTCATTACTCGTCTTCTGTCGGGATGATGACCACAGCTCGATTTGGCTCACTGCCTTCGCTTTCAGTTCGCACACCCGGCACAGCTTGTAAGGCATAGTGGACGATCCGCCGGTCTGCAGCATTCATCGGCTCCATTACATACTCAGCCTCACGCCGCTTTACCTCCTCGGCTATTTTAAGTGCATTCTCTTCTAGACGTCGCCGGCGGCGCTGGCGGTAACCGGCCGCATCCACGGTAACCCTGATGTGTTCATCCGAGTAGCGGTTGACAGCGACGGATGTGAGGTATTGCAAGGCATCGAGCGTTTCTCCCCGGCGGCCAATAATTACACCGGCAGCATCACTTTCAATATTCAAATAAAGTCGCTCGTCCTCTACTTGCACATCGATCGTTTCATTGAGTTCAAAAAACGAGAGGGCTTTTTTGACATATTCAACTGCCGTTTCTGCTGCCGGCCGCATGGGACGGCTGGAATCAGTGTCCTCACTGTCTCCGTAATAAACAGCTTCGGCCGCTCTGTCATCCACCGCTTCTGCATCGGGGTGGTCAAGGGATGCT
>CAMXYS010000040.1 GCA_947253135.1 uncultured Clostridia bacterium
CATGTGAAGCGCGCGCTCTAACCAGCTGAGCTAATCGCCCGGAACTTCTACAGTTTAATAGAAAAATAATAGCGGATCAAGCTGAATTTAATATTAAAAGCGTACCGAGCAGATAAGATATACAAAAAGGAAAATCCGGCCGGTGACCTGGCACTTCTTCTGCTAAGTCCTGATAGTCGATCCGAATCCTTTTTACCTTTGTCTGTTCGATCAAATCAGCTACGATTTCTTTCATTGATTTTTCATCCATTAGCTGAACCTTGCCTTTCCGATCCGATCCGGCCACCGTCTTTCTTTGTTATTACTATACCTGCATTTAGGTTAAGCACAGATAAAATTTCGCGGAGACCTTGTTCAAGCCGGGCGGTCAAAGAGCAGGAACAAGAAGACCCGTCAACAAGCTAAGCAAACCGCAGCCCAGCATCACCAAAATGGGGTTCCACCCCCTGCGCCGGATCGCCCAAAAGGCAGCTGCAAACAAAATTGCTCCCAGCCACTTAAATTGTCGCCAATTCAGTTCACCTGCCGGGCCAAATAAAACGGAGCGAAGCATGACCAAAGCTGCGGCAGCGATCAGGGCTACAACTGCCGGACGTAGCATTTTTAGGCTGTTGTCAACAGCTGAAAAATGTTGCCAGCGCCGGTAGATAAAAAACAGGCAGGAGACAATTAAGCAGGACGGAAGAATACAGGCGAGTGTGGCCAAAACCGCCCCCGGCACCCCTGCTACTCGAATGCCTACAAAGGTCGCCGCATTGACAGCGATCGGCCCCGGTGTCATCTCGGCAATCGTCACCAGGTTGGAGAAATCTTCAGCACTGAGCCAGCCATGGTTGAGCACCATCTCTGCCCTGATGAGGGGGATGGCAGCATAGCCGCCGCCTATACTGAGCAAACCGATTTTTAAAAAACTCAGAATCAACTGCCAATAGAGCATGAACGGCTAAACCTCCTTTCTCTTTTTCTTGTAGCAGATCAGTGTTTGACCCAAACCCAAAAGAATCGCTCCCACGATAATATAAACGACATTTACCCGGAAACAAAAATTAGCCACAAAGCAGACAAGCATGACAAACCAATAAATCAGTTTTTTTCTGCCGCTACCGCTTTCCCCAAATCAAGTGTCACGTCCACAAGCAGAGCTACAACAGCTGCCTGCATACCTCTAAGAACCAGGGACACGTAAGGGTTATCTGAGAAAGCTTTATAGAAAAAGGATACTGCTGTCAAAATCAGCATAGGCGGCAAGATGGTGCCTAACACTGAAATAAGCATGCCGGGTAGTCCTGCCACCTTTCAACCCACTTGAATGGCTGCATTAACGGCAATCGCGCCAGGCGAAGATTGCGCTATGGCTGTGATGTCCAGCATCTCCTCTTCAGTTAGCCAACCCAGCTGCTCTACAAATTTTTTTGCATCAAGGTGACAATGACAAAACCGCCTCCAAAAGTAAAGGCACTGATGTATAACATATTAATAAATAACAAGAGTAATTGCTTTTGCCTGTTACCGTGCATCGCTCACGCCTCTTTCCCAACTGTACAAACGCTCTCCTCGTACTCTACCTGATTTAATACAACAATCTCCTTAAAAATAACCTTCTGCGGATAGATGCGGGCGACCGGTCCCCACCCGCCTTGCTTTGCAGCTACAAAAAACCGGAAGTCTCTTAGCCTGGAGACTTCCGGTTTCAAGCGACGGAAGCGGTGGGATTCGAACCCACGAGCCCTTGCGGACTACCGCATTTCGAGTGCGGCTCGTTATGACCTCTTCGATACGCTTCCATAGCCAGGCCATTATAGCGAAAAAAAAGGGCTGCCGCAATTACACAAAAATTGCGGCGGCGAATCATTACAAGCACATAAGACATGTGTTACAGATAGATTTAAAAAAGAAACAGGGAGCTACCCCGGGGAGAAAGTCCAAATCAATTAGTCACCGAATACTTTTCAAGGTGTAACACATCTCTTGTCAGTTAAGATAAGAGTCTTTGCAAAGGAATTTTTGAGTTTGACTTTTCTGCAGATATCAGGTTAGAATATGGAGCGTTACAGTGCCACAGTGGCTCAGGGGTAGAGCAATTCACTCGTAATGAATAGGTCGTGGGTTCAATTCCCACCTGTGGCTGAATAGCCACACCGTAACCGGCTTGTGGCAATCACGCCTGCGTAGCTCAGTAGGTAGAGCGACTGACTTGTAATCAGTAGGTCGGGGGTTCAATTCCGTCCGCAGGCTCCAGAGTAAAAGCCTTGAAACTTAGTTGTTTCAGGGCTTTTTGCTTATTTAGAGGGTTCTTTTTGCTTCATATTTATAGTTTAACATGTCAGCAAAAGGCGGCAAAAGCGCCTGTTTGCATTCCGTAAGGAGCGACTAAGGAGCAGAGGGCGAACCTGCAAACCTTTGATTTTAGGGCCTAAAAACCAACTTGGAGACCCCATAATGGACAGATATGGATAGAAAAACGACAAAAAAGGCCCTCTAGGTAGATTCCGGCTGGCCTTGTCTTTTAGCAACTCTGCAAAGCTCGGCTGCGGCTGATCTGTGTCGGGCGTTTTACCTGCTCCGTCACCTCATCTGCTACTTGCTCAATTCCTGTAGTGTCTTTTCCATTGCTTCTGCTCCTTCCACGGGTACGCTGCCCCGATCTAAAATTTGCCCCCGGTGTTCACTGCCACTGGCTGCTCGTGTTTAGTTGGCCGGCTCATACTCAATCACATCGGGTTCACCCGGAACGCTGACGGATATCGTCTTAACAAGATACGGGCACTTCATAGGTCACTGCTATTTTTGCTTAAACAGCTGTCAATTTCGGTTTCTAATTTCTTCTGTTTGACCACGTAATAAGTGATCACGCCCAAAGTAATTGCTACATGTACAAATGCAGGTATCAGTACCAACCACCATGACCAAGCAATAACGCCACATAACTTTAAGACAATAAATGCAATCTGTAACATGCCTAAAAACCCCACACCGCTTTTTGAATTGTTTTTTTCCATTGCTTGCCCCCCTCCTTTTTCGGGCATAAAAAAACCGCCCGGAGGCGGTGTCTGTGGAATGATTTATGCTTGTTTCAGCTCCATGTCATCTCTGTTTCCCAGCGGTACTGTGCGCATGCTTGATTTGCTTCAATCCATTCGTCCAACAACTTTTGAGCTTCCGGCGGCGCATCCGGTTTTAATACACGAATCCATTTGCCATCTATTTGTTTTCTCTCAACATAAGGCAATGCCGCTAAACCTGCTTCTATCGATCTGTTCTCAAGTTCTCGCCAACCTTCACCAATCTTCACCGAGCACCACCTCCAATACTGCCCTTGATTCTTGATTGTCTCTGCCTAACATTTTTCTGGCAAAGCTTTCAGTAATAATTTCATCAGGAACAGCTTCTTCCCTAGCTCCAGCATATCGACTGATCTTATTAAAATCAAAATCCGGATGCATTGCAAGAATTTCATGTCTTACATCTTCTGCTGTCATCTTTATTGTAGCTTTTAAATCGTCCTTTGTATCAATTGAATCTACATATTTTTGTCTTGCGTATTCTGCATGATACCAGTGCCCCATCTCATGAGCCACATTCGATAACGGATCATCTTCACAGGCAAACAAGTTGGACTGGCCAAGATTTCTGAGGTTCACGTCTTTTATGGCATGAAGCATGCCTTCATCATCAAAAACATCACCTCCTTTTTCGGGCATAAAAAAACCGCCCGGAGGCGGTTTGGCATGAAATAAATTATAGGAAACGTCAAATAGTCACCGGGACTACAGCATCTCCAACATTAATATTGGCGGCTGGCGGAACACTAATAAACAAACCAAACTCCTCCGCAAGCCCCGGCGAAACCGGAACATAGCCGTACTTTAATCCATTTATTATCACTTGTTTACAGTGAATTCCATCTTTATAAAATGCCCGATTCAGCTTGATGGTGAGGCATCTTTCACTACCTATTACCTTTTCAACCAGATACCTATTCACGCAACCTCTCCAACATTCTTTTATAGGACTCGATCTGTTTTTAAAAATGCTCAATCCCGCCTTCGACCGCATTATACACTTTTCTGCGGCGAAGAACCTTCTCTTTAGCGTCAATCTCCCTAAGTATCATAGTTATCATTAGATCTTTTTCATCAGAAAATGCATTTTTTAAATCTTGTTTCCAATGAATAACCTCCTCCACTATTTCAGCACGCGTTGCATCCGGGCGTATTGTGATTATAGGAGGCTCACCTTTCGGGCATAAAAAACCGCCCTGAGGCGGTTTCGGTGGAATTAGATTACAAGCTAATCAGTAGCTCACATCATATGTCGGCCAGTCTTGATCCGGGCCATCTGACTTTGCGCGTTTAACCCATTCAGTCATGTCGCTTTTTCTCATGATATAGTACACTCTCTTGTCTTCTTCTACTGATTTAACCACTGACCCTGTAAATTGATCCCATTCATTCATATTCGAAATCATCTTATAGGCTTCTTCCGGTTGCCCATTAAAGAATAGGTCAGCCATTTCTTGAACTTCATCTCTTGATAACATTATTCCTACTCTCCTTGGATAGATCAGGCTTAAGTACTGCTTCTATCCTTATTTTATTCTCAATTTTTGCTTAGATTCAAGACTTCTAGCTGTGCACCCGGCCCTATAACCGCCTCAGATTCCTCTATAGACCCATTTGCAAAAATATTTGATCCTTTTGGTGCTAATATCTCCCACTCTTCGTCTAAATTCCTTTGTCACCTGTAACATCTCTTTTCGAGTTGCAGGTACTCGCTCGTAGGTTGGTTGTCTTTTATAGAAATATTTTGCAGCCTCTTCTTCTTCCCCCGCCCCGTCCGGATCGATTGAATCTAGCCACGCGGCAAAGTCATCCTCGTCGTCCTCATAGGCAGCCACACTGCAGCGGCAGAACGGATGCAAGGGCGGCAGGTTGGCCCCAATGGCGCTGCCCTTTATGGAGAACACCTTGTCATCCATCGCACCACACACGGAACACTGCCGCCCGTTGAGTCCTGTTCTCTGTACGAAGTGTTATAAAACTGATTATAAAAAAGCTCGCTCAACCAGTTCTGATATTTTATCTTTATTAGCAGTTGCAGCGCTACCAGTAAGAATATAATCGGCAGCTTGCGCTATCTCCCCCTCAGTATACCCATAAATAAAAGCGGTTGAATTACGCAAGGAACGTATCAATCTAATAACTTGATCATCCGTTATATGATTCTGAACAGAGTAACGGAGAGCCCTTATTCTATAAGCAAGTCCCTTATCAAAATCCATCAAGACTTCATCTATCTGAACCATTGTCTTGTCCTCTTAAATAATCGATCCTATACCTCTTTAGCACTTCCAGCCTATCAACAAGTTCTTGGGTGTTCAATATTTTTCTAAATTTATCTCCACATCATATGCCCGAGTTTCAGATCAATTACAGCTTCAGGATTTTCAAAGGCTCTCCATCCAAGAGGCATCGATTCCTCATTGAGGAAATGTTAGTATTCATGCATCCAAGCGCTATAACTAGCGCCATCTTCTATAGAAAACTGTGCTGGATATAATGAAGTGCCAGGAGAAAAACCTAATCCGCCACCCCCTTTCCTATACCTAATTTCAACACCATTACTCTCTAATTCTCTAAGAATTTTGTTAATCTTATCCCGATGGCTTTTAAGACCACTACCATAGTAATCCGCTGCTGGGTCTGCATTACTTCCATAAAAGTCATCAGGAATACTGTTCTCTATTTTTTCCCCCACTCCAGTAAGTCAAAACTGTTCTCGTGTAGAATCTGGCATTTAAGGTTTCAGCCCCTGTCATGTTTTTTTACCCGTACTGAATTAAGGTAAAGACCTCTTACTTGGTTCAGATATATTAGCAAAACGAACCTCGGCTAGTCCTGCTACATCCTCTGTTGTCTATGAGCGATTCGTAGTTAGGCTGCTATAAATTTCAATATCTGCGTGCTTGATGTAATAAGTCTTTTTATCACATTCACCGTTAAACAGAAGCAAGATATATTGCTTTTGGTAGTTTCTCTAGATCCATATTTGACTCTCCTTTTCTAGAAGGCTTATTCCTTCTAAATCACACTCAAAGAAAGGCCGACTTTTTAACCTCTCTTAAAAGTTTTTTTATTCTTCTACTTGTTAGCCACCACAGGGGATGAAATCTGACGGTTTTAGAAAAAGTTTTTGACAATAAAAATCTCCTAAACATTCATCAGGCATTTGCATTGAATGAAGGGAAAAGGAGTCTTTTTAATCTTCTATATTACGGTGCAGTTAGGATTTTATATCGTTGATATATTCACAGAATCGTGATCGTGGTAATATGAATTAAGAAAATAAGGAGAAAACTATGGCTGTTAGTTATAAAAGACTCTTACATCGTATGATCGAAGAAGATATTTCCAATCAGGACTTAATGAGAATGAGCAATATTTCCGCCAATATTATTACAAAGCTACGCACTGGGAAATATATATCGCTAGAGAAAGTGGAAAGCATATGTACGGCTTTACACTGCACGCCCAATGATATTTTGGAATTTATAGCGGAGGAAAAATCAAAATGATTAATATAAGAAAACTGGAATCAGATTTATGGGAATCTGCAGATTTATTACGTGCAGGTTCAAAGCTGACATCAAATCAATATTGTATGCCTGTGCTTGGACTTATTTTCCTACGCTACGCATATAACAGATATAAGATCGTTGAAGCAGAAATCTTAAAAGGACGTCCCTCTCGTGGTGGTCGAGTTATGCCTGTTGAGGCAAGTGACTTCGCAGCTAAGAGTGCATTATATCTTCCTAAAGAAGCACAGTACGATTATTTGTTAAATCTTCCAGAAGATATCTCAGCTGCCGGACTTGTTAATAAAGATGGTCACAGCATGAATAGTTTAGGGGAAGTTGTCAATAACGCTATGCAGCTCATTGAGGATCAGAGTGAGCAATTAGTCGGTGTACTGCCTAAAAGCTATACGGATTTCTCAGATGAGATTTTGTCAGAGCTTCTTCGTATTTTTAATAACTCTGCTCTTGATGAAATCGGCGGAGATATCATCGGAAGAATCTATGAGTACTTCTTAAATAAATTTGCCAAGAATATCGCATCAGACGATGGTGTTTTCTTTACACCTAAGTCGCTTGTAAAGATGATTGTCAATATTATCGAGCCTAAAAGTGGAGTCTTGCTCGAAATGATAATGCCGAGATTGATACAATTTAACGATTTCAGAAAACTGGCTTCTTAAGGGGGTTCAAATCCTTTTAGGGGGGTGCAACGCTAAGAATCACCGAAGGGGGGAATTAATAATGAAAGCAAAATTATTACTTGTGATATTACTTAGTATCCTGCTCATGACGGGATGCAATGCTTCTACAAGCAACAGCAAACAAACTGAAGAACCCGCGAAGATCAAGACCTCTGAAACGGACAACAGCGAATTATCCGCAAACAATAACAGCGGTAGCGATATTCTTGTGGATTATCCGCCTTCTGTCATGGTCGACGGAATTGTGTATCAAGATACCGGATACGTTGATTCGATGGTGACATGTGGTACAATGGACGGCAAAATTACATCGACCGTTGATGGTACAGAGCTCCCCAAAGAAAATGATCAGTCAAACTTTGGTGTCGGATACGAGTATCAGTTAAGCGTAAAAGATCAGCTTGTTGTTCAGATGGAGGGACAATACATCATTTTTAGAAATATTGAGTCTCAAGATGATACCATTCCTAGTCAGGTCATTAACTTTATAGCAACAGTTAAAGAAATCGAAAATGGGTCTCTGATTGTCACCTATATTGATACGGCTGAGGGCTTTCGGGAGATGATGAGCGGCGACTACTCTGTCTCCGCAGAGAATTTAACAGAGGAAGTGGCCGTTGGGGATACCGTCAGGATCTGGTTTGATGGCTCTGTCGCTGAGTCTTATCCCTATCAGCTCAATCATGTGTATCGGATTGTAAGGGAGAGTCGCGGGCAAACAATCAATGAGCAGTAATCTCCTATTGGAAATTTATCAGACTTTTCTTTCCCACTATGGCGACCTTCACTGGTGGCCTGCTGACACACCGTATGAAGTGATGGTTGGCGCAATTCTTACACAGAATACTTCTTGGAATAATGTAGAAAAAGCAATCGGGCAATTTGAAGATGAGCTGACTCCTGAACGCATTTATGCGATGTCACTGCAGGAGTTACAGGATCGCATTCGCCCGGCAGGATTCTATAAACAAAAATCACAGTACCTAAAAGCTCTGACCGAATGGTTTATGAGCTATAGCTGCGACACCGACACAATAAAAAGGGGTGTGTAGAGAAATCTCTGTAAAATTTAGCCTTCTGTCTCTAGGTAAGATTATTAATAGCTGAAAGCAAGGTTTAGCTCTTCGCTTCCAGTTGTTTGTATTTTAATATGCTAACATCGACCATGCAAATCTCATGGTTTCTGCAAAATGGGTATAGCTATCCCATGTTCCTGAATCGTGGGCTGATTTAGTAAATTTCGTACCCGGCCATAATCTTCAGTTCGCCAATAATTTTCCCCCAGTCTCTCTGTGCCATGGTCCATTTCTTCGTTATACGCACTGTCGCCAGGTAGAGCGCTTTGAGCAAGGCACTATCGGTTGGAAAGATGGATCGGCCCTTGTTTAAACGGCGATAGCTGCTGTTTAAACTTTCGATGGCATTGGTCGTATAGATGATCCTGCGCACCTGACCGGAATAGTTGAAGATAGGGGCGATAGAAGCCCAGTTGTTTTCCCAACTATCCATGGAACCGGGATATTGACGGCCCCATTTTTCCTTTGCCTCCAGCATCTTTTCCTTGCCGGTCTGCTCATCTATGGCATGATAAATTGCCTTGAGATCTTTGGCGTAAGCCTTTCTGTCTTTATATGAGACGTATTTAGGGGTGTTTCTAACTTGATGGACGATACATCTTTGCCAAGTTGTTTCGGGGTAAGCAGCTTCTATGGATTCTTTTATGCCTGAAAGGCCGTCTGAACACAAGATAAAAATCCGCTCTACTCCACGACCCTTTACATTGTTCAGTACGCTCAACCAGAATTTGGCGCTCTCATTCTGACCGATATAAATGCCAAGAACATCCTTGTAACCATCTTCATCCAGCCCTAAAACGATGTAGGCCGCTTTCTTTACAACAGCGCCCTCTTCTTTGACAGAGAAGTGGATGGCATCTATATAAACAACCGGATAGACGCTTGCCAGGGGCCTGTTTTGCCACTCTTCGATCTCCGGTAGGATTTTATCGGTTATGTCCGAGATGAGCCCGGCACTGGCCTTAAATCCATAAATTTCTTCGATCTGTTCTGAAATTTGCCTGGTCGTCATCCCCAGGCCATACATGGAGATGATCTTATTTTCGATCTCTGAAATGTCCTTCTCACGCTTTCTCACAACCTGTGGTTCAAAGCTTGAATCTCGGTCTTGGGGAACCGATATCTCAGTTTCCCCTAAGGAGGATCTTACCTTTTTTTGTTTGTGACCATTCCTAGAGTTTGGATTCCCGGATGTTTCGTACCGCTCGTAGCCAAGATGTTCATTCATCTCTGCTTCAAGCATACTCTCCAAGGTTGATCCCAAAAGATCTTTCAGCGCTTCTTGTAAGTCTTTAGCGTCTTTGACGTTGTAGGCTTGGATGAGTCCTTTAATGATTTCCTGTTTGCCTTCGTCCCGGTGTCTTCTCGCCATTTTAAAAACCTCCTGTTGGGTTTATTTTACCCGGACAGTAGACCTTTTCGGGCGTTTACAGACTTTTCTGCACAGTCTCCAGTAGGACGGCTCAAACATATATAAACAAAAACAACACAACTACTGATCGACAGTAAAACGACCCTCTTGCATTTCTTTTGCAATGAATCTTAGCTCATCTGCCGTTAAATCATCCATAACTAAACCACGAGTACAATCCTCGGTCCATTCAGACTGATTTGCAAAGTAGTCAATCAGTGCCTGTTTTACGTCATAGCCTATTCTTGTGCTAATTTGTTTAAATGTCATAGTCTAGTTCTCGCCAGCCTTCACCGAACTTCACCGAATAACCCCTCCAATACTGCCCTTGATTCTTTGTTCGTTATCTAAGAGGAAGCCCCTTTTTGTAAGCTTCTTGTGCGTCCTTCAAATCCAACGGATTCGGCCCACCATCAATATTTATCGGCCCCGTGTTTTGCCAGCCACAAACGCAAATGTCTTCAGTATCGACTAAGCGTCCACAAACTGGACAAGGAAAAGCAGTTTCCGGGTCAAATATTTCGTTTTTCCTTTCTTTGTAGTTCCAGTTCTCTCTGCAAATCTTCTTCATAATTCGCCCTACCATCTCTTGGTCTATAGAGGGTCACAACATGCCCATCTCGACCAATTGCTATCTCATTCTTTTCTACATTATACCCAATCATTTTGTGGCTTTATAACTTCTGCAGACTGTCTTTATATTCTGATATTATAGATTTTATTACATAAAAAAGAGGTGACGATGACCCCGATAAACGACCAACGCAACCGAGCACGCAGCTTAAACTTATTGGAGGGGCCCCTTGCCCGGACTTTGGGCAGGCTGGCCCTCCCTATTATGGGCGCCTCTTTAATTCAAATGGCCTATACCTTAACTGATATGTTTTGGGTCGGCCGCTTAGGAGCCACCGCTGTGGCTGCGGTGGGTACGGGGGGCAATTACCTGTGGTTTGCCGACAGTCTTATGCAAATGGCCAACGTCGGTGGCCGGAGTCGCTGTGCCCAATTACTGGGCGGTGGTCAGACGGACCGCGCCAGAGTATATGCCCGTGCCGCCCTGCAACTGGGTTTTTTCCTGGGACTCGCTTACTGCCTCCTGCTCATGGCGGCTCACAAATCGTTGATCGGCTTTTTTAACTTTCACCAAGCAGAAACCGTTCGGATGGGAGAAATTTACCTCCTCCTCACCGCACCCGGCCTCATCGTTTCCTTCTTGGGCAAAATTCTAGTCGGTCTCTTCACCGCCTCCGGTGACAGTAAAACGCCCTTTATCGTCACCACCATTGGCCTCATCTGTAATATGATATTGGACCCGCTGTTTATCTTCCCCTTAAAACTTGGCGTCGCCGGGGCAGCCATCGCAACCAGCCTGGCCCAACTGATCGTCGTACTCCTTTTTATTAAACCGATGCGGCAAACCCTGTTCTTAAGTAAGTTGCCCTTTCACAAGCCGGCGCCCTCAGCTGTTTATAAGCAAATTATGCGAATCGGCTTGCCGGCCGGTCTACAAAATGCTGTTTACTCCGGCGTCAGCCTGGTCATCGGCCGCATGATCGCAGTCTTTGGTGATGCAGCCGTCGCTGCCCAGCGAATCGGTTCACAGGTAGAAGGTCTCTCCTGGCTG
>CAMXYS010000041.1 GCA_947253135.1 uncultured Clostridia bacterium
GTTTATTCGGTCGACATATTCGATCAAATGCATCACCTTATCGTCCGGAACAAAGTCGTTTAACCAGCCGCCGAATTGAGTCGTAAAATTAAATTTGCCGTCGGAAAAGGCCCCCGCACCGCCGAAACCTCTCATAATGTCACAAGTCGGGCAGTTGATGCACCGGTCTGTTCGCTCCGCCACAATCGGACATAACCGCGACCGGATATCTGCCCCTGACTCCAACAAGGCCACCCGCAGTTCCGGGCGCCGCTTGACCAATTCATAGCAAGTAAAAATACCGGCAGGTCCACCGCCGATCACCAAAACATCATACTTCGTCATTTTTCTTCTTTCTTTTCATGTCTGCCCAAAAGCGTTTCCCGCCTTTACTTCACCGCCGGATCACTGTACAGAACAGGGTCATTATATACTGTTTATCTACCCGTGAAAAATATTAATAATTTTCTCCCAAAAAGCCTAAAAGGGTTAGAATGATACCGTGAGTCTTAATTTAATTAAGCTCGCTGAAGGATTTAAGCACAGTTGCAAAATCAAATAAAGGAGCCTTTTATGTTAAAAGAAAATATCACCCTGCCCGCCGGTTTCAGCGCCGCCGGGATAGCTTCCGGCCTGAAGCAGGATAAAAAGGACTTGGCTCTAATTTATTGTGACCGCCCAGCCGTTACCGCCGGTGTTTTTACAACGAACCTAGTCAAGGGAGACAGCCTGGTCCTGACTAAGGAGCGAGTTGCGGTCAACCATGCGGCTCAAGCCATTGTAATCAACGCCGGCAATGCCAACGCCTGCACCGGCCTGCAAGGCTACAAGGACGCCCAGACCATGGCCCGTGAAGCCGGCCGCGCCTTGAGCATTGACCCCGAGCTCGTCTTGGTCGGCTCGACAGGCGTGATTGGCCAGCCGCTTGACCTCCCCCCCTTAAAAGATGCCATTCACCGGGCTGCTAAAAAATTAGCGACCGGCCCTCAGGCCGGCCACGAAGCCAACCAGGCTATGCTGACAACAGATTTAACCACCAAAGAAATCGGTGTCAATTTTCCGCTCGGCTACGGGCGGGCTTCCATCGGCGGCATGGCCAAGGGCTCCGGCATGATTCATCCCAATATGGCTACCATGATCGCCATCTTGACAACCGATGCCAGAATTACCGCGGACGCCCTGCAAAAGGCCCTGAACGATGCTGTCTACTACAGTTTTAACCGAGTCAGCGTAGACGGCGATACCAGTTGCTGCGATATGGTTTTGATCATGTCGTCCGGCCGGGCCGAACACCCCCTAATTACCGATTTAAACACCTCCGAAGGCCAGGCCTTCAGTAAAAACTTAGCCCACGTTTGCCGGTCACTCAGCCGCATGATCGCTGCCGATGGCGAGGGTGCCAGCAAATTAGTTGATATTTGCGTTAACGGTGCAACTGACGGTGAAGCCGCCTACAAGGCGGCCCTGGCCGTGGCCAAGTCCCCTCTCGTCAAAACCGCCATCTTCGGTGAAGATGCTAATTGGGGGCGTATTTTAAATGCGGTCGGCTACTCCGGCGCTCAGTTTGACCCGACTCGCACGGATATTTACATCGGCGAGCTGCAGGTGTGTAAAGATGGGATGGGACTGGACTTTGATGAAAAAGAGGCCAAAAAAATCCTCCAACGCAAAGAAGTCACTGTCACCATTGAACTCAACAGCGGCTACGCCTCGGACCACTTCTGGACCTGCGACTTCACCCATGACTACATTAAAATAAATGCAGACTACCGTTCCTAAAAAGCCTGTGCTGTGAGCTGTCCAAATAAATTTACATAATAAAGACAGCAAAACACCAACTTCGCTTCCGGTCATAATTCCGGTTGAAGTTGGTGTTTTTGTCCGGTCAAAGAGGTAAGTAGCTGCTCCGGCTGCACCAAATCTTTATTTTTCACAGACCTCCATCAGAGACTGTCAAATGTTAATTGCTTGCCGTCCTCCGCCAAATCGCAGGAAACGGCGACCTTACCGGCCAGTTCATTTCTCAGCAACATATCAGCCAGCGGGTCTTCAATTAAGCGGCGGATGGCCTTCCGCAACGGACGGGCGCCATACTGCGGCGAATAGCCGGCATCGGTAATATAGTCCTTAGCCTCGTCTGTCACCTTCAACTTAAGTCCTTTTTCTTCCATGTGCCTATTCAAATCGGCCAACATCAAGTCGATAATCTGCCTGAGTTCAGTCTTCGTTAGGCTCTCGAAAACGATCACTGAATCAACCCGGTTTAAAAATTCGGGACGGAAGAGTTCTTTTAAGGCATCATTGACCTTATTTTCCATCGCTTCGTGCGTATCAGCCCCAAAGCCGATGGTGTGTCCCTTTAAGCTGGTCCCGGCATTGGAGGTCATAATAATAATGCTCTCTTTAAAGGATACGACCCGACCATGGCTGTCCGTCAAACGGCCGTCATCCAAAATCTGTAACAACATGTTAAAGATGTCAGCGTGGGCTTTTTCAATCTCGTCCAGCAAAATAACACTATAAGGGTTCCTTCTGATTTTTTCAGTCAGCTGACCACCGTCATCATAGCCCACATAACCCGGAGGCGATCCGATCAGCTTGCTCGCAGTATGGGCCTCCATATACTCCGACATATCCAGACGAATTAGGGCATCTTCATTGTCAAACAAAACCTCGGCCAAGGCCTTGACCAATTCGGTTTTGCCGACACCGGTCGGGCCGACAAATATAAAAGAAGCGGGGCGGTCTTGCGCTGCCAAACCGGCCCGGCTGCGGCGGATCGCAGCGGCCAGTGCGGTAACCGCCCGGTCTTGTCCGACCACTCTCCGGTGGAGACGGTCTTCCAGATTGATCAGTTTTTCGGCCTCCGATTCCGTGATGGAACGGACCGGTATGCCGGTCCACAGCTCGACCACGGAGGCCACCTCCTCCAGACTGATTTCGTGCGGTTGGAGTTCCTCTTGAACTTTTTCCAACTCTGCCTGCAGCTTCATAGTCTGCTGGCGTAGAGTCGCTTGTTCACGGAAGAGGTGCTCCGGGGTGGGCTCTTGGCTCTTGGCGATCTGATCACTGATGCGATTTTGCTCCAGCTCCTGCCGGGCCAACTGCTCCTTTAATTTTTGCTCTTCTACCAACAAATGGTCATTTAAATTAGCTCTGGAGCCGGCCTCATCCATAATATCGATAGCCTTGTCCGGCAAAAAGCGGTCGTGGATATAGCGAACCGACAGGCGCGCACAGGCCCGCAAGACTTCATCTGTGTAGACCACATGGTGGTGCTTTTCATAATAAGGTCTGGCCCCTTTAAGGATTGCAAAGACCTCCGCTTCATTCGGCTCAGCCAACACAACCTTTTGGAAGCGACGTTCTAAGGCTGAATCTTTTTCAATATGGCGACGGTATTCGTCCAAGGTCGTCGAACCTAAAACGCGAATTTCCCCCTTAGCCAGTGCAGGCTTAAGGATATTGGCTGCATTCATGGCCCCCTCTGCGTCCCCGGCCCCCATAATATTGTGAAGTTCATCGATGACAAGAATGATATTGCCTAATTTTTTGCACTCATCCACGATCCCCTTCATCCGGCTTTCAAATTGGCCACGGAATTGGGTGCCGGCCACCATACCGGTCATATCCAACAAGTAGACTTCCATGTTGAGCAATTTGGCAGGCACTTCACCATCGGCAATCTTTAAGGCCAATCCTTCTGCCAAGGCAGTCTTGCCGACACCTGGTTCACCTAATAAAACAGGATTGTTTTTGGTGCGGCGGTTAAGGATCTGCACTACCCGATGCATCTCCCGCTCGCGGCCGATAATCGGCTCAATCTTGCCCTCTTTAGCCGCTTGTGTCAGATTGGTGCCGTATTGATTTAAGAACTTGCGGTTGCGGTCCCGGCGCTGACGTCGGTTGCGCCCGTCCTGGCGACCGGTCCTGCCCTCTCCGGCGACTTCGCCCGGGCTGCGGTCATAACCTCCAGCCGGCAGGAGAGAAAGACCTTCTTCAGGCGTCTCTTCAGAAGCTGCTGAAGCGGTATCCGATTCCAGGCTGTCTCCCTCCTGATCTGCATCGCCACCCGCCTGAATGTCGTCCAGCATCATTTTAAGGGCCTCGACCGCATCCACCGGACCGCCCGTTTGATCCGGATCATCCGCGTCCTGGTCTGTTTCATCCTGCTGAAAATCCAACATGTCGCTCATATTGCTCATCATGTTTTTTAATTCTTCCGGATCGGCAGATATGATCATCTGAAAAATATCAGCCGGATTTTGGTCGCCGACAGAAGCCATCATTTCGTTAATGCGCTCAGTCACCTGTTCAACATTATCTTCATTGATGCCTGCCTCTTTCAGCATATCGCTGACACCGCCTATATTCAGACGGGACGCACAGGTCAAGCACAGACCCTCGTTAAAACGTTTGCCGTTTTCAAAGCGTGTTGTATATATAACTGCCTCATTTTTATGGCAATTGGAGCATTTTGACATTTTTATCCCCTCACTAAATACTGACCGCTTTTCATTATACATACCTCTTTTTGTTTCAGGGAGTCCTTTTATTAATAATCATAAAACTTCTTATTCATTTTTATAAAACAAGTGCTGCTTTAAATATTGGCCGGTGTAAGATTCTTCAACCGCCATGACAGCCTCCGGTGTTCCGCAAGCGACCACCCGGCCACCGCCCGAGCCCCCTTCCGGGCCTAAGTCCACAATATAGTCAGCTACCTTGATCACATCTAAATTATGTTCGATCACAATAACACTATTCCCACCATCAACCAGCTGTTCCAAGATGTCAATCAAATGGCTGACGTCGTGTACATGCAGGCCCGTGGTGGGCTCGTCCAAAATGTAGAGCGTGCGCCCGGTGCTGCGGCGCGACAACTCGGTCGCCAGTTTTATCCGCTGGGCTTCACCGCCCGACAATTCAGTCGACGGTTGACCCAGCTTAGTGTAGCCGATGCCCACTTCCTTTAAAGTTTCCAATTTTCGCCGGATCGGAGGATGAGCAGCAAAGAATACAAGTGCCTCATCAATCGTCATTTCCAGGATGTCAGCAATACTTTTGTCCTTATATTTGACCTCAAGTGTTTCGCGGTTATAGCGGGCGCCATGGCACACATCGCAGGGCACATAAACATCCGGCAAAAAATGCATTTCAATCTTGTTGACGCCATCGCCACGACAGGCTTCACAGCGGCCGCCCTTGACGTTAAAGCTGAAGCGACCGGGTTTGTAGCCCCTGCCCTTGGCTTCCGGCAACTCTGCATAGAGGCTTCTGATTAGATCAAATACCCCGGTATAGGTGGCCGGATTGGAGCGGGGAGTTCGGCCGATCGGCGACTGGTCGATCGAGATGACCTTGTCGAGTTCCCGGTAGCCCGTTATTTTTTTATGGCGGCCGGCCTTGCGCCTGGCCTTATTTAAAAGAGTTTCCAGGCGGCGCAATAAAATTTCGTTGACCAAGGTTGATTTACCGGAACCGGAAACACCTGTCACACAGGTTAAGGTGCCCAAGGGAATAGTGACATCAATTTCCTGCAGGTTATTTTCGGCCGCCCCGGTAATTGTTAAAAAATGACCGTTGCCGGCGCGTCTCTCGGCCGGAATTTCGATGCGCATCGACCCGCTGAGGTAACGGCCGGTGTAAGAAGTGTTGGCCTCAGCCAACTCCTTAGCCGTACCTAGGCCGACAATTTCACCGCCGGCAGCACCTGCGCCCGGCCCCAGATCGACGACACAGTCGGCCTCCCACATCGTTTCTTCGTCGTGCTCTACCACTAAAACAGTATTGCCCAGGTCGCGCAAGTGTTTAAGTGTCTTTAAAAGCAGGCTGTTGTCGCGCTGGTGGAGCCCGATGCTGGGTTCGTCCAGGATGTAGAGCACCCCGACCAAGCCGGAACCAATTTGCGTCGCCAGGCGGATGCGCTGAGCTTCTCCACCAGACAGGGTGCCGGCAGCCCGATCTAAAGTCATGTAGTCCAAACCTACATTGGTCAAAAAAGCCAGCCTGGCCAACAGCTCCCGAATGATTTGGTCGGCAATCATGCGGTCATGTTCACTCAACTTTAGCTGTTCAAAGAAGCGTTTAGCCCGGTCGATAGAAAGACAAGTCAGTTCGTAGATATTTAAATCGCCAACTGTGACAGCCAAGGCCTCCGGCTTAAGTCGTCCTCCTTTACAGACCGGGCACTTGTCCACTGTCATATACTGGGCAAAGTAATTTTTTTGTTCATCCGAGGAGGCCTTTTCGTAGCGCTGCATCAGGGAGGGCACCAGACCGACAAAAGCGGCCTCGTAATCTTTGCCCCGGTTGTAAGGACTGTTGCTGGTGTCCACCTTCATCTTCTCGCCTTGGGTACCGTACAAGATAGCCTGCTTGGCCCGGTCAGGCAAATCGGCATAGGGCACGTCAAGTGAAAAATCATACTTTTTGGCCATGGCCAGCATAAAGCCCCGCCCCCAACTTTTGGCTTCAGAAAAATTCCAGCCACCGGCGTCAACAGCTCCTTCATTGATCGTTTTGTTTTCATCCTGAACAATCAACTCCGGGTCCATATGCATCAGTGCCCCTAAGCCCGAGCAATGGGGGCAGGCCCCCTGCGGATTGTTAAAAGAAAAAGTTTGGTGGCTAATTTCACCCAAACTGACATTGCAGTCCGGGCAGGAAAAACGCTGCGAAAATAATTTCGTACTGATTTCGCGCACGGGCCGACCCTCGATATCTTCGCCGGTCTGCCGTTGAAATTCCGCCATCACCAGATCATCAGCTAAATCCATAGCTATTTCCAAAGAATCTGCCAGCCGGCTCTCCACTCCCTCGCGGATAACTAAACGATCAACCACGACAGCTATGTCGTGGCGCTTGTTTTTATTTAAGGTAGGTGGATCATCCAGTTCATAATCTTCGCCGTCAATTCGGATCCGCACAAAGCCCCGTTTTTGAAAATCTGCCAAAAGTTTGGCGAAGGCACCTTTGCGGTCGCGCACAACCGGTGCCAGGATGATCAGGCGTTCCCCTTCCTCATGTGCCATAATGTGATCAATGATCTGGTCCAGGGTCTGCCGAGTGATGGGCTTCCCGCAATTAGGGCAATGAGGCAGGCCGATCCGAGCATAAAGCAGACGCAAATAATCGTATATTTCCGTCACTGTCCCGACGGTGGACCGGGGGTTGTTGCTGGTGCTTTTTTGATCAATGGAAATGGCCGGCGACAAACCGTCTATGCTGTCAACATCCGGCTTTTCCATCCGCCCTAAAAACATCCTTGCGTAAGAGGACAATGACTCCATATAGCGTCTCTGCCCTTCTGCAAAAATCGTATCAAAGGCTAGAGACGACTTGCCGGAGCCGGACAGGCCGGTCAAGACGACCAGTTGGTCGCGCGGTATATCGACATCTATGTTCTTTAGGTTATTTTCGCGGGCACCACGAACTTCTATATAATTGTGACTCATTTATAAATACCTTTAATAATCCTTCTTGATAGGCTAGAACCCTATTCTACTGGATCTTTGTGAGAAATTTTTAAATTAAACAAAATAAAATACCGGCCGCCGGCAGTTGGAAAACCAGCCGGGCAGCCGGTACACGTTGGTGACCCTAACGAGAATCGAACTCGTGATTCCGCCTTGAGAGGGCGGCGTCTTAACCGCTTGACCATAGGGCCGTGCAACGTGGAAAAGTATAACAAGCTTTCCCACGAATTACAAGCCTTATTTTGAACGAATACTAGGCGGTTTATTGGCGCTGACCTAAGGACTCGTAATGGGTCCTCTCTTGCACATTTTTATAGGCGGGGCGGATAATTCGGCCGCCCGAGATCAGCTCTTCTAAGCGGTGTGCACACCAACCTGCAATTCGGGCCGCAGCGAACATGGGTGTGAACAGAGCCTGGGGAATTCCCAACATGTCATAGACAAAGCCGGAATAAAAGTCCACATTGGCACAGACGATCTTGTCATTGGCCTTTACCTGCCGGAAGACCTCGGGCGCCATCCGCTCAGTGGTGGTATACAGCAAGTACTCATCCTCGCGCCCGCATTCATAAGCCAAGGCCCTGGCGTAGTCGCGCAGCAACTTGGCGCGCGGGTCGGAAACCGTGTAGACAGCGTGCCCGATACCATAGACCAGGCCGCTGCGGTCAAAGGCCTTTTTATTTAAGATATCGGAGAGATAGTCAGCGATTTCCATCTCATCTCGCCAATTTTTCACAGTTGATTTTAAATCCTGCATCATATTGTAGGCACGGCCACTTGCACCGCCGTGCTGAGGACCTTTTAGAGAGCCAATGCCGGCCGCCATGGCAGAATAGCTGTCTGTCCCGGTTGAAGTGACACAGCGAACAGTGAAGGTAGAGTTGTTGCCGCCACCGTGCTCAGCATGCAACACCAGAGCCAAGTCCAGAATGCGGGCCTCCAACTCAGTGAATTGTCCATCCGGACGAATTAAATGCAGGATATTTTCTGCAGTCCTAAACTCCGGCTTAGGGGCATGAATAAAGAGACTGTCCTTGTCGATATAATGCCTTTTGGCCATGTAGGCGTAAGAGATCAAAAGCGGAAACTTGGCAATCAAGTCAAGACTTTGCCGGAATACATTGGCCACCGAAATATCATCGGGATTTTCATCATAAGGATAGAGGGCCAAGACCGTCCGAGCCAGCTTGCTCATAATATCTCGGCTGGGTGATTTAAAAATCATGTCCTCGATAAAATTTTCCGGCAAAGTGCGCCGCTCAGCCAGGTTATTTTCAAAACGAGTTAATTGGTCGCGGCTGGGCAAGACACCGTTTAAAAGCAAGTAGGCAGCCTCTTCAAAGCCGAAACGCTGTTCTTCAAAAAAGCCTTGTACCAAGTCAGTGACCGGTATACCCTGGTAGAATAGTCGCCCCTCTACCGGCAGCCTTTCCCCGTCATCCACATAGTAAGAGAAAACTTCGCCGACTCTGGTCAAACCGACTAAAACACCGGTTCCGTTTGCATTTCTCAAACCGCGCTTAACACTAAAACGCTCGTACAAGTCAGGACTGATCCGAGCACCTGCCGGAGAAGCAAAAAAGTCTTCTGTCAAAATATCTATATCCTTCGTCTGAGTCATTTACTAGACCTGTTCCTTTCTTAACACAAAGCGGCCGAACAGGCTCCTTTATGCATTTTTCTTCCGCGTTAAATTCAACAATCCACCGGCCAAAAGCATGTCCGCCTGCCGGCTCGAAATCTGTAATTCAGTCAAATAAGTCTCGTTTTTCGTCACATTTTTAAGGGTGACCGGAGCGCCTTCAACTGCGGCCTTGACTTGGTCGACCGCATTTTCGAGCAGCAGCTCATCGGCCAAGTCAATGCGGTCATAATCCGTTTCGTCCTTAAAAACCAGTGGCAAAATGCCGTTGTTGACCAAATTGGCCATGTGGATCCTGGCAAAGGATTTGGCAATAACCCCCTTGACCCCTAGTTGCAAAGGCGCCAAGGCCGCATGTTCACGACTGGAACCTTGCCCATAGTTATGGCCTGCTGTGATAAAGCCGCCACCGGCTGCTTTGGCTCGGGCCGGAAACTCCGGATCGCAGGGGGTCAGGCAATAATCTGCCAAGTGCGGCACATTGGAGCGATAGGGCAAGAGTGAAGAGTCCGAAGGCATAATGTGGTCAGTTGTAATATTGTCTTCAACTTTAATCAAAGCCTGGCCCTCCACCTGATCCGGCAGGGCATGGTTGGTGGGGAAGGGCTTGATATTGGGACCTCTGACAACCTCTACCGCAGAGGGGTCTGCGGCCGGCAGTAAAACCATGCTGTCATCAACCACAAAATGGTCTGCGACCACATTTTCCGGGGCCTTTAGATCAGTCGTTCTGGGATCGGTCAGATAACCGGTCAGAGCACTGACAGCAGCAGTCTCCGGGCTGACCAGGTAAACCGAGGCCGACTTGGTGCCAGACCGCCCATAGAAGTTGCGGTTGATCGTCCGCAAAGACACGGCGCCGGTGCGCGGCGACTGCCCCATACCGATGCAGGGTCCACAGCCCGACTCCAGAATTCTGGCCCCGGCCATAATCATATCTGCTAAAGAGCCGTCCTGGGCCAGCATGGTTAAAACTTGCCGTGAACCCGGTGCAATGACCAGGGAAACATGTTCCGCAATTGTTCTCCCCCTCAAAATATCCGCCACCTTATGCATATCAGACAAGGATGAGTTGGTACAGCTGCCGATGTGGACTTGGTCAACACTCAAATCTTTAATCGCCGCTACAGCCTCAACATTGTCCGGGCTGTGAGGACAGGCTACCAGAGGCTCTAAGCTGCCCAGGTCAATCTCCAATCTTTTGTCATAGTGACAGCCGGGGTCAGCCTGCAAGGGGCGATAGTCATCACCCCGTTCTTGTGCCTCCATAAAGGCCTTGGTCACCTCGTCGCTGGGGAAGATAGAAGTGGTTGCCCCTAACTCCGCCCCCATATTGGTGATTGTAGCCCGCTCAGGAACAGACAAGGTATCTACGCCCGGGCCTGTATATTCAACAATATAACCAACCCCGCCCTTGACCGACAGGCGACGCAAAACTTCTAAGATAATATCCTTGGCTGAAACCCAGGGTTTGAGCCGACCGGTCAGATGCACCTCCAAGATTTGGGGCATGGTGATGTAATAAGGGCCTCCGCCCATGGCTACGGCCACGTCTAAACCGCCTGCTCCGATCGCCAACATGCCGATGCCTCCACAGGTCGGAGTGTGGCTGTCAGATCCCAGTAGGGTACCGCCGGGGATGCCATAGCGCTCAATATGCACCTGGTGGCAAACACCGTTGCCGGGTCTTGAAAAACGAATACCGTGCTTGGCCGTCACTGTTTCAATATATTTGTGATCATCGGCATTTTCAAAGCCGGTCTGCAGCATATTGTGGTCTATATAAGCGACGGACAGGTCTGTTTTAACCTGATCCAAACCTAGCGCTTCAAACTGCAGATAGGCCATCGTGCCAGTTGAATCTTGGGTCAGAGTTTGGTCAATTCGAATGGCAACTTCTGTTCCCTTCTCCATTGTGCCCGACACCAGGTGTTCCTTAATAATCTTTTCTGCCAATGTATAAGCCATATTTTTCCTCCCGGGCAAGCTCCGTGTCCACAGCATAGATAACAGCTAAGACCCGCAAGCTGTAATTAAAATTATGCATCCCAATCGATCAAAAGAGCGCCCTGATAATTTTTAAATCGGCGCAAACGAATGACGTTTTGCCCTTTTCTC
>CAMXYS010000042.1 GCA_947253135.1 uncultured Clostridia bacterium
GGTATAATAGGCGAGTGTGAGGTTGATGGTTGCCGGCGGCAAGCCATCTCATTTTTAGCAAAGGAGCTTTAAAGATGCGTCAAGCGGAGATTTTAAAAGGTGAGCGAGTCTATTTGCGTTTTTATACCGCAGCAGACAGCCCGTTTGTGCAGGCTCTGCTGGCCGATCCTGAAATCGCCCGTTTTTATCTGCCCGGTCTCCCCCGACCCTATGCACCTGACCAAGTTACAGCAGAACTCAACACCTGGCACGGCGAAAATGAAGCCTACCTGTTCGCCATTGTGGACCGGGCCGACGAAAGTGTCATCGGCTTAGCTAATTTGGACCAGGTTGACCTATTTAACCGGAATGCGGAGGTTGGCATTGGCTTGGCGGCGGCCGGCCGGCGTAGGTCCGGCCTGGGCCAAGAAGCTTTGACTTTGCTGATCGACTATGCCTTTTACTACATGAACATGCACCGGCTTTATGCCAGGGTCATCGATGGCAACCAAGCCTCTTTAAGACTCTTTAAAAAACTGGGGTTTTCAGTTGAAGGTCGGCTGCGTGCCCAGGTCTTTAGAAATGGACTTTATCTGGACATGCACATGTTCGGTCTTTTAGAAAAAGAATGGTCCGGGTGCGCCTAGGGCAAGAGCCGGAACAATACTAGTTCCAGCATTGCTTAAAAAGGACTGCATTAACTGCTCAACTCAGGTTTACCGTCACCGGGCGGTCTGAGCTTCATAATTTCAAAGTCAAGCAGGCGGGCCTTGTTTTCAACGCCCCCTCTAAAACCGGTCAGCCTCCCCCCCTTGCCGACAATGCGGTGACAAGGCACAAATAACAAGAAAGGATTGGCACCACAAGCTCCCCCAACTGCCCGGGCATAGAGTTCCGGACTGCTTTTTGATTGATCTTGTCGCCGGCTCAGCAAACGTTCGGCCAGTTCCTCATAAGTTAACACAGAGCCGTAAGGTACCGTCTGAATGGCAGTCCAAACCGCCCGCTGAAAAGCGGTGCCGACCGTCGGGTCCAGGCAAGTTGTAAAGGACACCCGCTCACCTTTAATGTAAGCAGATAATTCTCGGCCGGCCCGGTCCAGCATAAACGGGCGGCCGGGGCCGGCAAACAGGATATCGCCGGCTGTGGAAAAATCAGGCTGTTGCGGCTTTAAAAGCTTGCCTTCTGCATCTAAAAGGTGCAAATAGGCCAAAGCCTCCCGGCTGACATGATCGGTCGGGAGGTCGCCGAAAGGAACAATCTCTACTTTTTTTAGCAGCTTGTCATCACCATATAATTCCAATAAAAACCAGCCAAAATGGACGAAAGCCGTCCTGACCACAGGATCTTCCGGTGCCAGCAGACCATATAGGTAGGCATCTTGATAGAAGAAATCAGCCGCGACTGCTCCCCGCAACCTACCTTCACGCACAAAACCCAGCCGTTCAGCCAAACGCTGCAAAAGTTTTTGATTGGCCGGAATAGTCCACTCCAGACGGTGGTAGTGAGACTTCGCCAGCAAGTCGTGGACGAAGGCTGCCTGTTGCTGACACCAAGCCGGATCCGGCTGCAGGTCGGCAGCCAAAACAGCCTCGTCTGCCGGGCTCACGGTTAAAAATAGTCTGGCTGTCCGGCCCTCACTGTCCGGTTCAACAGTCCAAAGTAGCAAGGGCAAAGCCTCCGGGGACAGCATAGTAAGGGCAGGGGTGACCTGTCTGCCGGCTTCCACCGAGAACTCGAGCTGCTCAGGTGTAGTCCCAGCCGCTATTTCCAAAACGTCCGGCCGTCCCGCTAAAAACACCTGCCTGTATTTCATCAAATCCCTTAAGCTGTCTTCTGCTGCCCGTCGACTCCCCTTTAAAATGCCGGCAGCCAATAGCAGTTTGCTGTCTTTCAACAAGGCTTTGCGGTATGTTCGGTCCCGGCTGGCCATGGCCTAACCCTCCTTTTAACGTCCGGCGCTGCCGGTTGGACGACAACAGCCGGCAGTCACCTGCTTCACCGAGTTGAATGCTTGCTCCTCTGAACCTGTAGCTCCCCCGGATGTTTTTTTGCCGTCTGCCGACAAATCATTGCCCGCACAAGCACAGGTGCGACAGCTGCCGGCACTGCAGCCACCAAAGTCTGCTGCAGCAACCGGATCAGCCGCAAGCAGGTCGCCTGCGGTCTCCGCCGCCGGGGCCGGGCCGGTGTGACCGGCCAAACCACCTCCGGTCCCATTCAGTTTAGCCTCATTTTTGAAGGCTGTCGTAATCATCAGCTTAATGCGGTTCAACTGATTGACCTCGCTGGCCCCCGGATCATAGTCAATCGGCACGATATTGGTCTCCGGATACTCCCGGCGCAAGGCCTTGATCATACCCTTGCCGGTCACATGGTTGGGCAGGCAGGCAAACGGCTGCGCACAAATAATATTAGGTGCACCGTAGTCAATCAACTCAATCATCTCAGCCGTTAAGAACCAACCTTCGCCGGTAGCGTGACCCAGGGAAAGAACATGGGAAGCCTTCTCTGCCATCTCGTCAATCGATCCGGGCGGCAGAAATTTGCCCTTTGTTTGGGCCAGGCGTTTCTGAACCGGCTTCCGCACGAACTCCATAAAACGGATTGCCAAACGGCCAAACCGACCTGCCATACGGCTATCACCCAGGTGTTTGTGCTTCCACTCCGGGTTAAAGCTGCAGTAAAGGAAGAAGTCCAACAGGCCGGGAACCACCGCTTCGCAGCCTTCTTCCTCAATCACCCGCACTGCATTGTTATTGGCATCCGGCTGAAATTTTACTAAAATTTCGCCGACCAAACCGACCCGCGGCTTACGGGCGACGGGGCGCAAGGGGAAGCTGTCGAAAGCACTTACAATGGCGTCAATCAGGCTGCGATAACGGTAACCTGTTTTTTCGCCTCGGAAAAAGGCAGCAGCTATATCTGACCAGTGGCGGTAGAGCTTGTCAGCGGCCCCGGGCTCGGTCTCATAGGGGCGGACCCGCAACAGGACAGTGGCCAGCAAGTCGCCTATAATAACCGCCTTCAGGCCTCTGACAATATCTTTGTACCCCAATTTAAAACCGGGATTTGATTCTAAGCCTTGGGCGCTCAGGGCAATCACCGGCACATGGTCCAGTCCGCAGTCACGCAAAGCCTTGCGCAGGAAGGCCACATAGTTGGTCGCCCGGCAACCGCCGCCTGTCTGGGTGATCAACAAACTAACTTCATCTGTATCGTATTCGCCGGAAAGAAGGGCATTAATTAACTGCCCCACCACTATAATTGTCGGATAACAGGCATCATTATTGACATATTTGAGGCCGCACTCCACATCTGCCGGCGTCGCTTTTTCCAGAATTTTGATATTTAAGCCGGTCGGCTGCAAAGCTGCTTCCACCAATTTAAATTGAATCGGGGCCATCTGTGGAGCCAAGATCGTGTGACGGCCACGCATATCTTTAGTGAAAACTGACCGTTGATTGACATATGGAGCCGCTGCTGCCTCGGCCCCATCCGCCTCAACAGATGTTTCCGGCCGGGCATCAATTCCGGCTGCAAGCTCCTCACTTGCTTCCGCCTCAGCCTTGGCAGCCAACAGCCGACCACGCCGCAGCTGCCGTTCCCGCCTTTCATCCATGGCTACCTTCAAGGACCGCAGGCGGATCCTGGCAGCGCCCAAATTGCTGACCTCATCTATTTTTAAGCAGGTGTAAATATGTCCTTTGCTCTCTAAAATTTCTGCTGTCTGATCCGTCGTCACTGCATCTAAGCCACAGCCAAAAGAGTTCAACTGCACCAGTTCCAGATCATCTCTTGCCGCCACAAAGGCAGCGGCCTCGTACAGCCGCGTGTGGTACATCCACTGGTCAACCACCCGGATCGGGCGTTCCAGGCGCCCCGGTCGAGAGACTGCATCTTCCGTCAAGACCGCCAAGCCCAAGCTGTTAATCACCTGGGGGATACCGTGGTTTAAGCCCGGATCCGTGTGGTAAGGGCGCCCGGCCAGGACAATTCCCCGCCCCCCGATCCGCTCTAATTCCGCTATGATTTCATCGCCTTTGGCCAGAATATCTTCTTTGTAACAGGCCATTTCCTGCGCTCCAGCCGCAACCGCCTGCTCCGCCTCTCGCTTAGTCACGCCAAAATCACTTAAGGCTTGTTCCAACTGAGCCGGCAACACCTGCAAATTGTGCAGGGACAAGAAGGGGTTAATGAAATTGACATCATCCGCCCGCAGCTGGTCCATATTGTTTTTCAAAACTTCCGGATAAGAGGTCACGATCGGGCAATTAAAGTGGTTATCCGCCCCCTTGTTTTCTTCACGCTCAAAGGGAATAGAAGGGTAAAAGATCGTGCGGATGCCCTTATCTAAAAGATTTTGCACATGGCCATGGGTGATTTTGGCCGGGTAGCAGACACTTTCGCTGGGGATCGTTTCCATGGCCTCGGCAAACATCTCCTTAGCCGTATTGTCCGACAGGCGGACCCTAAAGCCTAATTTCGTCAACACCGTAAACCAGAAAGGATAATTTTCGTACATGTTTAAGGCCCGGGGAACGCCGATGGTGCCACGCGGAGCCTCCTTTTCCGGCAGTGGCTTGTAATGGCTAAAAGTCCGCCGATACTTGTAGTCATACATATTGGGCAGGCGGTCTTCTCGGCTGACCTTGACACCTGCCCCACGCTCGCAGCGGTTACCGGACACAAAGCGCGAACCGTCACCAAAAGAAGCGATGGTCAACTTGCAGTGGTTGGGACAAAGGCTACAGGTATCAAAGGAAGTGTCCATTTGGAAATCTTTTAATTCCCGGACTGACAAGAGGGTAGACTTACTCTGTCCATCCCAGTGCTGCCGGGCAATCAGAGCTGAACCGAAGGCCCCCATCAGGCCGGCTATATTGGGGCGGATGACCTCCCGCCCACAAATTTTTTCAAAGCAGCGCAAGATAGCATCATTGAGGAAGGTTCCACCTTGGACGACAATGCGCTCGCCCATATCTTGCGGGTCTTTCATCTTAATGACCTTATAGAGAGCATTGCGCACCACAGAATAAGATAAGCCGGCAGAAATATCACCGACTGAAGCCCCCTCTTTTTGAGCCTGTTTAACCCGCGAATTCATAAAAACGGTACAGCGGGTACCCAAATCAACCGGGTGGTTGGCCGTCAAGGCCGCCTGAGCAAAGGCCGGGGTCTCTAAATTCAAAGAGTGGGCAAAGGTCTGGATAAAGGAGCCACAGCCTGACGAACAAGCCTCGTTTAACATGATGTGGTCGATCACGCCGTCTTTGATCCGCATGCACTTCATATCCTGACCGCCAATGTCGATGATAAAGTCGACGCCCGGCAAAAAGTAGTCCGCCGCTCGGTAATGGGCCATGGTTTCGATTTCGCCCTCGTCAACGCGGAGGGCAGCCTTGAGCAGGTGCTCACCGTAACCGGTGGCGCAGGACCGGGCAATCGTCACGTCTGCCGGCAAGCGGCTGTACATATCCTGTAAAATGCGGATCGTACTGCCCACCGGGCTGCCCTCATTGCTGCCATACCAAGTGTAGACAGGGGTGCCCGTGCTGTCGATCAAGACAGCCTTGGTCGTCGTACTACCTGCATCCAGACCGAAAAAGCAGGGGCCTACGGCCTCAGCTGGGTCCTTGATATCCACTGAAGCGGCCGCATGGCGGCGGTCAAAGGTCTCTTTCTCCGCTGCATTGGCAAACAAGGGAGGTATATGGGCCACATCTTCGCTGATGTCATCAGCCTCTTCCAGGCGAGATAAAACTTGCTCCATTGTTAAAATGCGAGCTTCACCACTTAAGACAGCCGCCCCGATGGCGACATAAAGCTGGGCGTTTTCCGGCAGTACAAAGTGGTCGACCCGATCACCCAAGGTGCGCTCAAAGGCCACCCTTAATTCCGATAAAAAGTACAAGGGGCCACCTAAAAAGATTACATTGCCCCGAATAGATCGACCCTGAGCCAGACCGGCAATGCTCTGGGTCACCACAGCCTGAAGCACCGAGGCCGCCAGGTCGGTTCGAGCCGCCCCCTCATTTAAAAGCGGCTGCAGGTCACTTTTAGCGAAAACACCACAGCGTGATGCGATCGGATAAATGACCTCATAATCCTTGGCCAACTCGTTCAACCCGGCTGCATCTGTTTGCAAAAGCTGAGCCATTTGATCGATAAAAGAACCGGTTCCGCCGGCGCAGGTGCCGTTCATCCGCTGTTCTGTGTGCGGCTTTAAGAAGGTGATTTTGGCATCTTCACCGCCCAGCTCGATAATGCAATCTGTGTCCGGATATTCCTGTTCGATGACAGCGGTCTCCGCGATCACTTCCTGCACAAAGGGAACCTCTAAAAGCTCCGCCACTTTCAGGCCGCCTGACCCCGTCATAGCCAACTGTACGGGGTGGGCTCCCAGCTCTTTTTTTACATCGGCAAAGGTCTCAAAAACGACCCGCCTGATATCGGAGTTATGGCGCCTGTAGCTGCTGTATATCAAATGATCATCACGATCTAAAACGGCTACTTTGATGGTAGTTGAGCCGATATCCAGCCCCATGCGAAGGAGGTCGGACGGGGTCCGGTCAGCTGACTTTTTCAAAGGCAGCAGCCGTGTTCTGACAACCGCCTTTTCATCTACTAAAGCATTGTTTTTAAAGTCTTCCACTGCTCACCTCTCTGTTGTTAAATAATCCGGCCCCGGCTTCTCTCCCCTTAGGCGACTACTTTTTAGCAGGCAGAGCCACGCAACAATTAAAGGGCACCCTATAAATAACTTATTTATAAGCATTCCTAAATGAGTATAGTGTTTACATGTGAACAAACCTTATCTTTTACAAAAATTTCAGCGAAGGATACAAATGCAATCGGACCCTCTTTAAATTCAGTAGACAAACCGCTGCCCACCGACCGGCCGGACTTGCTATAGACCAATTGACCTCACTTGTCGGTCCCGTCATCCGTCGGCCGGGTGTCTTCAGCAGCGGCTGACCGATTGCCCTTGCCCAAGGAAAAGTAAAACCAAAAAACACCGGCAGTCAGTAAGAGCAAAAGACCGATGATGCGGTAAAACAAATCAAAACGGTCACCTGCCACCAACAGCAGCAGGCCCAACCCGGCAGCAGCCCCCAAAAGACCCAGCAAAAAACGGCCGGCCGCATGATTTTTAAGGGCCCTCCACAGCTGGAAGCCGGTCGTTTCTGCCGGCTGTGTCCGAGCCTTGGCCGCCTCAGCGGCAGCTGCGCGCTCCCGCCCGACGGCCGGTTTGCCTCCTGTCTTTTTGGTCTTATTTTTATCTTGTCCGGCCCTTGCCATGCCCCCCACCTTCTCTATAATAGAATATCAGCTTATCTTAGCATAAATTAAGGCTCTTATATTTAGAATACTGTGGCCAAGTAAGAAGGCTATCGGTTAAGTATTAAGGCTAAAAAAACTGAGGTGATCAGACCTACTCCAAGTAGACGAACAACACTTCAACAACTAATCAAAGTAAAGGTGGTAGCCCATGCCCTTAGATGGAATCAGCAGTCGCTTTTTAGGTCTGGAACTCAGTCAGGACTTAAAAGATGCCCGCGTCGACCGGATCACCCAACCGGGGCGTTTTGACCTGCTCTTGACCCTGAGGGTTCCAGGGGCCAACCGCCGCCTCTTTATTTCCTGTAACCCCTCTTCTCCTCGGGCCTACCTGCTGCCGGCAGAGGAACCGGCTCCGGGCACCGGCCGCCAGGACCGCCAGCCGCCCATGTTTTGCATGTTATTGCGCAAACACCTGCAGGGGGCCCGGCTGCAAACTGTCAGCACAGCTGACTTCGAGCGGGTTTTAAGCTTTAATTTTCAGGTGCGTAACGAGTATGGTGACTTGACCACCAGGCATCTGGTGTGTGAATTGATGGGGCGCTACAGCAATATTATCCTGGTCAACGAAGCAGGCCGCATCCTAGATGCCCTGGTCCATGTAGACGGGTCTGTCAGCAGCCGCCGCGAAATTATGCCGGCCAGGGCCTACACCCGGCCACCTGATCAAGGCAAAATCCGGCCTGACCACCTGCTGCAACAATTGATCGCCGGCACAAGGCCGGACTTTCTCACCACCGCCTTAACCGCTGCGGACAGCACAGCTCCTGACCGCCTCCTCCTCGACCATATCGCCGGTCTGGCACCTGTCTTATGCCGGGAGATATGTCTTCGGGCAGGGTTGAGTTTTGATCGAAATACTGAGGTCAAGTCACTGACTCCGGCTGACCTAAATAAGCTGGCTGACAGTTTACAGTACATGCTAAGCCAGGCCCTATCGGATCAGGCCTCCCCCTGTCTAATCTTCCCCAATGGGCTATCTGAATTGCCGACAGATTTTTACAGCCTCCCCCTCCCCCATGCCGGGGAGCTCCAAACCACTGCCAGCCTTTCGGAAGCCATGGGTCTATTTTATCCGAGCAGAGAACGGGCTCAGCGCCTGCGCCAGCAGCAAAACAGCCTGCAAAAAGAGGTGCAGAAGGCGATCCGCCATCAAGTCAAACTGTTGGGCATCTATGAGCGCGACCTCAAAAGTGGCCAAGCCTATGAGCATTACCGCAAGCTGGGCGACCTGATTTACAGCAACCTGCACGTCATCCGGACCGGCTTAAAAACCGCTACTGTGACCGACTACACCGATCCTGAGGCCCGCGAACTGGATATCGAGCTCAAAGCTGAGCTCACACCTTCCCAAAACGCGCAGCGCTATTACCGGCTCTACCAAAGAAATAAAAGTCGTTTTGAGACTGCTCAAACGCTTAAAGGGCGGGCCGAAGCGGAGCTGGCCTACCTGCGCACCCTGCTCACCATGGTGGAGACAGCAGAAGACACCACTGATATCAGAGACCTAAAGGCGGAATGGCAGCTGGTCAGCGAACGGGACAAGAAGAAAACAGTTGGACAGCAGGGAGCCGGCCGGGGTAAAAAGTCAGCTCAAAAGGCCGCTCGCCAGGGGCAGGGCCGCAAGGGCGGAAAAAAAGCTGCTGCTGAATCCGGCAAACCACTGCCACCTCGTCGTTTTACCTCCGGGGACGGCTTTACCATTTTAGTTGGTCGCAATAACCGGCAGAATGATGAGCTGACTTTACGCACTGCCCAAAAAGATGACCTCTGGCTGCACTTGCAAAAAGCACCGGGTACCCATGTCATTATTCGCACCGGGGGACAGACCGTACCGGACAGCACTCTGGAACAGGCCGCCGGCTTAACCGCCTGGTTCAGTCTGGGTGAAGGTAGGCGTCAAGCGGTCGGAAGTGGCAGTGCCGTTGAAGTTGATTTTTGCCCTGTAGCCCATGTGCGCAAGCCTTCAGGTGCCAGGCCCGGCATGGTGATCTACGACCGCTACCGGACCATCCGTGTCAAACCTCTCGCACCGGCAGATCTGCCAACGTCAGATTAAAACGTTTCAGTAACTTGTCCCTAAAGGAAGTTTCGCCCAGGGAATAAATGCAGCCGCAATATTTTTGCCGGTAGAGCCCGTCTGCTCTGGCCATGGCCTGTCCTTGGCGAAAACCGGCCGCAAAGTCCAGGTCTAAAAAGTACAGACCGTGCCGGCGGCAGGCCGCCAACAAAACGGACCGCATTAAGTCCTGCTGCTGATAGGGGCTGACAAAAAGAGTGGAGGCCACCGTCTGATAGCCCTCGGCCGCCGCATAGGCGCAGGTCGCTTCAAAGCGGCTGGCATAACAAATTCGGCAGTGGTCTATTTTAATTTTGCTGGTAAAACCTCTCCACTTTGCTTCATCCGGGTGTCCGGCCGCAATAAGCCTCAAATTTTTCATTCCGGCAAATTCGCGCAAGGTATCTAAGCGCTTTTCGTACTCTGCCCGAGGGTGAATATTGGGGTTGTTGAAATAAGCTACCGGCTCAATTCCGCAAGTGTCGCGCAACAAGGCTAAAGGGTATTCGGCACAGGGGGCGCAGCAGGTATGCAGTAATAGCCGCCCCACTTGGCCCGGCAAGTTGTCCTTATGCGGGTTCAGCAAACGGACCGCTTCAGCCTCATAAGCCGCGGTATTCGGCCGGGCCCCCGCAATACTTATCACTGTACTACTCATGGTCTGCCAGCTCCTCCACCGCTATTTGCCGACCGCGCCCGCCCACTGGGGACTCAGTTCCATTGCACTCTCCCACAGCCGGGGCAACCGGTGGGCGTTTGCCGATATGCTGCCAGCCGCCGGCCGTGAGCATCCGTCCGCGCGGTGTTTTCATAATAAAGCCAATTCGCAACAAGAAGGGCTCGTACATATCTTCAATCGTACCCGGGTCTTCGCCCGTAGTTGCGGCCAGGGTATCCAAACCAACCGGCCCCCCCTGAAACATGTCCGCCATATTGTTTAGAAGTCTCAAATCTACATGGTCCAAACCGCGCTCATCGATTTGGAGAGCGGTCAAACCGTAACGGGCAATTTCATCGGTCACCACGCCGTCACCTTGAACTTGAGCAAAATCACGCAGACGTTTAAGGAGGCGAATAGCCACCCGCGGAGTGCCCCGCGACCGACCGGCAATTTGTTTTAAGGCCGGTTCCGTCACCCCCATTCCCAGCACAGAGGCATCCCGCCTCAAAATCATCACCAGTTCATCGGGCTCATATAATTTTAGCCGGCTGATAATACCAAAGCGGTCACGCAAGGGGGCGGTCAAAAGGCCTGCCCGCGTCGTGGCCCCCACCAGGGTAAAAGGAGGCAAATCCAGCCGCACCGACCGGGCAGCCGGCCCCTTCCCGATCATAATATCAATGCAGAAATCCTCCATCGCCGGATAAAGAACCTCTTCGACGCTGCGGTTCAGGCGGTGGATTTCGTCGATAAACAAGACATCTTTAGCTTGTAGATTGGTTAAGATAGCGGCCAAATCGCCGGCCTTTTCGATGGCCGGCCCGGAAGTCACTTTGAGGCCGACACCTAATTCTTTGGCCACAATGCCGGCCAAAGTTGTCTTACCCAACCCCGGCGGGCCATATAGTAAAACATGGTCCAGTGCCTCGCCTCGCTCCAGAGCAGCCCGAATGAAAACTTCTAAATTTTCCTTAACTTGCGTTTGACCACAGTACTCGGCAAAGCTCTGCGGACGCAGGCCGGCTTCCTCCGTCTCGCCGATCAGGCGTTCGCCCGCAGCCAACCGCTCAGACTCAAAGTCAAAATCTGCTTGATCTTGGTTATACATAGATGTGTACATCTGGTCCGGTCTGCCTCCATTTCCGTTTTCT
>CAMXYS010000043.1 GCA_947253135.1 uncultured Clostridia bacterium
TCTACCTTCACTTGCTCTAACAAGGCCTCCGCCACCTGTCAGCAATAAAATTAGCAAAATTGATAACAGGCGCAATGGGCGCATAAGTTTTTTAGGTAAGGGCGACGCCGCAACTGCTAAGTCGAACAAGTCCGACAAAATGCCCATGTGGGTGCCGGAAACGGCTAACAGGTGGCCCAGCCCGCCGGCATAAAAACTAGTAACGGTAGACTCGTCCATCAACTTGCCTAAACCAAACAAAAGGGCTGCACCCAGGCCGCCCGCCTCCACCCCGGCCACCCGCAGCAGCCTGGCTGCTAAACTTAAGCGGATGCCCTCAGCTGCTGCTTTTAGGTTAAAGGGCCCGGCGCCGGACAAAACCGTCAAATTTTGTGGCGTCGTCTTTATTTTTGCTAGCAGACCTTCTGAGACATAGTGACGGTCAGGCGAAAACCCCCCTGGATTTCTGGCCCCTTCAAACAAACTCAGACAACCGGACACACAAATCCGGCTTCCCAACTGCAGCGGCTTGGCCCCATTGACCTCTAACAAGAAGCGGCCGCCTCGCCGGCTGCGAACATAGACAGTTTGCCGTTTTAAACAGCTCCGGTCCCGGGTCAATTGACCGGCTGTACTCTTGGCCCACCGGCTGGCCCCCTGCCGACTTTCAGGTCGGTCCGGTGCGGGTAAAATCACCCCCGACCGGTCGCTAACAGCCCGCCGGACGACGGCCTGGTCAACTTGAATCACCACTGCCTCCAGTTGATTAACCTGCTGAGGAAGCCGGGTCAAGCAAACAAGTTTGCCGGCAGAATAAAGGGCCAGCAGGCTAAAACCACAAATAGACAAGGCCAAAGCGCGCCCTGCATCAACTTTGCCAGAGCGCTCGGACAAGCCTATAGGCACCCCTGTTGAGCTAACTTTCCCTTGGCGGCGACAGGGGACCAACTGCAAAGTTTTCAGCTGTAAGCAAACTAAGATAAAAGCCAGGCTTGTTGCCAGTACAAATAGGATTGATATAGCAGGATAAACAGCAGCTAAGCGTGCCCCCCCTACCTTTTGATAAAAAAACCAAGAGACTGCCGGAGCCGGCAAAGAACCTGCCAAAAAATAAAAAGCTGGCCGCAGTCGCACCGGTTCCAGCCAAGTTCTCAGATTACCCGCCGGCATAAAAGTCTGCAAGTTGCCCCCCTTTACTGCAGGCAGCCCGATCCGCACAGACCCGCCAGCAGCCCAACCACAGTCATTTCTCAGCTGTTTATTGCTTTGTTCACAGCTAATAGCATGGGGGAAAGCACCTGGGCTCAGGCCGCTCTTAACAGACAAAAGTCGACAACTTTGTCAGCTCTTATGCTCACTATTAAAAATTCACTTTACGGCTGATCAAAAAGTGAAAGCATCACTTCGATCTGTTGTTCTACTTCCTCATAACCGGTCCGCTTACTATTGGAGACAGCCGGCAGCTTCAGTCCGGCCGACAGACCTAAAGTCTTGGCTACCAGGCTGCGTTGTCGTCCCAGTGCAGCCCCGCTTATTTTGTCGGCTTTGGTCAAAATTACCGCATAAGGGATATTCGCTGCCTCCAGCCAGGCCTGCATTTGCCGGTCCTGCAAGGAAGGTTTATGGCGTATATCAATCAGGTGTAAAACGCCGCATATCGGGCGGTCAGCCTGCAAATAATGGTCTACTAATTGGGCAAATTTTTGCTGTTTGGACTGCGCTACCTTGGCGTAACCATAGCCCGGTAAGTCAGTTAAGTAAAACTGGTCATCCACTAAAAAATACTGTACCGCTTGGGTTTTACCCGGTGTAGAGCTAACCCTGGCAATAGCCTTCCGATTACACAAACCGTTGACTAGACTGGACTTGCCCACATTGGAGCGGCCGGCCAAAACGATTTCCGGCCTGCCCTCTTGCGGGGCCTGCTTCAGGTCCACCGCCATACCAGCGTACTCTACCTTTTTGAAGTTAATTTTTCCCAAAGTTAATCTAACCTCCGACCTCTTCTCCTCGCCTTGTCTGAAAGTATCATTATAGCGACCGCCACTAAAAAGAAGCAAAAATTGCAAGAAACCGACAACTCTAAAGTAATAAATTAAGGAATATCAACAAATATCCCCCCCCTCCTCGCACCTTTAAGCAAAAACTGTAAAACTATACTATAATCTATTTAACTTTAATTGACCGCGCCCTTTAGCAAAAGTGGGAGCGGCCATACTCAAACACTATTGTTATGCTCAATGCCATTAAATTTATAGAGGGTGCTTAGAATGACAAACCAGGACATGGTCGAAACGGATACTCCTTTTTCTGAAACAATTCAAGCAGACCCATACGCTGACCTCTACGGTCCTGAACGCAATTACAACAGTGACAGCAACTACTACATTTACGACCAATACGGCGACAATCTGATGGACCCGGTGGGCCCCGTCGGTATCATCGGCCTGCCGGGCAGCGAAGATTTCATTCGCAAGGTCAATGATTTTTTATATCGGCGCCGGCTGAAATATTTGACAAACACACCGAGCTTTGTCAACACCAGGCCCGGTTTTTTACGGCACAATTATTGCATCAGTGTCGACTACCACCGCACCCCGACCGGCGAGGGGAAAACCTTGCTCAACCAGTCCGTCCGTGGGCATGATATCTTCATTTTTGCAGATGTTTTAGGTCGCCATGTTTCCTATAAGCTGTTCGGCAAAAATAAGCCCATGTCCCCCGATGAGCTCTTTCAGGATCTCAAGCGAATCATCCTTTCCTGCAGTGGCAAGGGCCGCCGGATTAATGTCATCATGCCTTTTCTTTATGAGAGCCGTCAGCACAAACGCAATGACAGAGAGTCACTGGACTGCGCTTACATGTTGCAGGAGTTAAACAGCTTGGGCGTTGCCAATATTATTACTTTTGATGCCCACGACCCCCGGGTTGCCAATGCCATTCCGATCAGCGGCTTTGAAGATATTCCCACCACCTACCAGATCATCAAGGCGCTCAAGCGTCTGTCCCCGGATATCGGTACACAAAACACTGATCTGATGGTGATCAGCCCTGACGAAGGTGGAATTTCACGCGCCATGTACTATGCAACCCTGTTGGGTGCCCCGCTTGGTACCTTTTACAAAAGAAGGGACTACACCCGTATCGAAAATGGCAGAAATCCGATTGTCGCCCATGAATATCTAGGCAATAATGTGGCAGGCAAAACAGCTCTAATTGTGGACGATATGATCTCCAGTGGCGGCTCTGTCTTAGATATAGCTGAAGCCATGAAAAAAATGGGGGCCAAAAAAATCTATTGTGCCGTTTCCTTCGCCCTCATTACCGACGGGCTGGCGGCCTTTGATGAAGCCTACGAAAAGGGCTATCTGGACAAGATCTTCAGCACCAACCTGATCCACCGCACCCCGGAACTTTTGGCCCGTCCCTGGTACTACGATGTCGATATCACCAAATTTGTCGCCTTGCTGGTCGACGCCGTCAACCATGATGCTTCCCTCTCTCGTCTGATTCACTCAGTTGAAAAAATCAAGCGTCTGCTAAGCCATTGACGGTTGGCCCGGCAGCCCCTTTCCCGATTGGAGATTACCCCCTATTTACCTGTATTTTTACATGCCGATATAAAGAAGTGATGAGGTCAACATGGTTCCCAAAATATCAGAAAATAGCAACTATTTTAACTACCAGCAAAGTGGTTCCAACTTGATGGATACGGTCGGCCCGGTGGGCTTGATCGCCCTGCCCGGCAGCCAGGCCTTTGTCAAGGAAATCGACCGCCACCTTTGCAAACGCCGTCTGGAATACTTAGAAGCTAATCCGGAGCAGATAAATGAGCCAGGATTTTGCCGCCACTCCTATATTATTGACACGACTTGTGTCCGCTTCTCCTCCGGCGAGGGCAAGGCTACCCTCGGCAGCACTGTCAGAGGACATGATTTATACATTGTTACAGATTTTTTAAACCACTCTGTCGAATTTAAACAATTTGGCGTCAATGTGCCCATGGGCCCGGACGACCACTTTCAGGATTTAGTGCGGGTGATTTTAGCCTGCAACGGCAAGGCCGGCCGCATTAACGTCATCATGCCTTATATGTATGAAAGTCGCCAAAGTATCCGTCGCTTTAGAGAATCACTGGACTGCGCCTACATGTTAAGAGAACTGAACAATCTAGGCGTGGAAAATATCATCGCCTTTGATCCCCATGACCCGGCTATTGTCAATGCCCTACCGGTCAGCAGCGTGGAGGGCCTGCCGGTCACTTATCAAATGATCAAGGCCCTGCTCAAGCACGTACCGGACTTAAAGTTCGACGGAGAAAAAGATTCCGCCATGGCAATCAGCTCGGACGAAACCGGGATGAAACGGGCTATTTTTTACTCCTCGATGCTGGGCATCCCTTTGGGGACCTTCTACCGACAAAGAGACTTCTCGCTGTCAGTCCAAGGCAAAAATCCAATTGTCGACTACCATTTTTTGGGTGACCCTCCAGCCGGGCGTGACATTTTGATCATTGACGATATGATTGTCACCGGTGGCACCTTCCTGGAAACGGCTCGAAAATTAAAAGAGCACCAGGCCGGCCGTATTTATGCAATTATCACCTTTGGTCTTTTTGTAAATGGCATCGAAATTTTTAACCAAGCCCATAAAGAGGGCCTGTTTGACAAGATCTTTTGTACCAACGCCAACTACCATTCACCTGAGCTGGAAGCAGCCCCTTGGTTTGTCAAGGTTGACTTGACCAAATATACCGCCCTGCTGGTTGATGCCATGAACCACAACGCCTCAATCTCCGCCCTGATTGACCAGCGCACCAAAATTGGTAATTTCCTGCGCAAATTCCGCCAAGGCAAAGACTTTGACCGCCTGCTTAAGCATGGGTCAGATAAAAAAGATGCCTAAATTTCGGCCACCTACAGACCTATAAAAAGTTTTTGAAACAAAATAAAAAGGCTGTTTCAAAAACTTTTTATTTTGAAACAGCCCTTCTCCCTTTTTATTTCAACTAAATTTCGAATATTTCTACTTAATACCAAATAGTTTGATAAGGCCCCAGCAACAAATATGGAAAGCGGAACGAATAACGGACAGCCCTTCAATCTCCCGGTAGAGCTGCCAGTGGTATTTTACCAAGCTCAGCTTGTTTCTGGACAGTGAATTAGGGCGGATGCGGTAATAGGCTGTCACTTGGTGGAGCCCGTAGATATAAGGGGTTTTTTTGAGTATCTGCAGCCAGAGGGCATCGTCATTGCGCTTGCGTATATTGGGCACTTCGAATTTTCCCAGCCGAGCCACATCATAGATGACCGTTGAATTGCCGACAGGGCAATCCAACAGTATGCGGTTATAATCAGCCCGGTCACGGCAGACGATCACCCGGTCAGTCATCTTGCCGGTCTCATCCAGCTGGGCATAA
Organism: uncultured Clostridia bacterium; assembly: GCA_947253135.1. Lineage (GTDB taxonomy): Bacteria > Bacillota > Clostridia > Saccharofermentanales > Fastidiosipilaceae > CAMXYS01. The sequence continues at coordinate 5,399 of CAMXYS010000043.1, forward strand.
TCAGTGCAAGTAAAGGGGTAGTGATTGGACTCCATGAAGTCTAACTGACTGGAGAGTTTGTCATCCGCCCAGAGATCATCACTGTCTAGAAAGGCTATATAGCGTCCCTCTGCGATGCGCATAGCCCTAGTCCTGGCCACCGCCGCCCCGGAATTCTCCTCCAGACAATAGTAGTGAATCCGATGGTCAGCAGCAGCATAGCAGCGGACAATATCAGCTGTATGATCAGTGGAACAGTCGTCCATAACAATCAATTCCCAGTCCGTATAATCCTGCCTTTGACAAGATTCAATCGCTGCTCCTACATAGTCTTCACAATTGTATGCCGGCATGATAATCGACACCTTACGACTGTCCTGCAAGGGCATTTTGACTTCATCCATATTTTTAACCTCTTGTTTTTATTGATCAGCTGCATCCTTACCTAAAACAGCAGCGACTGTTCGGAAAGCCAGCTTAATTTCATTACATAGAGAAAACTCTTTTAAAGCTTGTAGATTCCACTTCATCTTAGCTGGTAAAATCTCATCTACATAAACTTTATCCGGGTCACCGGCTGTGTCCAATAAAGATGCTTCATCTTTATAGCGCAAGCTGGCCTCCGAAGTGATGCCGGCAGGCAGTAGTAAGGTCGCCAGCATTTCATCTGTGTAACAGGCGACATACTGCTCTACTTCCGGCCTGGTGCCCACAAATGACATATCTCCCGATAAAACATTCAACAACTGCGGTGTTTCATCTAAACGGAGCCTGCGCAAAACCTTGCCGATGCGGGTGACCCGGGGGTCATCACGCCCGGTCACAGCCGCCCCAAGACGGTCGGCATTGACCACCATGGTCCTGAACTTAAAAATGCGAAACCGCTTGCCATAACGCGTAATCCGTTCTTGGCGATAAAAGACCGGGCCGCGACTGTCTATTTTTATCAAAATAGCTAAAACTAAATAGAGTGGCAACAACAAAGCGACCAGAACAGCGGCGCAGATCAAGTCTAAAATGCGCTTGAACAGGAGGCTGCCGGTTCTTTTTTTTAAGTGGTCATAGTAAGGCCGGACAGCATTTTTTCTTAAATCGACCGGCAGGTCTTCCCAGGCTTTCAAAGATTTAACTCCTCTAGGGCTGCTCGAACGGACTGAACAACATAGTCAGCCATTTCATCTGTCAGGGAAGTGTGTAAAGGCAAGGTGACCTCATTTTGATATAAAGCAAAGGCCCGGGGGAAGTCCTTGATGTCAAAACCCATCCGGCGGTAAGCTGTAAACATCGGCAAGGGTTTGTAGTGGACATTGGCCGCAACCCCTTTTTCTGCCAGCAGTTCAATAAACCGATTGCGCTGGTCTTCATTTGCCCCCTGCAAACGGATCATGTAAAGATGACCGGAGCTTTGCCAATCGGCGCCCGACATCTGCGGCAACACCAGTGGGAGACCAGCCAAGCCTTCTTTATAGCGCTTAATCAGCTCGAAGCGGCGGGCTAAAAGATCGGGGTAGCGGTCTAACTGAACCAAGCCGATTGAGGCCATGATATCGGTCATATTAGCCTTATAGCCGGGCAAGACAATGTCATATTCCCAGGCTCCCGGCCTGGTTTTAGCCAGCGCGTCTTTAGACTGACCATGTAAACTTAGCAGCATAAATTGCCGGTACAAGTCTTCATCATCCAGAGCTGGATTAGCCTTCCAGGTTAAACAACCACCCTCGGCCGTGGTTAAATTTTTGACTGCATGAAAAGAAAAAGAGCTGAAATCAGCCAGCTGCCCCACCATTTTACCGGCAGCGGTTGCCCCCAGAGCATGAGCGGTGTCCGCCAAAACAACAATGCGGCCAAAAGCTGATTGAAGGTCATTTTTCGGCTGAAAAAGAGGACGTTTTTCCTCCACAACCCGATAAATCTCTTCATAGTTGCAGGGGATGCCGGCTAAATCGACCGGGATAATCACCTTGGTTTTTGTAGTTATAGCAGCCGCTAATAGCTGGATGTCCATCTGGGGCGAATCCGGCTGTGAATCCACTAAAACTAATTTTGCCCCGACATGGTCCACAATGCTGGCCGAAGCCGTATAAGTGTAGGCGGGTGCGATGACTTCGTCGCCGGGCCCCACACCCAGCAGTCGCAAACATAGTTCTGAAGCAATTGTTTGGGATTGCAGACAGACGGTCTGCGGTGTGCCCAAATAAGCTGCCAGTCGCTTTTCAAATTCTTTGGTTCTGGGGCCCGTCGTAATCCAACCGGACCGCATGGCTTCAGCCACAGCCTGGATCTCCGCCTCGCCGATATCCGGTGGAGAAAAGGGTATTTGCATCATTTAAAGCCTCCCGGACTTTATTTTGAAAGTCTCTTCTTCTAAAAAACTAGACCACCCGGGTCTACGTCTCTCCTGTTTAAAAAACTTGGCCGATGTGTAACAGTAACCAACCCAAGGCAAAACCAAAAGCCACGGCCACCAATAGGTACAAAAGAAAGCGCAGCCCACTTTTTTTGCGTCGTGGCCGCCCGCCTGCCGCGGCTTGACGGCGCTCTGCTGCCTGTCGCTGCGACAAAGGGGGCGCTTGATAACCGGGTGCCTGTGGTCTGGGGTTATGAGCGGACGTCGGTCTGGCTCCTGCTGCAGCCGGTCGCTGCTGCCCTGCGGCCGACCGGGCCGGTCCATCGGTGGGGCCGACCCTTGCCCCGCCCACCGCAGCTTGCCGTCTCGGGTGACCTGCCCGTTCTGCCGAACATCGCCGCGGTGAAGCTACCAAGTGCCCATCTGCCACGTGGTGGCGGGGCTTGCGATTGAGCACATCATCCCGAGCAGAATGGCGTTTTTCCCGGCCGGTTGTAGACTGCCGGCGGGCGGGCGGGGTGGCAGGCGAAGGCAGCGATTCAGCTGCTCGTTCTGCGCCGACTTGTTTTTCGGCCTTTTCTGCTCTTAAGCCTTGAGCCTGTCTCGCCAACGCCGCTTGTCTTGCCAACTCAAAACGCTCTAAATCAGCCTGTGTCAATTGGCCGGTCGGCCGAGCCACCCCACCGTCTGCGGCGGCGGAATCGACTGAAGTCGGCCTCCGGTTTCCCAGCGGTTGTTCATCCAAGCCAGCCTCCGGGCCTGTCCCGAACCCGCTCCCACCAGCTCGTTTTTTCATCTTATTAGTCCCCCCTTCACCCTGTTTTTCTGCTTCCACAGCAGCTGCTTGGTCAGTGTCAGTTGGCGGATGTCTGCCGGTCAAGCGCTGAGCCAAGCCGGACAGCTCCTGTGTGCGAGCACTGTTCTGGGGCAAGTCCGGCAACAGGGGCGGGGTATTTATAATGCCCTCCATCTTGCGGATTAAAGGCCTGTCCCCTGCCATCGTCACCTGCTCAATATCCACCAGAATCAAAGTGGCATTATCCTTTCCTCCGGCTGCCAAGGCGGCTTGCAGCAGAGCTGCTGCGGCCTCCATCGTTTGTTTTTTTTGATCCAGAAATTCGACCAGCTGTGCATCTGTCAACATCTCTGTGATGCCATCACTACACAGTAACAAGCGGTCTCCTTCGACCAACCGGAAGTGAGGCGAGATAAAGGGCAGCAGGCGTCTTTCTTCCGGGAATAGGCCCAAATGTTGCAGCAGCCGGTGTCGCTCCGGATGTCGGTCAGCTTCTGACCGAGTTAAAAGGCCGATATCCACCATCCGTTCCGCATGTGTCTGATCCTTGGTCAGGCGGTAAAGCTGGTGGTCACGATACAAATAAATCCGGCTGTCGCCCAAATTAATCGTCCGCGCTGCCAGGTCATCTAAAAGCACAGCGCAAAAGGTGCTGCCCATGCGCAGGCCCTTATTTTGCCTCATCCGTTCACAAATGACCTCATTGACCGAATCCAAATAAGGGGGAAGCAGGTCCTCCAAGTTCAAATTCCGGTCTGCCCTTAACCGATTTTCTACCGTTGCCAGTCCCGAGACGCCGATCGCCGCCGCTTCCTCGCCCAGCGACTCGCCGCCCATTCCGTCACAGATAGCAAAAATCGACCGTCCACTCCCCCGGGCCAGCTCAGCCGTAAATTGTTCGGTTGACTCGGCCTCAGCCAGCGTCTTGCCGGCGAAATAAAAATTATCTTCATTATTGTCTCGAAGGCGACCTCGGTCGGTCAACACAACAGCACGAAATAGCATTACTCACCTGTCTGATCCTCTGGCCCGACCTCGTAGATAAAGTTATGTAAGGCCGGCCGCTGGCGGTCCCAATCGACAATAATATTCCAATTGTCTCCGTCGGTGGTGTAAAAACTTTCGTCAGCAGGCACCTTGTACTCTAAGGTGCCACGGCGGCTGATCAAGGCACCCAAACCCAGCTTCATCAAATCACCCGGCCGCAAGTTAGTCTGCATATCCTCTATGACAGTCGTAGCGGCGCTTAAGCGCTTGAGTGGGTTGATCGAGCCGAACTTAGCCAAAACAGCCCCGACCAAGGCTCTCTGGCGCCCCGTCCGAGCGTGATCTGAGCCGACAGACCGAACTCTGGCCCAGGCGATGGCCTGAGCCCCGGTCAAAGTTTGCGGCCCGGCTGTGGTCAACAACTCCGTGCCCGGGTCTCTTTCCAGCAGATTGTTCATCTCCTGCATAACGATATTAACCGCTTCGACCTCTGCTTCAGTTACAGTCAGGTCCACCCCGCCCATATCGTCAACAATCTTCATGGCGCTCCAAAAATCAACCAGCATAAAGCCTTCTATATCAAGGTCACAATATTTATTTATGACGTTGATCAAGTAGCCGATGCCCCCGTAAACGTAGGCGGCATTCAATTTAGACCGGGCCCCGTAATCCCCCAGATCGACCTCGATATCACGCATCAAAGAGCTTAATTTAATCACCCTGTTGCGGGCGTCAACGCTCAAGATCATCATGCTGTCGGTCCGTGCCTCTTCTTCACCTCTGGAATCGGTTCCGACAATCAGGTAATTGCGAACGGCCGGATGCTTGCGCGGACGCCTGACGATCGGGTGGTCCGGTGAAATGTGCACCGGCACCTTGCCCTGAGCTTGGTAGGCCCCTTCTTGGTCAGTGCGAGTGCCGGCGTCAAAAACAATCCGCCCTTCCGGATCAACCACTGTGACGGGCGTATATTCTGATTTGCCAAGCCAAAAGTAGATAGCCGCCCCAAATCCGACCAAGAAAGCCAAAGCAATGGCAACTATCCGGATGAGGATACTGAAAAAACTTCTTTTTTGCCTGCCCTGCTGCCGCATGTTTCCTCCTATTTGCCCGCTGTTGTTAAATCGAGGCCGCCCCTACCGCTTGACCTTGGCCAGGGGCACTCACTTAAGGCAATTGACCTTCCGCCCATTGACCTGCCAGGTCATCTGAGTGGCAGACCGTCTGCTCCGAAGGGCACACCGCGATGTGCTAAAATACGCTGGTAATCTTCTATGTAGTCTACTTCCGCCCAAAAGATTCCGGCGACATCCTTCACATGGATATCCCTCTGGCCGATAAAACTGTACAGCACATTTTCCCACCAGACACCGTGCTCCTGCCGGTCAATCATACGGTCCAGTTGCTCTAAAAAGTCCGGTTGAATGGCGCGGGACAATTTGGCAATACCGACATATTCACCGGTGATATGCGGCGGCTTCAGGTCTTTGCCGTGGTCCAGCAATATATCATTTTCTGTCTCTTATACACATCTGACGCTGCCGACGATTCGCCACCGGTGTAGA
>CAMXYS010000044.1 GCA_947253135.1 uncultured Clostridia bacterium
ATCAGTTTTTGTCTGAAGCCGGGGCAGACGGTGGCCGTGATCGGCGGCACCGGCTCCGGCAAGTCGACTTTATGTCGTTTGATTCCGCGCTTTTACGATGTCAATGAAGGATCGATTCGCTTGGCTGACCGCGACCTTCGCACCTACCGCCTGGCCGACTTGCGCGACCGCATTGGCTACATTCCCCAGCAGGCCCTCTTATTCAGCGGCACCATCCGCGACAACTTGACGCTGGGTAAAAACAAGAGCCGGTCGGATGAGGATTTACAAAAAGCCTTGCGTATTGCCATGGCGGAAGCAGTTGCAGCCCCGGAAGAAGGTGGCCTTGACCGGCAGATCGCCCGCGGCGGCAGCAATTTGTCCGGCGGTCAAAGGCAGAGACTTTGCATAGCCCGGGCACTCCTAAGTGAACCGGACTATCTGATTTTCGATGACAGCTTTTCAGCCTTAGACTATCAAACTGACGCGGCCTTGCGGCACAACCTTAAAACCGAAATAACAGGCGTCGGCTTTTTAATCATCGCCCAAAGGGTCAGCACGGTGATGCAGGCGGATGAAATTATTTTGCTGCACGAGGGTCGGATAGCTGCTCGCGGCCGCCATGAGGACCTGCTGGAAACCAGCAATGTCTACCGGGAGATCGCTGCTTCACAGGGGATTTTAACAGGAGCCGGCAGCCCGGCAGGCAAAGGAGGTCAGGTATGAGCAAGGACCAGAGCAAGCAAAACCGGACTCCTTTGAAGCGGCCCTCGAGCCCCAGGGGAAAACAGACCGGCCCGAAACAGCGGTCTACACCGCCGGTGCAACCCCGCCCGCAGTCCCGGCAGCAGTCTACGGTCAGGCGTTTTTGGCAAAAACTGGCTCCTTACAAGTGGCGTTTAGTCGGGGCCCTGCTCTTAATCCTTCTAAGTGTTTTTCTCTCTGTTTTAGGACCGCGAATTTTGGGTAATGCCATCACCCTCATCGGCCACAGCAAACAGCTGCCGGGCGGGCTTGATTACCGGCGTCTGGCGGAAATATTGGGCCTGGGCGCAGCTGTTTATTTGACCAGTGTGCTGCTGGATGCCGGCCAGGGTTTTGTGTTTGCCCGTATTACTACGGAGATCACTTATGACTTGAGGCGGGAGGTGTCAGAGAAGGTCCACCGACTGCCGGCCAGCTATTTTGATGCTCACAGCCGCGGTGACCTTTTGTCCTGTTGCACTAATGATATCGATACGATCAATCAGACACTCAGCCAAAACCTCGCTCAGGTCGTCAAAGCGGTTGTGACTTTGATCGGTATTGTGGCCATGCTATTGACTGTCAGCTGGCAGTTGACGCTGATCGCTGTAACAGTGTTGCCCTTAAATGTTTTGGCGACCGGTCTAATTGTCCGGGCCTCACAAAAATATTACGTCCGTCAACAAGCGGGCCTGGGCCGAGTCAATGGACAAGTAGAAGAAATCTTTAGTGGGCATACGGTCATGCAGGCCTTTAATGCGGAAGCTGATATGATTCAAAGCTTTAACCGCGATGTCGATCAACTTTATCAAGCTTCACGCCGAGCACAGACGCTCTCAGGGATCACCATGCCGGTGGCGAACTTTTTGACCAATGCCGGTTTTGTTGCTGTAGTTTTGGGCGGGACGATATTAACTTCCGGGGGGCATTTGGACATCGGACAGATTATGGCTGCGGTACAATATGTCAGGCGCCTGTCACAGCCGATTATGCAACTGTCTCAGATCACTAATATTTTTCAACAGACGGTGGCGGCATCGGACCGGGTTTTTTCCTTGCTGGATGCGGAGGAGGAGCCGGCGGAGGCGTTGGGAGCGGCAGCACAGATGGAAAAGCTGCAGCAGCCGACGGTCAAAAAAACCATTTCTTTTGATGCTGTCTCTTTCGCCTATCAGGAGGGCCATCCGGTGATTAAGGACTTTAATCTGACGGTAGAGCCCGGACAGATGACGGCTATTGTAGGTGCGACCGGGTCAGGTAAGACCACTCTCATCAAATTGCTGCTGCGCTTTTATGATGTGAACAGTGGGTCGATCCGAATCGGGGGCACAGATATCAGAGACTTATCACGGGCAGACCTGCGGTCTTTGTTCGGGATTGTTTTACAAGATGCCACCCTTTTTACCGGCAGCATTGCTGATAATATCCGCTACGGGACGCCGGAGGCCGGAGATGAGGCGGTTATAGAGGCGGCCAAGGCAGTGCATATCGACCGCTATATCAGAACTTTGCCGGGCGTCTATGCCATGGAGGTCAATGACGATGCCGCCGGTATGTCACAGGGACAGAGGCAATTGATTACGATTGCCCGAGCCATTTTAAAGGATCCGCCGATTTTAATTTTAGACGAGGCGACCAGTTCAGTTGACACCCGGACAGAAAAACAGGTGCAGAAGGCCATGCAGAGCCTCCAGGCAGGGCGGACCAGTTTTGTGATTGCCCACCGTTTATCAACGATCCAAGACGCTGACCAAATTGTGGTAATGGACCGGGGTAAGATTGTGGAGCTGGGGACACATGAAGAACTGTTGACTGCCGGCGGGCAGTACAAAGTGCTGTATGAGAGCCAGTTTGCCGGTGTTTAAAAGAGTGTGCCGGGTTTTATAGGGCTGCCGGTGACATTTGTGGGATTGAGAGCGCTAAGGAAGTTTAGGAATATTGGAGGATTTAAGGCGCTTTTAAGGAATGAGCTCCGCCAGTTTAGCTGTGTCAGTCAGCTGGGCCGGCGGGTCAGCGAGCTCCAGATTTGCCCCCAGCGTGACGGCCAGGTATTCCCGGCCGTCTTTTTCAAGCAGGCTGGCCCAGCAGCGACCGGCGGCATCGGTTATACCGGACTTGCCGCCCACAAGATGCGTTCCCGCCGGCAGCAAACCGTACTCCTGCTCCGCATGCAGGACGCTGCTTTCCATATAGACGCCGTCAGGATGGTCCAGGCTGGGGCTGGATTGGTAAGTTGCAGCTGTAAAGACGGCTCGAAAATCGGGGTTGTCCAAGGCAAAGGTGAGCAGGCGGGCCAGGTCGGCGGCGGTGCTGTATTGGTCCGGGTCGTCCAGGCCGGTTACATTGGTAAAATGGGTCTGTTGCAGGCCCAGCTCAGCAACCTTGTTGTTCATCAAGCGGACAAAGCTCGCCTCGTCCCCGGCGATAGCAATGGCCAGACTGGAAGCGGCCTCACCGCCTGAGGGCAGCATGGTCCCGTAGACCAGGTCGCGGATCGTGACTGTTTCCCGGCCGTAGAAGCCGGCCATAGAGGCATTGCTTTCGACCATGCGGAGGTAACTGTCGGTGTCAATTTGAGTGGTGGCGGAGAGGTCTTGGCACTCTTCCAAGGCCACCAGCACAGTCATCATCTTAGTCAGGGAAGCCGGGGCTGCTTTGCGGTTGGCCTCTAAGTGGGCCAAGGGGGTCAGTTGGCGGTCAGTCAGCAGAAGCGACCGGCTGGCAAAGCGCTCCGCTTCTCCCTTTAGGTTGTAACCGGGAGTCTTGTTTAGCGGATAGCGCCACAGAAAAAAAAGGACGGTCAAGCCTGACAGGGAGATGATTAAAAAAATAACGGCCAGCCTGTTCTCCGGCCTTTTTTTAGCCTTGGGGCGAGACGGGTCAGCAGCGCAGCGCTTTTTGGTCATGTGTATCCTCCAAAATGGAAGGGCTATAATGGTGTCCAAGCTATGGTGCTATTATAGCAAAGGAGAAAAGTGAATATGCAATATGAAATTAAGCAGGGGGCCAATCTGTTTTATATCGGTGACAGCGAGACTGAGCCTGATGCCTATTTGCGCTGGTCAGAGCAACCCGGAAGGATTTTGACAGCGGAGTCGACTTTTACAGCACCGGCTTTGCGTGGGACCGGTGTAGCAAGCTTGCTGTTTGAGGCCTTTATGGATTACGTGCGCCGGGAAGGTTACAAGGTCGTGCCGGCTTGTACTTATGTAGCTGCTAAAATGGACCGCAAGCCTGAGTTGTATAGCGACCTGAAAGCGTGACACCGACGATGAGATTGTCAACCTTATGTTACATCGAAGCAGATGGTGCTTATTTGATGCTGCACCGGATTGCGAAGCAGCACGACGTCAATCAGGGCAAGTGGATTGGCGTCGGAGGCAAGTTTGAAGCAGGGGAGTCACCTGACGACTGTCTGCTGAGAGAGGTTAAAGAGGAGACCGGTCTGACCTTGACCAGCTACCGCTACCGGGGCATTATCACCTTTGTCTATAACTGCAAGGAACCGGAGTACATCCATCTATATACAGCTGACGGTTTTACGGGCCAATTGTCGGACCATTGCGATGAGGGAGAGCTGGCCTGGGTAAAGTATAAAGAAATAGGCGACCTCAGGCTATGGCCGGGGGACCGCCTCTTTCTTTCTTATCTTTTAGCCGATCGACCGGCTTTTTCCTTGAAGTTGGTCTATCAAGGGGACGAGTTGCTGGCGGCCGTGTTGGACGGTGAGCACTTGGATTTGGCCGAGGCCTTTACACGCACCGCCATTCAGCCCGCTGACCGGTCTTAGTTGATTTCTACCGGCGTATCCGGGTCGACAACCTGGATCCAAGTTTGGCCCGGATTGAGCGACAACGGCTGACCGTCAGCCGTAAAGTAGTAGGTCGAAGCAATGTCTTGGTTCTTTTCCCAAGTGATCGGAACCACGGCGCCCTGTGAAATGTAGAAGCCTTTGCCTTGGCCGATTTGTTCAACTGTGCGCAGGGGAGCGGGTTCAATGTAGGAAGGGGCTTCTTGAATGATAATATTGGCTGCCAGCCAGGGATTTTCGCTCCCTTCATCTACATCTTGCACCCCATCCTTGTAGCGCAGATAGGCTTGATCTTTCTCGGACCACTTGTAGTCTGTCCGGTTGTCGGAAGCGTATTGAATAGCAATATTAGTGGCCGGTTCAGCTCCTTCGGTCGGTTTGACGGCTTCTTTGTTAAAGCTTGCCAAGCCGGGGATTTCGCAAGTGTCGGCGTAGTCACGGGAGGCTGCAGCCTCTTTCAGCTTGGCCGTGCTGGTAAAGACATTGTGTGGTGCAGTTTTGCCGGTGCTGTCGTCCCGGAACATCGCTCCGCCGGCGTTCGTCATGCCGTTGAGGTCAGGGTAGATAAATTGTTCAATGCGGTTTAAAGCCAGGTAGGAACCGCCAAAGTGGGCATAGACAGCATTGTATTCCAAAGAGCGGTCAATAAAGCAGTCGCGGGCTGAGCGGACAGGGCCGATGCGGTCTGCGTCCCGGCTTTGAAACAGCCCCATGTAGCGGGTGTAGGTTCCTTCCACCTTGATTTCAAACATGACATCGGCTTGGCTGACACCGGCCTGCGGTCTGGCGGCCGGATGGTTGTCAAACATAACCGAGATGACTCGGCGGTCAACTTGGTCCGGTTCCAAGGGGAGGCCGGTCAGTTTAGAGCGCCCACCGGGCTCGGCTTGAGGGCTGGCGGTTGTGCCGGCAGTGGCAGCTGGTGGCGCCGTTTCCTGCGGTAGATCTGTTTGTGAACGAGGTCCGCAGGCCGCAAGACTTGCTGTCAGCAACAGGCTGGCGCTGATAGACAGCCATTTAAACTGCTTCATATTTTGGTCCCTTCTGATTGTTAGCCGGTTGGCTACATACCTTATTCTTCTACCATTGTACAAGCTACATACTTTATTCTTCTGCTATTGTACAATTTAAACTTCCGCCGGTGAAGTGAGACCCGGGACGAACCTTTTGTAAGCTGCGGGCCGGCAGGCTATAATAACAGGAAGCAAGCAGATGAGGTGTTCAGCCACAGCTGCAAAGCCCGACCCTGTTTTTCTGAGCCAAGCCCGGTGGGGGAGGAGAACCGGCGTTTGGGGGAGAAAGATGACCAAAGGATGAAGTGGCTGTATTTTTTACAATCGATTCGGCGCAAGAACTTAGACAAGTTGATGGTTCTTTGCACAACCTTAGGAAATAAGGGCTTGTTTTGGATTCTTACAGCCGGGCTTTTGTGTGTGTTTAAGGGGACCAGGACCGCCGGACTGGCCATGTTAATGTCTTTGGCGATGTCTGTTTTGGTGGGAAACGTTTTGTTGAAAAATATAGTAGCTCGCTGCCGCCCTTGCTGGATCGAGCAAGATGTCGATTTGTTGATTCCGATGCCGAAGGATTACTCTTTCCCCTCCGGACATACCTATGCTTCTTTTGCAGCAGCCTTCAGCATTTTACCCTTTCTTAACCCCGTACTGGTGGCGGCCGCCCTTTTAATAGCAGCTCTAATCGGCTTCTCCCGTATGTATTTATTTGTCCATTTTCTCAGTGATATTTTAGTCAGTGTGGCTCTGGGTGCAGTGACCGGTTTGACGGTAGCCTTTATGTTTTTGTAAAAAATTGCAGCGATACATGGAGCAGGAGCCTTTTTGCTCTAAACGGATGGGATGTACTGAAAAGAGGAAAAAATGCTTCAAAAGGAAACCTCAACTCGTTTCCCAAAACCGGGCTTGAGAATTTTAAAAACGGGAATCGCAGTCATGTTGTGTGTGATCAGCGCCTACTTTCGCGGGGCTTATGCTCTGCCTTTTTACTCCAGTATCGCGGCGATTTTATGCACACAAAAAGATAGCAAGGCAGGGCGCAAGGCCGGCCTCAACCGGATGATTGCCACCTTGATCGGCGGCGCCTACGGCTATCTGATTTGCCTGCTTTCGATTGCTACCGGTCTCCAGAACAGCCCCTTTTTTCACAACCTTTTAGCAGGCTTTGCGGTGATGCCTTTGATTTATATCACTGTACTGTTAAAGCAAAGCCAGGTTGCTTATATTGCCTGTGTCGTGAGCCTGTCTATTTCTTTGACACACGGACGCGATCCAAACCCCCTTGCTTTCGCCCTCAACCGGGTGATCGACACCCTGATCGGCGTAGTCATCGCTGTGATTGTCAATGAACTGCCTTTCCTGCGGCGCCGTCCGGAAACGGATGCGTCAGCAAAGAAAGGGGAGGAGCATGCGCCGGCAGGGGGCGGGGCAGGCCGGTCGACAGATTCCGATTTGTCAGCAGGGACCGGACAAGATATGGAAGGCCAGTCGAAAAGAGCGGCGGAAACAAGATCAGACGAGGAGGAGTTATAATGGCAAAAAGGGCCAAGACAGCTTTTTTTTGCAGCGAATGTGGCTATGAGACTTCGCGTTGGCTGGGCCGCTGTCCCGGCTGCAAGGCCTGGAACACCATGGTCGAGACGCGGACTGTCACGGGCGAAAAGAAAAAGGAGGCGAGTGGTCAACATGGTTGGCTGGCCGATCAACTACAAAGTGAACAGGGGGGCAGGCCGGTTAAACCGCTTGATTTGGCTGAGGTGGAAGAACATGAGGTTGACCGAATCAGCTCCGGTCTGGGAGAATTTGACCGCGTTCTGGGCGGTGGTTTTGTGCCGGGCTCCCTGGTTCTGGTCGGGGGAGATCCGGGTATCGGCAAATCAACCTTGCTTTTGCAGGCCTGTGCCCACAATGATTTTGCCGGCCCGACACTCTATGTTTGTGGCGAAGAATCCCCTGCTCAGGTCAAATTGCGCGCTTCACGTTTAGAGCTGACCGGGTCTGGCATTAAGCTGTATCCGGAAATTATTTTTGAGCGCATTTCTGAAGTCTTGTTGAAATTAAAACCGGCCTTTGTAGTAGTGGACTCTATCCAGACGATCTACAGTGAAGAATTGACCTCGGCACCCGGGTCCGTCAGCCAGATCAGGGATGTGACAGCGGGCTTTTTGCGGCTGGCCAAGGGCCTGGGGGCGACCATTGTGCTGGTCGGACATGTGACTAAGGACGGCGCCATTGCCGGCCCTCGTGTCCTGGAGCATATGGTGGATACGGTCTTGTACTTTGAGGGCGAGGCCCACGGTGGCCTGCGCATGGTGAGGGGCTTTAAAAATCGTTTCGGAGCCACCAATGAGCTGGGCATTTTCGAGATGACGGGGAAGGGGCTGGTGCCGGTGGAAAACGCCTCCGCTGCACTTTTATCCGGTCGGCCTGTCAGTGTGGCCGGGTCTGCCATTACAGCTTGCTTAGAGGGAACACGCCCGATTTTGTTGGAGGTCCAGGTGCTTTTGAACCACACTGCCTATGGGGTGCCCCAGCGGATGGCGCAGGGTTTGGACCGAGGACGCATTGCTATGCTGATGGCGGTTTTGGAAAAACATGCCGGGCTGAACTTCGGTGACAAGGATGCCTTTTGCAATGTGATTGGTGGCTTAAAAATTGACGATCCGGCGGCAGACTTAGCCTTGGCGGCGGCCATGGCCTCGGCCCACCGGGATGTGGCCATCCGAGAGGGGACGTTACTCTTGGGCGAAATCGGCCTAACCGGGGAGCTCCGGCCGGTTGCGGGGGCCGACCGGCGGCTCAAAGAAGCGGCCCGGATGGGTTTTTCGCGCTGTATTTTGCCCGGCAGTTCCCGCCGAGGCCTAGGGCGGGAGGCTGTACAAACAGGAGTCTGGCCTGATTTGTTATATGCAGACACGCTGGCGGAGGCCCTGGATATGGCTTTTTAAGCGTTTTTGCAGGTGTTTTATAATCGATTTGGAAAACAGTTGTAAAAGCAGTGTTGGCAATAAACAGAGGCAGCAGTCGCAAGCAGGATCTTTATAAGAGGTGACAAGAATTGACCAGGGTATTGGCGGTGGTGCCGGCTGCGGGGCAAGGGCAGCGTTTAGGAATCGGCTACAACAAAGTTTTTTTAGACCTCTGTGGGCGGCCGGTTTTGGCTCATACAGTGGAGCGGTTAGCTCGGTCTGAACTGATTACAGACCTGTGTCTGGTGACGACACCCGCAGAAGCTGCTGAGGTTCAGCGGATTGGCCTGGCTTATGCTCGGGATATGCGGTTGTTTTTGGCCATGGGGGGTGAGACCCGAGGCGATTCCGTCCGAGCCGGTATTGAAGCCGGTTTTGCGGCCGGTTTAACAGATGATGACCTGATTTTGATTCATGATGCTGCCCGCTGCTTAGTTGACCGGGCTGTCTTGCAGGACTCCTTGACGGCCGCAGAAAGGCAGGGGAGCGGCGTGGCGGCTATCCCTGTAAAAGATACTATCAAGCAGTTATCTCCGGGGAGCAACCGGGTGGAAGTGACGCCCGACCGGGATTTGCTGCGGGCTGTGCAGACACCGCAGAGCTTCAGGGCCGGCCTGATTCGAGCCGCTTATCGCCAAGCTGCTGCCGGTGGTGTTATTCGGCAGACGGATGATGCTGCTGTGGCGGAAGCCTTCGGCTTACCGGTCTTTTTAACGGCAGGAAGTGAGCAAAATTTAAAAATAACGACCCCTTTTGATGTGCAGATGGCAACTCATTTACTGGGCGAAAAAGCGGCTGAGACCGGCGACAAGGGCAAGGCTAATTAATAAAAAAAGCAAACGGCCTGTCCGCCTTTGCTTAGAAGGATCTTGTTTTTTACAGAGGGGTGCGACCGTCGATAGCCCTCCCCAGAGTGACTTCATCAGCATACTCGATGCTCGAACCCATCGGAATGCCCTGGGCGATTCGGCTTAACTTGATACCGGCCGGTTTGAGCAAGCGGGCTATGTAAGTAGCCGTGGCCTCGCCCTCAACAGTCGGGTTGTTGGCCAGGATAACCTCCTCGATCTCGGGATGGTCACGCAGGCGAGTCAGGAGTTCGCGGAGGTGCAGGTCCTCGGGGCCGATGTCTTGCATGGGTGAAATGGCGCCGTGAAGGACATGGTAAAGTCCCTTGTACTCGCGGCTTCTTTCCATGGCAAAAACATCTGCTGGGCTTTCTACAACGCAGACGACCTGGCGGTCACGGCGGTCCGAGGCGCAAATTTCACAAACCGCATCGGCGGTCAGATTGCAACATTCCGGGCAAAAATGCACCCTCTTCCGGGTCTCCAAAATGGTCTCGGCCAATTGGCGAGACCTTTCAACCGGTTGGCTCAGCAGGTAGTAGGCCAACCTTTGGGCCGACTTTTTGCCAATGCCGGGCAAGCGGCCGAATTGATTAATTAATTCGTTGATGAGAGAGGCTGAAGCCTTGTCCTGGGGCATATCGGCTTATAGACCGGGGAAGCCGCCCGGGCCGCCCATACCACCCATACCGCCGGTAACTGTGTTCATTTTTTCAGCTGAGGCAGCGTCTAATTTTTTCATGGCATCATTGGTTGCGGCAATCACTAAGTCTTGCAGCATCTCAATGTCCTCAGGGTCAACGACGTCGGCTGCAATGACCAGGTCGGTCAAGAGGTGGTTGCCGTTTACTTTAACTTTGACCATGCCACCTCCGGCTGTGCCTTCAGCTTCAAGCTCAGCAATTTCTTCTTGAGCCTTGGCCATGTCTTCTTGCATTTTTTGAGCTTGTTTCATTAATTTATTGATATTGGCTCCGCCGAGATTACCGCCGGGAAAGCCACCGCGTCTTTTTGCCATTTTATGATTCCTTTCCTTTTACAGGTATGCCCAGTTCGCGGGCTTTTTCTTGCAGGGTGACCAGCCAGTCGGTGTCGGAAACAATCTGTTCCGGTCCGGGGTTGCTTGCTCCTGCCAAATTGATTTTTAAGTTCGGAGCAAGGCCGTTGTTGGCCTTCTTTAGGGCCTCTTTTAGAGGTCCATAGCCACGCTGTTCCGTCAGTATACTATAATTTTGTTTTCCTGTTTCAGGGAAACTCAGCACAACTTCTGCACCGGTTCCACTGACTTGACCGGAGATCACAAAGCAATAAATAAAGGCGTCGTCGACTTGCAGTAATTCAAGTGTTTTCTGCCATAAAGGGGAGCGGGCATTGACGGGTTCATCTGCTGCGACCAAAGGCCGGGCAGCAGCCGGTGTCGGCTCCGGGTCAGTAGTTTGTGTTACATTTTCCGGTGATTGGTGGGCAGCGGTTGGTTTTATATCATCAACTGCTGCCGGTGTGCCGCCGCTTGTCAGCTCGGCCGGGGCAGGGTGGGGG
>CAMXYS010000045.1 GCA_947253135.1 uncultured Clostridia bacterium
GTATCAATAATGGACTGGGCCTCATTAGAAACCGGTGCAGTCGCCTTAATCTTGGCCAGATCTTCATCGACCAGCTTAAGGGCAATCTTTTTAAATTGCTCACCCTTTTTACATAAGGCCTTTTGATCCTCCGGTAAGTTGATATACAAGGACCCCAGTTCTTTCATTAATTTGCGGTTTTCCGGCTTGCTGAAGTCAGCTAGTTCATCCGTTACACTGGCATCAAAGTAGGCGACTTTATATTGCTTGTAAAGGTCTTCAAGCTGGGTCATCTTAGCTGAAAGCCGGGTCCAGGTAGCATTCCGATTTTCCATCTTGTACCGCTCGTCGTAGAGCTCTTTAATGACCTGGCCGTTTTTAGCATAGTCGAGTTTATCCGGAACTTTGGCATCAAATTCCTTGGCCTTGGCAATATCCTCGGTCTTGATGCTTTGAACCCCGAAGTAACCTTCTTCCCAATTGAGCTGTAGCAAGGCCTTTTGCTCATTGTCCTGCATAGCATCTACTTTAAAGCGCAGGGCAATTTGTTTTTCCTGCTTGCCGGTCCGTTTAATTACAAATGTGGAAGGATATTGGGTTCCCCGATCATAATAGTAGGCGGTCGGTTGAATTTCTGTCCCCAGCTTACCCTCGGTATCCTGTTTGGCCTGTTCCAGGCTGTCATAGACATAGGCCTTTAAGAGGTGGCCTCGTAAGCCTGCTAATTCCATGGGTTTAGTGACCATGGTCACTTCATAGCCGTCGGCCGTCACCGTCACTAAATTATGGTCGTTGAAGGCCTTGTCGGACATGGAATCCTTACCCGGCTGATAGAAGTGGACCATCTTGGTATTCATCAAATAATAGCCGGCCTCTACTTGAGTTTCTGAAATGTTAGCATCGGCCGGTGTCTCTGCCTTCAAACCGCTGATTGCTTGTTCCAACTTGGCCTTCATAGCCGTTAGCTCGGCCGCTTTAACAGCTGTTTTTTCTAACAAAGCTTTGGCCTCAGCAATCGCATCGGTTAAGGTTTTGACGCTCTCTGCCGTCTTTCCTGTTTTGTCCGCCTGCTCTGCTTTTGCAATGGCAGCCGTCAAGTCAGCCTTCGCCTGTTTTAAGGCTTCAGCATCACCGGCAACCGCTTCTTCAGCAGCGGCCATTCGGTCCCAGGCGTCCTTGTCTATCACTGTATAGGCCTGTGCCTGTGGCATGAAGTCATACATGGCTGCCACTTCAAATTGCAGCTCTCTGTGCCTTTGTCCCTTTGGTATCTCATACTCAAAACTGTGGACATGGTCCTGCTTAAAGGCCTTTAAGCTTTCCGCCATTTCCTCACGGCTAGGTTGGTCTTCTTGCTTGATGAAGGAGCCGTCAAAGCTGCTGGAGACAAAGCCGTAGTCAATCAGCTTCTCCCATTGTTCAGGCGTCATAGCATATTTTTTGAGAATAATAGGTTGGTCGGCATCCAAGTCAAAATCGCCCGTCTCATCATTCCAAGTAACCGTCTCTACCTTGCGGACATAGGTCGGCAGGAAGAAAACGGTTTGCGGACCGAAGGCAAGGCGGACAAAATACTTATCGCCCCGTTTAATTAACTTACCGGCCCGGTCAATCGCTGCGTCAGACATGGAAAAGCCTGTCTCATTGGCCAGATTGTCATTTAATTCGTCCATATCGCCATAGCAATCAGCATAGATGCGGACGCCCTTCAAGTCGACTTCCAGGTCAGCCGGCTCAGGCTGGTTGACATCATAGAGTGTACCCGCCATGTCGAGCTTCTTAAAGGCCTCGGTGTAACGGGTTAAAATGTCATAGGCCCCAAAAAATTTGTAGGCGCGAGACTTGTATGACCAGTCATCATTTTGCAGCTTGCCGGCATTCTCTATGGCCGTATCAATAATGGACTGGGCCTCATTAGAAACCGGTGCAGTCGCCTTAATCTTGGTCAGGTCCCGGTCTACCAGTGTTAGGGCAATTTCTTTAAAGCGGTCTGCCTTTTTGCAAAGGGCCTTATCCGCCTCTGACTTCGCACCAAACTCAGAGGCTAACTCGCCGATTGTTTTACGATTTTCAGCCTTACTGATATCGGCCAATTCTTCTGTGACCCGCTCATCAAAGCTAGCTGCCTTATATTGAGCCTTCAACTCTTCAAATTGAAGACGTTTAGTGACGTAATTCGTCCAGGTCTTGTAGGTTCGGTCCGAATTTGTCTCATTTATGGACTTATCCATTTCTGCTAAAAGTGTCTGATCGCGCTCATAATTAAAGTCAGCCGGCAGCTTGGCATCCCATTCTTTAGCCTTGGCCAAGTCGGCTGCATCAACCGGTTTAGCCCGGGTCCAGTCGAGCCTCAGGACACTGGCCTCTTCAATCGGTTTAGTAGTCCCCTCAACTTCAAAGCGAAGGACAATTTCTTCCGGATTTTGCTCAGTTTGCTTAATGACAAAGAGGCCGGGCCAGACCTTGCCGCCTTCTATATAGGTTCCAGCTGGTAGCACCTCTGTCGGCGCATCCCCTCGGGCAGCCGCTTCTTTGCTGTCATAGACATAAAGCTTTGCCACATGGAGTTTTTCTTCAGCCCAAAAACTTCTGGTGGCGATCAGACTGATTTCAGATCCCTGCTCCGTCACCTTAGCGACTACGGTATCTTGAACCGCCTGTTCGGCTCCTGAAGGCGCAGAGCTTTCCAGCTTTACTAGCTCGGTTTTGGGAGTAAAGTCGCCTAAGACAACAGCCGGTTTTCCTACCAGGTTCTTGATAGCTGCATCTAGTCGAACAATTTGTCTATTCACTTCTTTAGCCGTCGTCTCGGTTGAATCAAGCAGAGCCTTGGCCCCATCGCGAGCAGCAACTAGGGCGTTCCAACTTTTGCCGGTATACTTTTCCTTTTGCAGCTGCTCAACTTCTGCCAGCTTGGCCTTAAGGTCAAGCTTTGCTTGCTTAAGAGCCTCCGCCCCTTGTGCCGGCGTCTGCAAGGCAGCCAGAGCCTGAGTCAGTCGGTCGACTTCTCTTTTCACCTGCCGGTCTGAAGCATCAGCCTGGTCATAAACGACCTGCGCTTGGCCGACAGCTTTTTGTAAATCAGCCCAGCTCTCAGCCGTATAGTCAGCTTCTTTCAACTTAGCGGCCTCATCCAGCTTGGTTTTTAAGGCGGACTTGTCTACCGCCTCCGCTGTTGTATCGCCCTCAGCTGCCCTGGCTGCCGGCCGGTCAGTCGGCGCAGCTGCAGCCGGTACTGCTGTTTTAGCCCCCTCTTGTTCATCTAAACCGGGTTCTGGCAAAGTGCCGGCACCCGTCCCGTCCGTCGCTTCCGCCGGTTTGGCCGCTGCCTCGGCGTCCATTTCAGTCACGCCGTCAACTTCAGGTTCTTCTTGCTTTCTCACCCCTGGTTCGGTCACAGCGGTCGCCGCTACTGTGGCCCCCGTTCCGGCCGCCAGCAGCTTGGCTTGAGTCGCCGGCCCGGCCAAAAGCCCCAGGGCTATCGCTGCACTTAACATAAATGCAGCCACTTTTTTCTGCCTCATAGGTCCCTCCTATTTCTAAATTGGATCTGTTCATCCTATTTGACTAATGTTGACCACGACACCTGATTGCACTAGTAGGTAGCTTAAGCTAATTAGCCTATGCTAACACCACTTTAGACTGCATTTAGCTTTTTGTCAACCGGATTTTAAATTGCAAATTCTTCATTACAAGCACACATTAAAAATGTTTGACAAGGTCAGATGGCCTGTACTAGTATGGTTAATACGGAAGGGCGATGTGATGTGAGGTTCACCTATGATTGATTATAAAAACCGCGATCCGATTTACATTCAGGTTAAAAATCGGATCATCCAGGACATTGTTTTAGGCCTCCTAAAAAAAGACCAGCAGCTACTGCCTGTGCGGCAGCTGGCCGGCGAGATTGGCGTCAATCCCAACACCGTTCAAAAAGCCTATAGAGAGTTGGAACGCGAAGGGATCATTTACTCACTCCCCGGCCGCGGCTCCTTTGTGGCCGCTCCGCAGGAGACCGTCAGCAGCGTCGAAAAGCAATTCCAGGATGAGTTGGATGACCTGATCCGGCGTTATTATACCGGAGGCGTCTCGGCCGATCGCCTCCGTCCCTTGCTGGAAGCATGTCTAAATACCCACCCCCTCTTAATGTCCGCAGATTCGGGCAGGAGGCCCCCGGTTGAAGCAGAGGCTAAAACTAAAAGCGGGGAGGAGTCCGGTCTCCCGGCCTCCCAAACCGAGCCTTCAGCAGCGCACCAACAGGAAGGAGAACCCTTATGAATGCATACGATCACCCCTTGTCAGCTGACCTCCTCATCAGCACCCGACAGCTGACCAAGCGCTTCGGCAAAAAACTGGCTGTCAACATTGATACAAGCCGAGTCTTCCGCGGGTCTGTCTACGGTCTGGTCGGACCTAATGGGGCCGGCAAGTCCACCTATCTCCGCCTGCTGGCCGGCGTCTACAAACCCGACAGTGGCCTTTGCCAGATCGATAACGAGCCCATTTGGGAGCACCCGGCCGCCAAGCAAAGGATTCTCTTCCTGCCTGACCAACCGGCCTTCCTCAAGCATGCCTCCTTAAAAGAGATGCAAAAAATCTACCGGCAGCTCTACCCCAACTTTAACTCCGCCATCTACCTGGAACTCTTACAGACCTTCCAACTGAACGAAAATGTCCCGCTCAAAACCTTCTCCAAGGGCATGCAACGCCAGGCAGCCCTCTGCCTCGTCATCGCTTGCCGTCCTGACCTCCTCTTGCTGGACGAAGCCTTCGACGGGCTCGATCCTGTCATGCGACAGGTCTTAAAAAAGATCATCATCAGGTTGGTCAGCGAGCATAACCTGTCCGTGGTCATCTCCTCCCATAATTTAAGAGAACTGGAGGACCTGTGCGACTTTGTCGGACTCATGCATGAGGGCAGGATCCTCATCGAACAGGACCTGGATGACCTCAAACTGGGTATCAACCGGGTGCAGGTCGCCTGGGAGGACCCGACTGCCATCCAGGAACTAAGCCAGCTCAATATTGTTTCACAAAGCCGGCGTGGCAGTATTTACGACCTGGTCATCAAGGGTAGGCAGGAAGATATTATAAAACAAATCAGACTGACCACCCCCCTACTGCTAGATATCCTACCCCTTTCTCTGGAAGAAATTTTTATACAAACAATGGAGGTTAATGGCTATGACATCCAGCACATCTTCTCTTAAGGCTGATTGCACGGCAGTCAAAAAAACAGACAGGGCGCTGCTAAATATCTACCGGCAGACCTTGCGGGACCAACTATCCCTGATGATACTTCTGGCAGCTTTACTGGCCTTCGTACAGCCAATTGCCCTCTTTTTGTTTGACTATAACTACCCGACCGCCGTCTCCCAGGTAGAGCTGGCCGACCAGCTGACCTACCGCTACCAGGTGGCCGTCACCCTCCGTGAGACTTTGGGTACGGGCATCAGCTGCCTCTTTCTGATCATTCTGGCAACCCGTATTTTTGGCTATATGAATAACCGTAACCAGGTGGATCTCTGGCACAGTTTCCCGGTTACCCGGTCCGGTCTCTTTTGCGCCAAACTAGCCGGCTTGTGGACTGCTTTTCTCCTGCCTGTCATCCTGAATACCTGTCTTGCTCTGCCACTCCTCGTCCGGCTGCCCCACTCCTTTTTAGTTAAGACTGCCGCTGAAAACAGCCTCAGCCCTCATTTAGGAGACCTGATGACCAACTATGCTCGTACTTACCTTAGCGGGCAGCTCTCCTGGCTGGCCGGC
This sequence comes from uncultured Clostridia bacterium, assembly GCA_947253135.1. Taxonomy (GTDB): domain Bacteria; phylum Bacillota; class Clostridia; order Saccharofermentanales; family Fastidiosipilaceae; genus CAMXYS01. The sequence goes on from CAMXYS010000045.1 coordinate 5,746, forward strand.
CTCATCGGTTTTGCTGGCATCCTGCTGATCTTCTTCGTCAGCTTCGGTTCCACCTTTGACGGCCTGGCCTCATCCCTTGTCCTCCTGGCTGTCCTCCCCGCCATGTTCTTTATGTCTGCAATCACCGTCAGCGAGACCTGGCAGCACCTAGACCTTGACAGCATTCTGACCAGTCGGATCTTCCGTACGCTAATCCTGGCCGTATCACCACTCTTGACGCCAAGGGCTATCCTCCCCGCCTTTTTTGTGGGCATACAGACTAAAAACCTATCTGTCGGCTTTATCGGTGGCCCCTTCTATTGGCTAATCGTGGGTCTCCTCTTGACAGTAGGTGCCGGGCTGGTCTATAAGAAGCGCCCGAGTGAACTGGCTGAGACGACCTCTACCTCCTCTCCTTTTTATAAGGTGCTGCGGTCACTTATCAGCCTGGCCGGCGCCGGCTTTTTTGGTCTTATTTTCCTCTATACCAGTCAGGGGAGACTGAGCATCATAGGCTTTTCCCTGGGTGCCATCATCACCCACTGCATCATTGAAATGATTGTCGGTCGAGGGGTCCGCACCCTCGGTTCGAGCCTGAAAGGCGGCCTGGTCACCCTGCTCATTCTGGCTGTCCTCCTTGGTCTCTTGGCCTTTGATCCCGCCCGGATCAACCAAACCAGGAAGGTCAATCCGGAGAGCAAGGCTGTCCTTTTGAAGACGACCGGCCTCTATTACACTTGGCGCACTCCCTTACTGCTGGACCCCTCCGCCGATGCCGAAATCGTAGCCAGCCTGAATGAAGCCTTAGATCGTTACGCAGCCACAGAGAAAGCCCGTCCCTACGCCATTGGCGGCGGCCGATCGACCTTCAATGACGGGCCTGAGTTTTCTTTAAATCTCAGTTATGTCAGTGCGGACGGGCACATCGCCAGGCGAACCTATCCTGTCGAGAATGATCAAGTGGCAAAGATCAGCCAATTGCTGCTCCGTCAAAACAAACTGGCCCTAATCGTAAACCCTTTGTTCGGGCTGGATCCGGCTAAGGCTGACCAGCTGACAGTCTTTGCTCAAACCACCGACAGCGGCTATCCCGATCTGCCCCTTAAGCTAACTGAGCCACAAAAGAAAGAACTCCTGAAGCTTTACCGGGCAGACTTCGACCGGCTCGTTGCCAAGTCGGACCTAGCCGACGACTACGGAGCAAACCGGTCTGAAGATTATTCCAGCTACCGGATTATACTGCCGGCCAAAGTCATCCGGGAACAGGCTGAAGGTCTCCTGCCCACCCTGACTAGGGCCGAATCCCTGGGACTAAGTCCAGCTGCCCAAATAGAACTGGGCATTGTCGATCCGGCTCCGGACGAAGACAGCGGCATCTCCATAGAAGACCGCACTACCGCCTATGAGGAGACTGAAGCTGATTTTTACATTGACTCTATCAACTATCCTCAGGTCTGTCAGTTCCTAGACAACTTGAGCCATTGATGCTATTTCATACCGCTTCAGCCGAGGGCCGGACCCGGTTCACTTGAAAGTCCAGCCAAGCAAAAGGGCTCCTGTAAAATCACTACAGGGGCCCTTTAAAGTGCCTTGAGCAAGCATCTCTACCGGCGGTCGGCCGAGCAGACCAAAGACTGATCAGTGCTTATCCATCCGGTTCAACTTCTTCGTATAATTCACGACTTCATCTAAATTGACGCCTTTCTCCAAGGCCGACCCGAGCACCTGATCCAACTCGAAGCCTGCCCTTTCGCCCCTGACCTCAGAGGAGTTTTCTCCCTCAATCATGCTGTTCTCCAGATTTACCAGGTGGCGCAGATAGACATCCTCCTGCTGGAGATTTAAGACTTCGCGCTTAGTTTCCAGCTCATAACTATGGCGAGCATTGGCATTCCGGTATCTAAGATACATGACCAGATAGAAGACAAAGCCGGAAAGATATAGAAGCCAGGTGTAATTCGTATCCACATCCAGGATATGTTCGATCAAGTAGGCTAAAACACCGCCAAAGAGTTCAACTGCAATGGAAGTGAGAATCAACTTGGTCCGGTTAATCGGCACACTGCCCATGGTTTCCTTGGTCCTGGCATTTACAGCCACATAGTGCATCAGATTGTGGTCACCCTTCTTTTGCATATAGCTGTAAAGCCAAACCGGCAGGTAAGCTGACTTCCAGGAGTCTCCTTTGACGACAAAATTTTCCTCATCCCACCTGACGCCGCGGTCATACTGCTGAATGCTGTCCTTGGCCGCTAGTCTGGCTATGTCCGCACTCTGTTTGTCGGTCAGCTGCTTGAGATTACTGACATTGGCATCTCTTCTTTCTGACGTATAGCCTCTCAGATAATTGGCATTGTATTGCAGGCAATTTTCCGTATCGAAAGGCATGATAGCATTGATAATATTGGTCGTCTTCTCGCGGGATGAGTAATCCAACTTGTCGGAGCTCGCTTCGATCGACAAGTCATCTATGCTGATGTCAAATGCCCTGCTCACCCGGTAACGGTCCGCGTCATAGACCTCCCTCTCCTTGTCTCCCTTTTTAATTCGGTGGACTCCCGTCTGGATTTCACCCTCTCCTGACAACTGCATGTGACCGTTGACGTCAACAATCATGTAAGGAAAGTAGACGCCACAGATGTTTTCCGTCGTAAACTCCCTGGTAAAAGTCGGATGGGCGAAAAACTTCCTCGCTTTGACAAAGTTTCCAATCTCCGCTTCGGCCTCCTTGCGAGTCACCTTGAAGGGCAGGACCACGTCAGGTACGGCCCCATTAGGAATTTGCGAATTGATCGATAGGGTATTGCGGCACCAGTGGCACCTGGCCTGGGTGGAAGCCTTCGTATCAATGACAACCTCTGCACCACAACTCTGGCACTTTAAGGTCATTACATCCTCACTGTCTGCTTGAATATCACCGGCCCCACCAGCCGTGGTTGTACCTTCCAGTGTTGTGATGTCCGCATCAGCTTTAGCAAAATCCGGGACAAACTGGTGCCGACAAAAATTACAGCGCAGCTGTCCCGTCCGGGTATCGGTAGAAATATCAGTGGCGCCGCACTTGGGACATTTAATCTGACCGTCTTGCGGGCCGACCGTTGTCTCTGTCATCCCAGAAGCTTCTTTTAAAATCCCTTCATCCATAGTACTTGCCCCTATATGCCTAACAAGTCAAAGCGAATTTTATTAAACTCCTCCTGCGTAATCACACCTGCATCGAGAAGTTGTTTCATCTTCAGCAGCTTCTCGGTCGGATCCTCCTCTGCCTGCGGCTGGCCCTGAGCCGGCTGTTGCGAAACCTGTTGCGGTGTTGACTGCTGCTGAGGCGGATTTTGTTGCTGTGGGACTTGTTGCTCCGCTCCTTGTGAGTTGGGATAACCGCCCTGACCGCCGAAGTTGGGCTGGTAGGAGCTTGGCGCAGGTTGCTGTTGCAAGCCATTCATCATGCCCCCCACTGCATTCATGCCCATGCCCATAAAAGCCATGCCGGTACCGCCGCCATTTTCACCGGCTGCCTGCACGCCTCTGGCAGCAGCCTGTTGAAAGAAGGCATTCCCGCGGTTACCTGACAAAGCGTCCGCCTTTTTGACATCAGACATCAATGCCTTCGTATCCTCGTCATATTCAATAGCTAAGATGGCAGTCTTAATAATCTCAAGACCCCTGGAAGACTTCCATTGATAGCCTTCTTCCACAGCAGCTGATAGGGACTTGGCAAAACCAATCTGGTCACCTTGAATCCTACTCATCCGATTGCCCTTGCCGGGATCATTCGTATAGTTGGAGAAAGCTGCGGACAGGCTGCCAACAACTTCATTAAAGAGCTGCTCGGCCGCGTCGTTTTCCATATCTTGGAAGTCAAAGGGGTCTGCATCTGCTAGCAGGTATTTAACCGGAACAAAGTTTCTGATGAATAAAAGCGGATCGACAATCCGCAGGGTGTAAGTCCCCCTGGTAATGGCGCCCACCTGTGTGCCGAAAAAGGCATCATCCCAGTAAATTTCGGACTGGGTGCCAAAGCGGTTATTGGGGATTTCCTTTAAATTGACATAGAAGACCAGCTGGTTGGCAGCCGGTATGCCGCCAAATTTAAATTTTTCCCAGGTGGACTTAATCAAAGAATCAACCATGCCGTCTCCGGCAAAAATCGACCTGGAATTGGGGTCATCAGACCGGTATTCATATCCTCCGACCTGTGAAATGACATTAGTAATGGCCCCATCTTGGATCGTAACCAAGGCTGTTCCTTCGGGTACGAGGACCTTGCTGCCATTAGTAATGATATTAGCATTGCCCTTGCTGTTGGCCCCCCTGCCATTATTGATGCCCATAGAGACACCGGGAAATACTGCAGCCGTGGGTGATACACCTGACCTTGGGCCGTAAAAATCTTTCCACTGGTCAGCAAATGTACCTCCAAGTGAACCTGCAAACGCTTGTATAAAACCCATAAACTTCCTCCTTTTTTAGATTGAATTGCCGCTATCAATTACTTTTAAATGACCAAGTTTGATTTTAGATTGACCGCCCCCCCGAGCGAGCCAACACCGTCCCTAAATTTCATTTTAAGCCTTAAACGCCTCCCTTTACCTCCCTCTTCTGAGTGATCAAAGCTATTTTCAAAAGAGCTTTAAAGCAACTTTAAGGGAAATTTAAGTTTTTTCTACAGCCTTAATCTCGACAAGTTAGTCCGAACAAAGCCCTTGTTACTGCCGACCATCGCCTGCTTCTCCCCGGTACACTGCTGGATCATGCTCTGTCTCTTATACACATCTCCGAGCCCACGAGACGTCCTGGATAATCT
>CAMXYS010000046.1 GCA_947253135.1 uncultured Clostridia bacterium
TCCTTGGAGACATCTTCCTTAATTGCCTTAGGTGCATTGTCAACGAGATCCTTGGCATCCTTCAGGCCCAAGCCGGTCAATTCACGGACAGCCTTGATTACCTGAATTTTTTGACCGCCAGGAGCGTTCAGCATAACAGTGAACTCAGTTTGCTCCTCAGCTGCAGCAGCTTCACCACCGCCGCCACCGCCGCCGGCAACAACCATTGCAGCGCTGACACCGAACTCTTCTTCAATTGAAGAAACCAGCTCAGACAACTCCAAAACACTTAGAGTTTTGATATCTTCGAGAATCTGTGTAACTTTTTCATTAGCCATGTTCAATTCCTCCGTAATTATTATTCTGCATCTTCCGCTGCAGCTGCATCAGTCTCTTCAACTGCTTCGGGCTGTTCATCTACTCCGGCAGCAGCTTCACCGGTCGCTTCATGCTTTACCTGCAAAGCAACAACTTGGTCCTGACCTTCTTCCTCACCTTTGTCTACAACTGCCTTCAAAGTAGCAGCTAACTTGGTGATGGGGAAGTTCAAGACATAAGCCAACTGTGTCTGTAAGGTCTCCAGATCCGGAGTTGCGGCCAACTTCAAAATGTTCTCTAAAGAAGCGACCTCCCCTTCGACTGCACCACCTTTGATTTCAAAGGCTTCGTAATCTTTCTCGTATTTTTTGGCCAACTTAGCCGGAGCCACGACATCATCAGTGTGATAGGCGATTGCCGTCGGCCCGACAAAAATGTCATTGAGTCCGTCTAAGCCTGCCGCCTCAGCAGCTCGTTTAGCCAAAGTGTTCTTGACAACTTTGTAAGTTACGCCGGCTTCCCGCATAGCTGCCCGCATAGCAGTGTCCTCAGCTACAGTCAGTCCCCTGGCTTTAGCCACTACCAGCGTTTCCGCTGACTTGAACTCCTCTGCTAATGCAGCAACTTCAGCCTGCTTGGCCAGTAATATTTTTTCACTGGGCATTGCAGTTCCTCCTTCTACTAAAAAATCCTCTCTGCCGCAAGACAGAGAGGACACACATCAAAAAGATTTAACAGAATAATTCTGTTCGTGTTTACCTCGGCGGGCTGACTCTTGTCATTATGCTGACGCACCTGCTGTCTTTGGCAATGTAGATCATTATAAATGAAGTTGACGATCTGTCAACACATAATTTGCGCTAACAGTTACACCGGCTTGATTAAGCCTTGACCGCCACCTTAATACCCGGTCCCATGGTTGAGCTCAAGGCAATATTCTTCATGTATTGACCCTTGGCTGCCGCCGGTTTGGCCTTTTGAATTGCATCGATCAGAACTTGGTAGTTTTCCAGTAATTTTTCATCACCGAAAGAAACCTTGCCGATCGGACAGTGGATCATATTTTCTTTGTCCAAACGGTATTCAACCTTACCGGCCTTGATTTCAGTAACAGCTGCGGTTACATCCATGGTAACTGTGCCTGATTTGGGGTTTGGCATCAAGCCCTTAGGACCCAAAACACGGCCGATTCGGCCGACAACACCCATCATGTCAGGTGTCGCCACCACCACATCAAACTCAAACCAGTTTTGTGAAGTAATCTTGTCAACCAGCTCTTCGGCACCTACATAGTCAGCACCTGCAGCCTTCGCTTCTTCAGCCTTATCGCCCTTGGCAAAGACCAAAACCCGCATCTGACGGCCGGTTCCATGGGGCAAGACAACAGCGCCGCGAACCTGTTGGTCTGCATGTCTGGAGTCAACACCCAAGCGCACGTGCAATTCCACAGTCTCGTCAAACTTAGCCGTGCCCGTCTTGACAGCCAAGGCAACCGCTTCAGCCGGCGTGTAGGTCTGACTGCGATCTACTAACTTGGCAATTTCGTTATATCTTTTACCGCGTTTCATGCTCACCCTCCTCAGCTGTCCATGTCGACCAAGATGCCCATGCTTCGAGCTGTGCCGGCAATCATGCGAGCACCCGATTCAACATTGGCTGCGTTAAGGTCTTGCATTTTTGTTTCGGCAATGCTCTTGCAATCAGACCAGGAAATTGTGGCAACCTTATTTTTATTCGGTTCACCCGAGGCCTTTTGCAAGTTACAAGCCTTTTTAATCAACACCGGTGCCGGCGGTGATTTCGTTTCGAAAGAGAATGACCGGTCAGAATAAACAGTGATCACAACCGGGATTACCATCCCCATTTGTGATGCCGTTTTCTCATTGAAGTCTTTAACAAATTGCGCGATGTTAATACCGTGCTGACTCAATGCTGGTCCAACCGGTGGTGCCGGCGTAGCCTGTCCGGCAGGAATTTGAAGTTTCACGTATCCGGCAATTTTTTGTGCCATGATAGCCACCTCCCAAAATTTAGCTTTTGCACTTCTGATAAGACAATTAAAGTTGCGCCGGAGCACAACTTTAATAAAATAACATATTTTTCGAAAAAACACAAGCCACCTATACCAGCTAATGGCGCTGCGGGGATTTTCTCTGCTCCGGTTCACCGGTTCATAAGTGAAATCTTGGTCCTAACATATAAGCGGTCGCATCGAGTTGACTCAACTGCGCACCAATTGAACAAAGTCCACTTCGACCGGTGTTTCGCGGCCAAACATAGATACGATGACTTTGACCTTTTTCTTCTCGTGGTCGATCTCTTCTACAGTGCCGAAGAATCCTTCCAAAGGGCCATTAATAATCTTAACTGTATCACCAACTTCATAGTCGACAACCGGCACCCAATCAGTTGCCATCCCCATAATGGCCAGTTCTTCGTCCGTCAAGGGAACCGGTTTAGAGTTCGGGCCGACAAAGCCGGTCACGCCACGGGTGTTGCGCACGATATACCAGATCTCATCCGTCAAGACCATTTTAATCATGACGTAGCCAGGGTAAATCTTGCGCTGAGTCATCTTCTTTTTGCCATCTTTGATTTCGATGACATCTTCTGTGGGCACGTAAATTTCCTGGATGTAGTCCTGGATCCCCCGATTTTCAACTACGATTTCCAAGGTATTTTTCACCTTATTCTCATAACCGGAATACGTGTGCACAACATACCAGAACGCTTCTTCACCCTTATAAGTGGGCTCAGCACCCTTTTCCGGATCGGTCGTCTCCAACATGGGGTCATGCGTTGGACGGTCTTCTGCTTCTTTGTGATCAGTGTGATCCTCGTGAGAAGCTACATCCACCGGTAAGTCCTCACCCTGAGTAACCTGGTCCGGCAAGGCTTCCTCTGCCAAGGCGGAGCCATCGTCTGCCAATGGTGCACCGGTCATGGCTTGAGCAGTCTCATCAAGCATGATTCATACCTCCTTCTTTAGCCTTTTGGCTACAGTTAGTAAAAAAACCGCCGATTTACTCTTCGGCGGTTTCAGTTACAGCTGATTCGTCAACGTCAGCAGACTCCATTTGTGAAGTATCCACGGTAACCGCAGTATCAGTGGGGGTATCATCCTGCTGGGCTGTGACGGACGTTTGCCGGGTATCTGCCGCCTGCTGCTTCGTCGGCTTATTAAAGCCGCCAATTGAAAGCAAACCCCGCAAAATACTGTCAGAAAAGAAAATCAACAAGACCACGCTGATGATAATAGCAAAGGTTACGGCAGATGTCCGTTTGAGCTGTAATCGCTCCGGCCAGGTAACCTTTTTCAGCTCATTGCGTAAACGCTTAAAAAAGTTGATAAAGCGCTTGCCTAAGCTGACTTTTTGTTTTCCCTTGCCCTTGCCTTTTTTTTGCCGGGCTTCTTTAACGCTTCTTTTTTCTGTAACACGCTTAGCCATGATAAACCTCGTGCAGCTTTCTTTGCTTATTTTGTCTCACGATGCTCGGTGTGCTTGTTGCAGAACTTGCAATATTTTTTGATGGTCAAACGATCTTTATCGTTATTCTTGTTTTTCTTTGTAATATAGTTGCGCTGCTTGCACTCATCGCAAGCTAAAATAATTCGTTCACGCGCACCAGCTTTACCTGCCATTGCTATCCCTCCGTCAATCTTTTTCATCTAAAAATGCCCTGAACGCATTCAAGGCACAGCTACAATATACTAGCATGTAATAGAAATATCGTCAAGCTTCCCGACGTGATTTTAATTCAGCAAAAATATCCGACCAGGAAATGTCGAACTCCACCATCAAAACGCTGAGGTGGTAAATTAAGTCACTGACCTCGTCGACAATTTCATCCCTGGCCTGATTTTTGGCTGCAATGACAACTTCCGCACCTTCCTCAGCCACCTTTTTGCAAATTTTATCAACACCCTGGCGAAATAAATAAGTGGTATAAGCACCCTCCACCGGATTAGCCTTGCGTTCCGCTATAATTTCATACACAGTCGCTAAAATATTTTCACCTGCCGTTGTCTCATGCTCCATATTAACTGCTCCGACTTCTAGTACCGTTCATCGATTAATAATATCTCACCGCCTAATCCTAACCTATTAGCTCAAAGAAAAAAAGACGAAGGGTCTGGCCTCCGTCTCTTTTTAAATTCTCTACCTTGTTTGAATGGCTTTTTAATGTTTTTTCTGTCCTTAGATTTTTAAGGAAAATTTCTAGTTTTTTTTATCGAGCTGCCAACACCGAACAGATAGCCAGCTCCAAAAGGCGTTCCGTCCGATCAGCGGCTTTAGCCGCCACAGCTACGACATCTTGATGGTTTAAAGGTTCCGGCAAGATGCCGGCGGCCATATTGGTAATGCAGGAAATTCCCAGCACTTTTAGACCTGCGTGGGCCGCAACAATAGCCTCGGGGACAGTCGACATCCCCACTGCATCGCCACCCAGAAGGCGGAACATCTGAACCTCGGCCGGAGTTTCATAGCTGGGGCCGGAGGTCATGACATAGACACCTTCTTGTAGATAGAGGCCAGCTTCGACAGCCAGTTTTTTCAGTTCAGTGCGATATTTCTTATTGTAAACCTCACTTAGGTCCGGAAAACGAGGTCCGTAAGCTTCGTCATTTGCGCCAATCAACGGGTTTGAACCCGAAGCGTTGATGTGGTCTTTGATCAACATTAAGTCACCGGGCTTAAAGTTTTCATTTACACCACCGGCTGCATTGGTCAGGATCAGGCTGTGAACGCCGGCTTCCTTCATCAAATAGATCGGCAACTTAGAAAGCCCTTGGGCGAGTCCTTCATAATAGTGAAAACGGCCCTGCATCACCAGCAGTCGGCGCCCCTTTAGAGTCGCCAACAGAAAACGATTTTGATGACCTGCTACATGTGAAGTCGGAAAACCTTCAATTTCGCTATAAGGAATGACTAGTTCTTGCTCCAGCCGGTCAGCATAGGGGCCTAAACCGCTGCCTAAAACAAGACCTATTTCCGGTTTAAAGGTGCTCATTATCTCTTTTACTGCCGCCATACTTTTCATTTTGCGCCACTTTCTGATTGCTCAAGCCAAAGCCTTCTTTATCCTATAATAGATCCATTATTTGTGATAGGTTTCCCCATTGTTGATCTTAAAAGACCTAAAAATTTGCTCCAGCAGAATGAGACGGGATAATTGGTGGGGAAAGGTTAAGTCGGATAAGGACAGGCGGGCTTGCACCTTCTCCAAAACAGCCGGGTCAAAACCGTTGGAGCCGGCGATCACATAGGTCAGCTGACTGCCTCCGAGCTCCAACCACTTTTGTTGTTCCACAGCTAATCCGGGGGAATCCAACCGCCTGCCGTGAACATCCAAGGCCACCGTCATACCGGATCCGGGCCAGCGTTTTAACAAAGCCTCTCCCTCTTGGCGCAGGGACTTCGCCAGCGACACTTGCTCCGGCGCGTCAGGCACTTCCACAATCGTCACATCGGCAAAGCGACTGATGCGTTTTTGATACTCCGCCACTGCTGCCTTAAGCCATTGCTCTTTAACTTTACCGACTGCTAAAATCCCTATTTTCATAACAGAGTCTGCCTCCGCCCTCTGCTATGTCGCGGTGCTGTTTCCAGGGTCACATCTGTATCAACTTGTATTCCTGCTTGACGCAAAGCCTGAGCTACAGTCAGCTCCGCCAATTCCGGGAAATTATTCTCTTGACTTAAATGAGATAAAATCAGTTTTCGGCATCCTGATTTTACTAATTCAGCACCCAAAAGCCCGGCGTCCGTATTGGACAAATGCCCTTTTTCCCCACTGATTCTTTTTTTCAAAAGATAAGGATAGCGTCCGGAAAAAAGAAGGTGGTCATCATAATTAGCTTCCAAATAAATTGTATCCACCCCGGCCAAGGCTTCTTTTACCCCGGCAGTCAGCTTGCCTAAATCGGTGCAAACAGCTACTTTACCCCTGTCAGTTGCAATACGAAAGCCCACCGGATCAGCTGCATCATGTGATGTCTGAAAAGGAAAAATGGCCAAATCTCCCAGGTAAAACACTTGGTTTGCTTCAATAAATTGTGGTTTAAGTTTTTCGGTATTGCCCAGACAGCCACGCATGGCCTGCCAAGTTTTAGGAGTCACATAAATCGGTGTTTGGTGCTTTCTGGCAAAAGCGCCGAGCCCCTTGATATGGTCACTGTGTTCATGGGTAACCAAAATGCCGTCAATGGTGGCCGGATCAATGTCCAAATCCAGCAACTGAGCCCCCAATGCTGATGCCGGCATGCCCGCATCAACTAAAATTTTGGTGTGCCCTCCCCCTATGTAAATGGCATTGCCACTACTGCCACTAAACAGGGGACAACTTTCCCAAACTGCCGACGCTTGCCAAAAGAGACTCACTTGTCGATAGGTTGTCCCCACCTGAGTAGACCGCTTAGCCATAAAGGCAAACTCCTTCGGTTTCTGATTTCACCCTAATATCTGCTCCGATGCCCTGCATTTTTTCAATAAAATGTTCATAGCCACGCTCAATGGTTCTCACCTCGGTAACCTCTGTGTCCCCATCCGCCATCAAGCCGGCTAAAACCATGGCCGCTCCGGCCCTCAAATCTCTGGCAGGCACTCTGGCACCCGATAATGATTGCGGACCTTCCACAATGGCAATCGGGCCGGCAATCGTTATTTGAGCCCCCATCCTCTTCAACTCTTCAATATACTGGAAACGATTTTCCCACACCGCCTCATGCATCTTGCTGATGCCATTGGCAGCACATTGCAAAATCAAGGCCTGGGGCTGCAAATCGGTGGGAAAACCCGGATAAGGCATGGTCTTAAAATTAGTGCTGCGCAAATAACCGTCTGGGTTAACCCGCACCCGGATCCAGTCATCTCCCTCTGTCAAAATAGCCCCCATAGCCCGCATTTTCATGCTCAAGGATTCCATGTGTTTGGGAATGATATTTTTTACAGTGACATCACCGCCTGTCACAGCAGCTGCAATCATAAAGGTGCCGGCTTCAATCTGGTCCGGAATAATCGAATAAGTTTTGCCTCCGGGGATAACAGGTGTCCCTTTTATACGAATCGTATCGGTACCTGCCCCCTTGATATTTGCACCCATTATATTTAAGAAGTTTGCCACATCAACAATATGGGGTTCGCGAGCAGCATTTTCGATGATGGTGACGCCCTGCGCTTTGGTTGCCGCTATCATGACATTAATCGTTGCCCCCACACTCGCTTGATCCATGTATAAATAGCCGCCGTGGAAATCCGCCTCGGCATCTAAATTGATAATACCACCCTTGAGCGTGTGTACAGTGCCCATGGACTCAAAGCCCTGCAAATGTAAGTTGATCGGCCGGGTGCCAAAGTCGCAGCCGCCCGGCATGGTCAGACGTGCCTTACGAAAACGGGCCAACAGCGCCCCTAAAAGGTAATATGACGCTCTAATACTGCGCGTTTTCTCGCTGGTCGACTCGTGCCGCTGTACAGCCGATGGATCAAGATAGACCTGTCCTCCGTCACGGCGTTCGATCACAGCGCCCAAGTCACAACAAATGTCCAGCAAGACATCCACATCTACAATGGTCGGTACATTTTCAATTGTACACGGACCATCCAGTACCATCGAGGCAGCGATGATACCCAGGGCTGCATTTTTAGAACCGCTGACCGTAACTGTCCCCGCCAATTTATTTTTCCCTTTGATTATATAACTAGCCAACTATAATTCCTCCACCCCTATGCTTTGAGGTTTATTGTCCATTTCTGAGTCCATAATAATCTCTTCTGTACCAAATGCATCTGCCTGCACTATTTCCCTTAAGCGTTTGAGATCATCTGCAGTTAAATCAGCCGGATTCAGCTCAGTAGCTCCACCGGACCACAAGCCCGCCTCGCGCCCTAAGGATTCAATCTCCATAAAACTTGCTTGCTGCAAGTGATTTCTCAGGGTGCCGCCGCTTTCTAAAATCGTCAATGTCTTATTGTGTACAGTCCTGGCCAAGGGGAGCAGAACGGTGAAGGAAGTGCCACTGCCGACAGCACTTTTGACCGTTATTTGACCGGCGTGCATATCCACTAATTCCCGCACAATTGAAAGGCCCAGACCGGTTCCCCCATACATGCGAGAGCCCGTCATATCCACACGGTAGAAGCGGTCGAATATTTTACTAAGATGTTTTTCATCTATTCCATAACCGTCATCTGTCACCTTGACATAGGCCTCATCATGGACCATGCCAACATAAACTTTGACCGTCCCCTTCAAGTCAGAATACTTGATAGCGTTAGAGACTAAATTGCTCACAATTCGACCTAATGAAGTTCGGTCCCCGAAAACAGGGGGCAGGATCGACAAGATCGCACAAGACAAGTCGATTTCCTTTTGGTTAGCGACTTCATGAAACCGTTCTACAGCTTGCTTCACGACGGTGCCCAGATCAAGTGATTCCATGCGCATATGCAAGGCCTCACTGTCAATACTGGACAGCAATAAGAGGTCGGTTACCAGAGCCTGCATCCGCTTGGCATCGTCATGAATACGTGTGATATCATTGCGCAAGACTTCCCGTTTTTTTTCCTCTAATCCCCAATCTAAAAGGGACTCGGAATAGGTGATAATCGTGGTCAACGGTGTCTTTAACTCGTGAGAAACGTTGGCGACAAACTCCTTGCGTTTTTGCTCTTGCAGCTCCTGGCGAGTGATGTCTTGTAAAACAAATACGGTTGTTTTGCGGTAGTGCTTGCCGGTATTGATGACTCTGGCCCGCAGGCGGATAACCGTGGCCCCCACCCGAATCAAACCGCTAGCTTCATCTTTACCCAATAAAATTCTGGCCATCATACCGTTGCTGTCACAGTAGGCGCCCATAAAGACATTAACATCTGCCGGCAAACCATCCTCGCCCAAAAGCCGAGTGGCCGGTTCATTTGAAAAAAGGATGCGTCCATCCGCCCCATAGGCGACGATCCCCAAATCTAAGGTGGACAAGATCGCTGTTGCCGGCAACGGTTCGACCTTTCCCCCAGCGGCAAGCGAAAAGAGGCGATCAGTCGGCGCTTCCGCCGCCGGCTTGGCCAGCCCTTGCTTTTCCGTCGAGCTGGTAGTCGACTCGACCTCACGATTAAATTTGCCTTTACTTTCCTTTGTTTTTGGAGACAACAAAACAGGCCCGTCTTCATAAAAAAGATGGCCGAAAAAATCTGAAAATCGCACGGGAAGCGACAACTTTCCTGAGCGATGAAAAAGTAGTAGCAGAAGCGAAACAGCAAACAAACTGACGGCTACCAATAGCACAATCAAAACAGTTACTGCACTGCCTCCGATCGGAATAATATATTGACCCAATGACAACTCCTCTTGTAATTGCAGCCTCTATTTAGTCAGGAACGGTCGCCAGCGTACTTGTCGAAATAATAGCCAACCCCTCGCTTTGTCAGAATATAACAGTAGGTGCCCTGGTCCGGCTCAATTTTTTCGCGTGTCCTGCGCACCGTGACATCAACCGTGCGAACATCCCCGTAATAGCCATAGCCCCAGACCTTCTCCAACAACTCTTCGCGCGAAAAAACTTGACCGGCATTTTGTGCCAAAAAAGACAACAATTCAAACTCACGCAAAGTCAGATTGACCGGTTTGCCATCGTAGCGCACCTCATAGGCTATTGTATCTATTTCCAATTTGCCGAATTTAAAAAGATGCTTTTCTTCCTGACGGTCTGCTTCAGATAAGGAGACCCGTCGCAGCTGTGCTTTCACACGAGCCAAAACTTCACGAATGCTAAAAGGCTTGGTGATGTAGTCATCCGCTCCCAGCTCCAGCCCTAAGACTTTGTCGATCTCCTCGCTCTTAGCAGTCAACATCAAAATAGGTATGCTGGTCTTGTCTCTAATTTTCCGACAGACATCAAACCCGTCCATCCGTGGCAGCATGCAGTCTAGCAATACCAGATCCGGATTTTGGCGCAAGGCTATCTCGACCGCAGTAACGCCATCGTAAGCTTCCAAAACCTGATAACCCTCGCGCTCCAAATTTTCCTTTAATATATCTACAATATTTTGTTCGTCATCAACAATTAAAATCTTGGCAATCATAGTCTCTCCAACACAAACGCTTCCTGCTTGCTTTTGACCATTATAACACGAGGGCAGATTTTTAGAGTTTTTTAAATTAATATACATAGCTCGCGCATAAAAAACATGTAACAC
>CAMXYS010000047.1 GCA_947253135.1 uncultured Clostridia bacterium
GGCCGGGAAACTCCCGGCCGGTCTTTTGTGCCAATGAAGGCACCGGTCGCTTTGGTGCGGTTCGGCCCTTGACTCAATTCAGTAGCAGCCGGTGATAAACCTTCTTGCCTCGGCGCAAAATCGCCTCGCCATCCTTAAAGTCTTGCTCCGTCAACAGCTGGTCAAAGGCCTGGACAACTTCATCATTTAAGTAAATTCCGCCTTGCTTAATCAGTCGTCTTCCCTCCGCCTTTGAAGGGATCAGCCCACAGCGGTCTAAGACATCCAGAATTATTAATCTGTCGGACAGTTCGGTTGCACTGATTGCGGTAGTGGGCATCTGCTCACTGCGCCCTGCGCCAGCAAACAGGTCGGTCGCCTGTTTGGCCGCCGCCGCGGCCTGGTCCTGGCCGTGCACAATGCCGGTGACCTCAACGGCCAGCCGCTTTTTGGCTTCGTTAATTTCAGCACCTTCCAGCTGTTCGTAGGCGCGAATTTCCGCCAGCGGGACAAAGGTCAACAGTTTTAGGCAGTTAATGACGTCGGCGTCATCGATATTGCGCCAGTATTGGTAGAATTCATAGGGCGAAACCCGGTTGGGGTCCAACCAGAGTGCACCCTTGGCGGTCTTGCCCATCTTGATACCTTCGCTGGTGGTCAATAATTTGAAAGTCAGACCGAAAACTTCAGCCCCTTCTTTGCGGCGGACCAAATCAGTTCCCGCCAGGATATTGGACCACTGGTCATCACCGCCTAATTCGAGCTGGCAATTGTAGCGGCGGTATAAGTTGAGGTAGTCGAAAGCCTGAAGGAGCATGTAATTGAATTCCAGGAAGGTAAGGCCGCGTTCCCAGCGTTGCTTGTAGGCCTCTGCTGCCAGCATGCGGTTGACGGTGAACTGGGAGCCGATGTCGCGAATAAACTCAATATAGTTAAGGTCTAAAAGCCAATCTGCATTATCGACCATTACGGCCTTGTCGTCGTCAAAGTCGACCAGAATTTTCATTTGCTCACGGAAGCGATTGACATTGTGGCGGATGGTTTCCGGTGTCATAACCTGGCGCAAGTCAGTCCGCCCGGAGGGGTCGCCGATCATCCCGGTACCGCCGCCCAGCAGGGCGATCGGCTTAAGCCCGGCTCTTTGGAGGTGGGCCATTGCCATCATGGCCACAAAGTGGCCCACGTGCAGGCTGTCTGCGGTCGGGTCAAAGCCAATATAAAAGGTCGCACCGGGTGTGCCCAGATAATCGCGAATTTTTTCTTCGTTGGTCACCTGGGCGATGTAGCCGCGTTCTTTCAACAAATCATAAACATTGCTCATATGGGAGTTCCCTCCAGCAGTTAATTAACTAAATATAGGCGGATTTTTGTCTAACTTTTAAAGCTTATCCAATGATTGTATTCATGTCAAAATCAGCTTGGGGCGGCTGACCGCATAAAAGGCTGTGGGTTCGGGCGGCCAGAAGATCGAGCTCGTACTGGCGGCGGAAGTCGGGACCGGCCTGACCATGCTCTAAAAAATCAGAGTTTTTACTGATGAGCGGCAGCTGAGCCGTGTGGCGCATTTGCCTGAGCAGGCGGCGTCCGTGGCGGTCGCAGGCCAAGGGGCGGAGGTAGAGCGGGCCGGTTTGGCGGGCGGCGGTGCGGTCTGCCTTTTTCACTTGTAGAAGCAAGGCGGTCAGTGCCCGACTGACCATAGCCTCAGTAAAACTTTTACAGCGAGTTTGAGCAATCAGGTCATCCCACAATTGTGCGGGCGGCTGCCGGTCGAGGCCGGTCACAATTTTCAGTAAACGCCGAGCCAGGTCCGGGGAGAAGCCGTCGTAGGCTTGCAGGTCGGTGGGGTTAAGCCCGCTGAGCCGGCTGTATAAGATTTGTCCGGCCCTGGCCGTGGCGGTCAGGCGGTCTTGCTCGGGCTTAGTCAGGTCAGCCAGTAGGTAGCCGGCGGAGGTAGGTGGCAGGTGACGCCAGAAGGAGGCGGGCGGGAGGTCTCCTTCTTCGCGGGCGACTTTTAGCTTGGCTCGGATGGCGGTGGCGGAAGCCAGTGGGGGCCAAGCGGGCACTGGTGAATCTTGTTGGTGAGGGGCTGACGCAGGCAGCTCTTGCCGGCTTGGTCGACCGGCGCCGGGCCAGGCCGGTTGAGCATTTTCGTCGCTCAAGGTTTGACTTAAGTAGGGGGCCTGCCTGCGTTTTAATAAGTGTACGGGAAGGGCCGGCTGCAGCCGGTCGGCCGCCTTGATATATTCCATGGCCAGCCGGTTGTTAGAGCCTGTAAAGAGGTCTTCGGGAAAAACTTGTCCGCTCAGTTTTCCGTAATGTCGGCAGGCTTCGCTCCAAGCGGCAGCCGGATTTAACCCTTGGCGCAAGGCTTTTTGTAAGGCCTGTGACAGGGCCTCAGGTTCGGCTGCAGATAGGCGGGCGAGTTTTTTTAGGCAGTCAGGCTGTGCGGTTTCGGCGCCACAGCAGATGGTGAGGTCAAGACCGGTGGCGGCCAGCAGTCGGACAGCCCCGTCAGCAAAATCCGGTGCAGCTGCTATGGCAAACAAGGTGGGCAGCTCTATCACGAGGTTGATGCCCGCCTTTAAGGCGACCCGGGCCCTGGTCCACTTGTCCAGACAAGCAGGTTCGCCTCTTTGGGTGAAATTTCCACTCATGACGGCCACGGTCAGGCAATTCGGTCCAAACTGTTTTTGAACCTGGGCCAATTGGTAGGCGTGGCCATTGTGAAAGGGATTATATTCTGTAACCAGGCCAACTATTTGCATTTTAACCTCCGCTTAATAAAAAGACCGTTTTTTGTGATATTGATCACAACGGTTGGCGGCTTCATTGAAGAAAAAATGTCCACTCGGTATACTGATTATAATCTATATGGGTCAAACTGACCCCGGTATGGGGGGTCAACAGGAAGGAACGATACGCATGAATTTTATGGAAACCCTATACGAAAAAGCTAGAGCGGACAAAAAGACTGTTGTCTTACCCGAGGCGACCGACCGGAGGGTCCTGGAAGCGACTGCAACGATTATCACAGAAGGGATTGCAGACGTCATTTTGCTGGGTGACCCGGCTGAAGTTAAAACATTGGCCGGTGGTTTAGACATCGCCGCTGCTAAGATTATCAACCCGGCTGACTTTGACCGCAAGGAAGAGTATGCTGAGGCCTTTTATGAATTGCGTAAGCAAAAAGGAATCAGCCTTGAACAAGCTCGCGAAATGATGCTTGATGTTTCCTACTTTGGCGTCATGATGGTAAAAATGGGCGATGCGGACGGCATGGTTTCAGGTGCTGTACACAGCTCGGCTGACACCCTGCGCCCCTCCTTGCAGATTCTTAAGACAGCCCCCGGCACCAAGCTGGTTTCTTCCTTCTTTTTAATGGTAGTGCCCAATGCCGACTTGGGTCATAACGGTGTTTTTGTTTTCTCAGACTGTGGTTTGGTAGAAAATCCGACGGCTGAAGAATTGTCGGAAATCGCCCTCTCCGCGGCTGACAGCTTCCGTTTGCTGACCGGGGCCGAGCCCAAGGTGGCCATGCTCTCTTACTCGACGAAGGGTTCTGCTGCCAATGCCTTGGTTGACAAGGTGACAGAGGCAACCGCCCTGGCCCAGGAAAAAGCACCGGACCTGGCCTTGGACGGCGAGTTGCAGCTGGATGCAGCAGTTGACCAAACTGTGGCCTCCAGCAAGGCGCCGGGCAGCAAGGTAGCCGGCCGGGCCAACACCTTGGTTTTCCCCAACCTGGACGCCGGCAATATCGGCTACAAGTTGGTGCAGCGGCTGGGCGGCGCCCAGGCTTATGGCCCGGTCACACAAGGTATAGCTAAGCCGGTCAATGATCTCTCGCGCGGCTGCAAGGCAGAAGATATCGTCGGTGTAACCGCTATTACAGTTGTACAGGCTCAAGCCCAGGCAAACCGTTAAAAGAGAGGACATGAAGAGATGAAAATATTGGTCATTAATGCAGGCAGCTCATCTTTAAAGTACCAGCTGATGGAAAGTGACAGTGGAGAAGTCTTCGCCAAGGGTCTGTGTGAGCGGATTGGTATCGAGGGTTCACAAATCAAGCACAAGGGCAAAGGTCAAGAGATGATCGAGGCTACGCCGATGCCCAGCCACGCCGAGGCGATTGAAGCGGTCGTGCGAGCCTTGACCGATCAAGAGCACGGTGTGATCGGCTCGCTAGATGAGATTGAGGCGGTCGGGCACCGGGTTGTCCACGGCGGCGAAAAATTTGCCGATTCGGCCTTAATCACAGCGGCTGTCAAAGAGGCCATCCGGTCCTGCTTCGACCTGGCCCCCTTGCACAACCCGCCGAATATGACGGGGATTGAGGCTTGCGAAAAAGCGATGCCGGGCGTGCCGATGGTAGCGGTTTTTGACACCGCCTTCCACCAGACCATGCCGGCAGAAGCCTTTATGTACGCCCTGCCCTATGACGCCTATGAAGATTATGCTGTCAGACGTTACGGCTTCCATGGCACCTCACACAGCTTTGTGTCTCAGGAGGCGGTCAAACTTTTAGGCAAGCCTGTTGAAGCCACTAAAATTATCACCTTGCACTTGGGCAACGGTTCTTCCATTGCAGCAGTGGATGGCGGTCGCTCGGTCGATACGACTATGGGGTTGACCCCTTTGGCCGGCGTGATGATGGGAACTCGTTGTGGCGACATCGACCCCGCCATTGTCAAATTTTTAGCGGATCAAAAAGACTGTGATATAGCTGAGATTGATCGGTTGATGAATAAAGAATCGGGTGTCCTCGGTGTTTCCGGTGTCAGCTCGGACTTTAGAGACCTTAAGGCGGCAGCTGACGAAGGCAATGAGAGAGCCCGGCTGGCCCTGGATATGTTTGCCTACCAGTGCAAAAAGCAAGTCGGCGCTTATGCAGCGGCAATGGGTGGCTTGGATGCCTTGGTCTTTACGGCCGGCGTTGGAGAAAATGACGCCTCTGTGCGGGCTGCTATTTGTGAGGGACTTGAATTTTTAGGTATCAAGTTGGATGAAATGGCCAATCAAACTGTGCGTGACCGCGCTGATGTCAATATTGCAGCAGCGGATGCGGCGGTGAAAGTTTTTGTGATTCCGACCAATGAGGAGTTGGTTATCGCTCATGATACGGCGCGTTTGGTTCAGGCTGCTAAATAAGGCGAGCGGGTCGTGAGATTGGCCCATCTAAATATTGTTTTTAGGCTATAATCAAGCTGTGAAAAGATGAAACGGTCATCCTAGGATGACCGTTTCGATTTGTCCGACCGATGTTTGAATGCAGGTATATTCTCAGGGGGAAGCATGGCGCAATATAACGATGCAGTCCTGGAACTTTTATTAGATACGTATGGATTGATTGAGCAAACACAAGAAGAAGCCTTGCTTAAAGGGGCCTTCAGCAACCTGACTAAGGCCGAAATGAACACTTTGAATCGCATCGGCCCTTATACGGAGTGCAGTATGGGGGAGACAGCGGCCAAATTGGGAATCACCACAGGAACGCTGACTGTCAGCATTAAAAGGTTGACGAAAAAGGGTTATGTCAAACGTCGCAAAGACGACAAGGACCGTCGCTTGGTTTTACTCTCCCTGACGAGAAAGGGAAAGTTGGCCTACCGGATGTACCGCAAATTTCACCGCTTGCTGGTCGAAGGTGTGCTGGCAGAGATGGATGATGTGAGCGAAACCGTTTTTTTGCGGATGTTGGAGACAGTCTATGGCTATTTGGCTGAACAGCATCGCTATTTGCAAGAGAAAGAGGGGCATGTACTGCATGAAGATGACCTATAAAGAGGTTTTAGCAGCCGTCATCGAGGTGACGGCGACCGCCAGCGGCAGGCGCCCGACTGACATTCACCCTGATGATAGCTTTGTTCAGGATTTAGCTTTAGATTCATTGGGCTTATTTGAGGTGGTTGTCGACTTGGAGGACCGGTTTAAGCTGCAAATTAAAGATGAAGAAGTTGACCGGCTGGAAACCCCGGCCGACGCCGCGGCTTTGGTGATCAGTTTGGCACAAGCACAAAGAGACTTCGACCGGTCGGATGCCGGCACGGCGGTAAAGGATTGAGCGGCTGGCGGCCGGACGGATGAGCTTGCATGACGACGTTAAACAAAGTGCAACCACGGGCTCTGCCCGTGGCCTTTATCGGGTCGCCATTTGGGCGGGACCCGGCACCGCTATTATTTAGCCGGTATAAATAGGCTAAACCGGTTTGGGCAAGCTGCTAAAGTCGCGCGGGACGACCTTGTTTTCAAACATGTGGTGCATCCAGGCAGACAAGGCCTCAGTCATGGCTTTAGGGCTCTTGAAATTGGCCGGCAGCAAGGGTTGACCGTAGTTGATAATGACCCGGCGCTTTTGTCCGGTCTTGGGATCTTTGCCCTTGGGCCAGGTCATGTAGCGGTTAAAAACTTCATAGCCGCCATCAATAAAAACAGGTACCAGGGGAACATTGGCCTTTTGGGCCAGGTAGCAGGCACCATTTTCAAATTCGCCTAAACGGCCGTCATGTGACCGGGTCCCTTCGGGGTGGACCAGCAGAATATTGCCGTTGTCAATTTGCTGCTTGGCCAAAATTAGGCCACGGGCCGGGCTGCCCTTGCGGTTGAGCGGAACCCCTCGGCCCACATGCATAATGACCTTCCCGAACCAGCCGTGGTCAGACAAGAGGTCTTGGGCTGCTAAGCTGGCAAAGTGGGGAAAGTGGTGCGGCGGCAAAAATGAGGCGATCCACATGCCATCGACGTAGGTCTCATGGTTAGCTGCCAACAGGTAGGGCATGCCTTGTGGTATATTTTCGCAACCTCGACATTCCAGTTTGATCATGTGGCGAGTCAGGAACATACCGAGGTGGTAAAAAAAGTGCCCGACAAAGCCTCGTTTGACCGGTTTGACTGTCTCTCTAGCTTTGTGCTGCTTGTCGCCGGCGGCTGTTTGAGCTGCTTTAGGTGTGGTTGTTAAGTTTGATTTTTTATCTATATTTGTCATGTCTTTACTACTTTCAGACCGTTCGGGCTTGATTGCAGGGCCCCTGCCCAAATGTTAAAATTGCTCTCATTATAGAACACTTTGGACTAATCATAGCACCGGATTTCTCGCTTGTGTTAAAAGACTTAACAAGATGCGGTGGGGGATCTGTTTACAAAGGCGGATATTATGGCAATGATCATTAAACAGCAGGGCGAATCGCCTCGGCCGGAAAGACATTTTAAAACACTTTTGGAAATGTTGCGCCAGACGGCAGAAGAGCATGCTTCCGGTATGGTTTATATGTTTCGTCGGTCGCCGGGCGAGCATGTGCACTACCGCACCTATGGTGAATTTATAGAAGAAGTTGAAATGCTGGGCACAGGTCTTTTAGAGCTGGGCTTGGCCGGTTTCACCATGGCTTTGTTAAGCGAAAACTCTTATGAGTGGGCCGTCACCTACCAGGCTGTTATCAATGGGGTCGGCGTCATTGTACCACTGGAGGTTAAGCAGCCGTTCGAGGAGGTGGAGCGCCTCCTGCGGCGGTCGCAAGCCAAGGTCTTGTTTTTTTCGCCGCAGCAACTGGAACATGCTAAGGCATTGGCAGCTGCCGGTGCAGCTGACTACTTTATTTGCTTTGATACTATGGTCGGCAAGGCTAAAAAAGTCAATTTGCCGGAAGATGCCCGCTTTTTGCCTTATTCGGAGGTTCGTCATAAGGGTGCGGATGCCCTGGCTGAGGGCAGCACTGCTTTCGACAGGGGGGCGGAGGCGATGGATGTGGACCGCATGTGCGCCCTGCTGTTCACCTCCGGCACGACTGATCTGGCCAAGGGTGTTATGCTCTCGATGCGCAATATTTGCGAAAATGTTATCGCTGGGACTAAATCCATTTTGGTCTATCCGGGTGAGCGCGTGCTGTCAGTCCTGCCGCTGCACCACACTTTTGAAACGACAGCGGGTATGTTGATTCCCTTTTTCTACGGCGCTTGTATTTGTATCAATGACGGACTGCGCCACTTAGCCAACAATTTAGTGGAATGGCAAATTAATATCCTGGTGGCTGTTCCACTTTTGATTGAAAACATTTACAAGCGGATCGAAAAATCGATTGATCAAAGTGGTCGCCGCACGGCAGTGCGTGTGATGAGACCGATCGCAAGGACCATGCAAAACATTGGTGTCAATGCTAACCGGCGGATGTTTCGCAGTGTAATTGAAGGTCTGGGGGGAGGCCTGCGAATGATCGTAGTGGGGGCTGCCGCTATGGATAAAACGGTCATTCGCGCCTTTACCGACTGGGGAATCGAATTTTACCAAGGCTATGGTCTGACTGAACACGCCCCCATAGTCTCGGTGACGAACCGCTTTAACAATGTGATTGGCAGTGTTGGACCGGCTTTGCAGGGGGTTGCGGTCAAGATTGCAGAGCTAAGCAGCGAGGCTGACGGCAGCGGTGAAATCCTTGTTCAGTCTCCTTCGGTCATGCTGGGCTACTATCAGGATGAGCAGGCTACAGCAGAGGCTTTGCAGGAGGGGTGGTTACACACCGGCGACATGGGCTACCTTGACAAGACCGGTTCGCTTCATATTACGGGGCGCCAAAAATCCATGATCGTTCTGACCAATGGGAAAAATGCCTTCCCGGAAGAGATTGAGTTGTATGTCAACCTGATTCCCGGCGTGGTTAACTCCATGGTCTGGGGCGAAATCAATGCCCGCGAGGCAACTGATATTTGTCTGCTGATCCAACTTAGGCGCAGTGAGTTGCCCTTGACGGATCGGAGTGATGAGGCCATAGCGCATTACTTGTCTGATCATGTGAATTTTATTAATAAAAAAATGCCTCAGTATAAAAAAATCAAATATTTTCTTTTTACTGAACATGACTTTGTGCGCACCGGGACGATGAAGGTTAAGCGACAAGATCAAGAGCTTGTTATTCGGGAGGCTTTAGAGCGACAGGGCTTAAATATGCGCACCGCCAACCGAAAAAATATGGATCGGTTTTAGGATGACTATATGTTTATTTACCGCCAGTCGGATCAAAACCTTGACAGATGCTATCCTGTCAGATGTCAGAGCAGGAAATGAGGCCTGGCCGGAGCGGCGTGGCCTCATTTTAGTACCGGAGGATCGCAAGCTCAATATTGAGCGGGCTTACCTGGACCAGGCGGATTCAGGTAATTTGATGATGGCTGAAGTCTTGAGTTTTAATCGGCTGGCCATGCGCCTGTTAAGTGACTTGGGTCTGTTTAACGAGTCCACTCTTAACCGTCGCTTGCAAGCTATGATCATGCGCCGGCTCCTGTTTGAAAAAAGAGATGATTTACTTTATTACCGCCACCTGTATGCCGACCCTGAATTTCCGGACCGGGTAAACGGGATCCTGCGCGAGTTTCGTCAATACCGGGTGACTGCGGCGGACTTGCGCACCTTGGATCCGCCGGGCAAAGATGTGGCAGCCTTATTTCATGACTTGGCCCTTTTAAGCGAAGCCTATGAAGAGTTTATGGCCAAGGCAAATTTGCACGACAGCGACAGCAGGCTGCTTCAAGCGATCTTAGAACTGGAGCAAATCGACCGGGAGCCACCGGAGCGCCTGACCCCGGCGGCCCGACAGCTGCAGCTTAAATTAGAAAAAACAGCTGTTTGGATAGACGGCTACGGGGAACACCACGACTTTTCGGGTTTGCAGTACCGCTTACTATCCGTCCTGGAAAAGCTTTGTCAAAAAATAACAGTGAGTATGGTAGTCCGGCCGGAGGACCACAGCCGGCGGCCGGGCCTGAACTTATTTAGTCGGGCGGCCGGCTTGACACTTTATCGGCGTTTAAAAGAACGTTTCCCGCTCGCGGAGGTTATTTGCCTAGACGACGTCCGGCCGACTGCGGCCGCCCCGGACCGACTAAACTCAGCTGCTTCCCCTGCCGTTTTTACCACTGCCAAGCAACTTTTTTTGTGGGAGCAGCCGGATATTGTAGACGAATTGATAGCGACTGCAGGCGAGATCAAGCGCTTGCATGAGGCGGGCTTATGCAATTTTCGGGACGTGGCAGTGGTCTGCCCGGTTCAAGAAGTGGGAGCCGACCGGGTTCGCCGCCTCTTTGAGGCTGTCGGAGTCCCTATTTTTTTAAAACTTGACAGTGAGGCTGTTTTTGCCGAAGTTCCTAAATTGTTGCTGGCTGCCCTGGACTGTGCCCGCAATGGTTGGCAGGCGGCCGATGTGATGGCTTGGCTGCACAGCGAATTGGTTTGTGAGCACAGACATGAAGCAGACCTTTGGGAAACCTATTGCCTGCAATACGGCCTCTTCGGCTATCGTCTGCGGTCGGAGCGGGTGTTCAGGGAGCTTAAGGAAGAGGCGGGCGCCCGCCTCTCCCAAAACAAGTTAAGAGGTGTCGTCGCAGCGGGGG
>CAMXYS010000048.1 GCA_947253135.1 uncultured Clostridia bacterium
GGTGACGAATAATGCTTTCATCAAAGCGGTCTCCCGCTACTTTCAGAGAGGCGTCCACCACTGCTTCCCCCATTGAGATAACAGCTATGTCGGTGGTTCCACCGCCAATATCTACAATCATGCTACCGACCGGTTTAGTAATATCTATACCGGCTCCGATTGCGGCTGCAACCGGTTCGCGAATTAAGTAAACATCGCGGGCACCGGCATGCTTGCAGGCTTCCTCTACAGCCCTTTGTTCGACCGGCGTAATAACACTGGGCACACAAACAACGATCGTCGGTTTAAAAAGTGTGGCTAAAAAACCCCGATTAACTCGACTGATAAAGGTTTTAAGCATCACTTCCGTCACTTTGAAATCAGATATAACCCCGTCTCGCAGCGGCCGGACCGCCTCTACCACGTCCGGTGTTCGGCCAATCATAGCACTGGCCTCATTGCCCACAGCAAGTACCCTGCCGGTCTCTGTATTAACAGCTACGACTGAGGGCTCGTTTAAGACAACACCCTTCCCCTTGATGTAAATTAAGACAGTTGCAGTCCCCAGATCAATACCGATGTCCAAACCCAGTTTCATAAATTATTTGTTTTTCTCCCGGTGAGCTCGCCTCGCTAGCGAAGATAAATTAAGCAGCTTATTCCAACTTGCTCAAAAACGATAACGGATCAATCATTACATAGCTGAAGTTAACAGCACACAGGACATAATAGTACAGCAAACTCTGTTGACAAACAATAAAAAAGTGACTATTTTGCCATTTTTGAGAATTGCAAGTTAAACTGAAAGCATAAACCCGTCCTAATAAGCGGCCAGCTGCTTTTGGTTTAATTGATCGCTCTTTGATTTTTTTAGGTTTTGATTAAATAGATATTCCAAGGCGTCTCGATCTCTTTGTTTTAGTGCTGACCCGGTCGTCTTCTATTGGTACAATGTATTTGGCTCACAGCTGTCCTCCTTTGTGGATTTGCTATATACATTGTACAGGATGGCTGGAGCCTCTTTTTTTCAGTTTATTTGACAAGTCGCCCTGTTTTGCCATTTTGGGAAAGCCTATTTTGTTTTAGATGACAGGCTAGCCATTGTCCTATGCTAAACTGCTAAATAAATTAAATTTCGTCCACAGGGGCCACACCGGCCGACGCCAAGCTGACCGTCAGGAGAACACTTAATGATGAAATGGATTGCAGTGGCACTGATGACCATCGACCACTTGAGCTACTTTTTTTATGCTCAGCTCCCCCCTGCTGCCTACCAGACCGGGCGGGGGATTGGCCGCTTGGCCTTCCCGCTCTTCGCCTATTTTTTGGTCACCGGCTACCGGCGCACTCGCTCCTTACCTAAATACTTTATTCGCCTGGCTGCCTATGCTCTCCTGACCGGCTTGGCTCTTAATTTGACAACTTTGACCTTAAAGCACCCGGAGCTGAACCTCTATCGTTTCCCTGTCGACCCGAGCGGCAACAATAATGCTCTTTACACTTTGGCTATCGGTCTCTTGGTGCTGTTAGCTTACGACCTCATCACTAAATCCTCTCGCGATACTGTGGCCCGTCTCCGTCCGGTCCCCGGCACGGAGACAGCAGCCACCGGCCAGCCCCCCCAGGACTTCGGTCTCCGTATTAATTTAAAAGGAATCAGCCTTCCGCACCGGACCGGTCTGCTGGCCGGGACAGCTCTCGGTCTGGCCGCCCTGATTTTACTTTGGCTAACCCGACCTGATTATGGTGTTTATGGTCTCCTGACTATCCTGCTCTTTCATATAATTGAAGAGAGAACCGATGCATACAGCCCCACCCTAAACCGTCAGTTAAGCTGGAAAAAAACACAGCTGCACCTAAAATCTTTTTTATTACTCAACTGTCTGTTTTTGCTACTGGGCTACTTGATTCAACTCCTGAACCTGTCCAACGAAAGGATTTTATTTTCTCTTGGTTTAATGGTCAGCCCCATCCAACTGTGCAGTGCCTTGGCCCCCTTACTTTTCCCCTACACAGCCTCAGCAAAAGCAAAAAAACATCCCGGTCCTGCCCAAAAGCACTTTTTTTACCTATATTATCCTTTACATCTTTGTCTTTTAATCCTACTCCGCAGTTACCTTTAAGTGATAGAATAAAAAAAATATTAAGAGGAGGATGGCCACATGGCTTATTCAGTTGAAACCGACCGCAAATGGCAGAAAAAATGGCAGGAGATGGGCGTTTATAATTACGACATGGACACTGTCGACCCTGCCAAAAAGCTCTATATTTTGGAAATGTTTTCCTACCCTTCCGCTGCAAAATTACATGTTGGGCACTGGTATAACTATGCTCTTTCCGACTCTTATGCCCGCATGAAAAAAATGCAAGGCTATGCAGTTTTTCAGCCGATGGGTTTTGACTCATTCGGACTGCCGGCAGAAAATTACGCCATTAAAACAGGCATCCATCCGATGGACAGCACCCGATCTAATATTGAGACCATGGAACAACAATTGCGTGAAATGGGTGGTATGTTTGCCTGGGATCACGAGCTTTCAACCTGTAACCCCGAATATTATCGCTGGAACCAGTGGCTGTTTTTACAGCTCTATAAGAACGGCCTAGCCTACCGCAAAAATGCTCCTGTCAACTGGTGCCCCTCTTGTCAGACTGTTTTGGCCAACGAGCAAGTGATTAATGACGGCCACTGCGAGCGCTGTGACAGTGAAGTAACCCATAAAAACCTCACGCAGTGGTTTTTTAAAATCACAGACTATGCCCAAGAATTGCTGGACGAACTTCCCAACTTGGACTGGCCGGAAAAAACTTTAAAAATCCAACACAATTGGATCGGCCGTTCTGAAGGCAATGAAATCAGCTTTGAAGCGGAAAAAGACGGCCAGAGGCTCCTGGATGAGGCCGGCAACCCACTGCGGCTGAATGTGTTTACCACCCGGGCGGATACGCTGATGGGGGTCTCCTACCTGGTTGTTGCGCCCGAGAGCGAGCTGTGTGACCAGTTGACGACCGGCGAGCAAAAAGAAGCCATGGCAGACTATGTCAAGCAAACTCAAAAGGCTTCTGATATTGACCGCATGTCAACCACACGAGAAAAAACAGGACTTTTTACCGGTTCTTATGCAGTACACCCTATCACCGGAAAAAAAGTTCCGATCTGGGCAGCTGACTATGTGATTGCAGGCTATGGAACCGGTGTTGTCATGGGCGTTCCTGCCGCCGACGAGCGTGATTTTGCCTATGCTAAAAAATATAACTTACCTATTATCCAGGTTGTGGCACCGGCGACCGGCGAGAAAGTTGAACTGCCATACACGGAAGCCGGCGTGCTCTGCAACTCCGGCAAATATGACGGTCTCACCTCAAAAGCGGCAGTCGAGACTATCATGGCCGATTTAATAGCTTCCGGCCAGGGGCGGCATAAGATCAATTACCGCCTAAAAGACTGGCTCGTATCGCGTCAGCGCTACTGGGGCACACCCATCCCGATCATCTATTGCGACGACTGTGGCATTGTGCCTGTGCCCGAATCCGACTTGCCGGTTGAATTGCCCTACGACGTAGAATTTAAGCCGGACGGCCAGTCTCCTTTAGCCAAGGCCGATCATTTTGTCAATTGCCACTGCCCACAGTGCGGCAAGCCGGCCAAGCGCGATGTTGACACGCTGGATACCTTTGTCTGTTCCTCTTGGTATTTTTTACGCTTTCTGGACCCGCACAATGACAAGGCCCCCTTTGACCCCGAGCTGGCTCGACGGTTTACCCCTGTAGATGTCTATATCGGTGGTGCCGAGCATGCTGCCATGCACCTGCTCTACGCCCGCTTTATTACCAAAGCTTTGCGGGATATGGGTTACCTCAACTTTGGTGAACCCTTCAAACGACTGATCCACCAGGGCGTGATCCTCGGGAGTGACGGTTATAAAATGTCTAAATCCCTGGGCAATACCGTGTCACCGGATGACTATATCAAGGACTACGGGTCTGACATCTTCCGCCTCTACCTGGCCTTTGGCTTTGCCTACACTGAGGGTGGCCCCTGGAACGACGACGGAGTTAAGTCAGTCGACCGCCTGGCGGGCAGAGTCATGCGTCTTGTCGAAGATGTCTGTAAGCGCACTGACCAGACCGTGTCAGACCGGCAGACCCCGCCCACCGGCTCTGCCGCCGCTGCCGAACTGGAGTACGCCCGCCACTTTGCCATCAAAGGTGTCACCACTGATGCTGAGCGTTTCCAATTCAATACGTCTATTGCGCGAATTATGGAGTTTGTCACCGCCCTGATCCGCTATAGTTCAGATACTGATCTCACTGAACCGGACCTGGCCTTTTACAAAGACTGCGTCCAAGATCTCATCCGTCTGATTTCGCCCTTCGCCCCCCACCTGGCAGATGAACTCTGGGAGCAATTAGGTCATAACGATACGATCTTGCACGATGCGTGGCCTGCCTTTGACGAGGCTGCTCTAATCAAGAATACCGTTGAAATTGTAGTCCAGATGAACGGCAAGATTCTCTTCCGCCTGAACATTCCCTCTGATATCGAAAAAGATGCCTTGAAGGAACAGTTGCTGGCAGATGAGAGGATCAAGGCGGCCATGGGTGAAAAAAGCCTGATTAAGTACATCTATGTGCCCGGTCGCCTGGCTAACCTGGTCGTGAAATAAAAAGGCCGGAGGAGATGGCCTTTTTCTACCGGACAGACAGGCCGGAACGCATCCGGACGACCGACCGGAAATAAAGGGAGCTCAATGCGGGCTCCCTTCTTAACGAAACAAATAAATAGGCTCAGCATTTAAAGCAAAAATCAGGAGGATCACATGGCCTGCACAACTTTACTCGTCGGTAAAAAAGCCTCTTACGACGGCTCGACCCTAATCAGCAGAACAGAAGACTCACCCTCCGGTGAATTTACAGCCAAACGTTTTATCGTGGTCAAGGCCGACCCCAATCCGGGGACCTATCAAAGTACGATCTCAAAAGAAAAGGTAGAGTTGCCCGAAAACGCCCTGCGCTACACCGCCCTGCCCAATTCGGACCCTGTCGAAGGCATCTGGGCCGCCGCCGGTGTAAACGAGAAAAATGTAGGGATGACCGCCACCGAGACCATCACAACAAATGCCCGAGTCCAGGGGGCTGATCCCCTCCTCCCCGCCTCTGATAAAAAACAAGGCTGCGGCGGACTGGGAGAAGAAGACTTTGTCACTTTGGTCTTGCCCTACATCCACTCCGCCCGCGAAGGTGTGATCCGCCTGGGACAACTATTAGCAGAACACGGCACTTACGAGGCCAATGGAGTCGCCTTCCAGGATGACGATGAAATCTGGTGGTTGGAAACCATTGGTGGCCACCACTGGGTGGCGCGGAAGGTACCAGATGACTGCTACGTGGTCATGCCTAACCAATTGGGTATCGACTATTTTGACTTTGTCGATGCCTACGGCAAACAAGAAAATTTTATGTGCTCGCCCGACTTAGAAGAGTGGACCGAAAAATACCATTTGGCCTTGGATGTAGAAGGCGACTTTAACCCTCGCCTAGCCTATGGATCACACGCTCCGTCTGACCACGTATACAACACCCCGCGAGCCTGGTATATGTTAAATTACTTTAGCCCGAAAGCTGTTGAAGAAGGCGGCTACACCCCCGAATCCGATGACTTGCCCTGGTGTTTCCAAGCCGACCGCAAAATAACGGTGGAGGACATGAAGGCCGTCCTCTCGAGTCATTACGAGGGCACCGGCTATGACTGCTATGCCAAGCATGCCGATCCTTTAACCAAGGGCATGTATCGACCGATCGGGATAAGCCGAAATAACATCAGCCATATCACGCAGATCAGAGGTTATATGCCGGCCGCTATCCGCTCTCTTCAATGGCTCAGCTATGGTTGCAACGCCTTTAATGCGGCCGTTGCCTTTTACGCCAACATTGAGAAATCACCCGCCTATTTTGCCAATCCTTCCACCAAACCCACCACAGAAAGCTTCTATTGGACCAATCGGCTGGTGGCAGGTCTCTGTGATGCCCACTTCCAAAAGACCGGCATCCATGTAGAGCGTTATCAGGACACGGTGCAGGCCAAATGTCATGAGATTATAAATCGTTACGATGAAAAATACCTAACTGAACAGTCCACAGATTCTAAGGGAACTGCTATAGAAACATGTTGCGAAACCGCTAACCAAGAGATTGCCGACTTTGTTCAAAAGAAAACCATAGACCTGCTGGACAAGGTCCTATATGTTGCCTCTTGCGAGATGAAAAACGGCTTTGCTAGGAGCGATAATTAAGTGCTTTCAATACTCTCAGTTTACTAGTCCCCACAAGTCTGGAGAAACTGTAAAAGCTTAAAGTTTATAATTTAAAAAGCTCCCCCACCGCCTAATCGCCCTCACTTTTCACAAGAGAAAAGAAGAGGCAACCGACGACAGGGGGCGCTTTTTAATTTGAATAAAGACCAGAATTATGAAGTAATTTCAGGCAATTTGAACCGTCCCCTTCAATCTTTTTCAAGCAATC
The DNA here is from genome assembly GCA_947253135.1 of uncultured Clostridia bacterium. GTDB lineage: Bacteria > Bacillota > Clostridia > Saccharofermentanales > Fastidiosipilaceae > CAMXYS01. The sequence continues at coordinate 6,502 of CAMXYS010000048.1, forward strand.
TTCAGGACCTTCTACTCGTTAACTCTTGACTGATCTGTTCCCAACTCACATCCTGCTCAACCATTAGTACATTGAGGTGGTAAAGGAGGTCGCTGATCTCATAAATCAACTCAGAAGGCTCCTTGTTTTTTGCTGCAATCACAACTTCTGTTGACTCTTCACCGATTTTTTTACAAATCTTATCGACTCCCTGTTTAAAAAGGTAGGTCGTATAGGCGCCTTCCTTGGGGTTTTCCTTGCGATCGGCCACAACGCCATAGACTTCTTCCAAAACAGCTCCTATGTTACTCATTGTTCTTCCTTTCTTGACTGCTTAGTTGCTCCTCGAACGTGCGAAAAAAACAAGTGCGGTGGCCTGTGTGGCAGGCAGCTCCCTTTTGCCAAACGGAGAACAACAGGGTGTCTGAATCACAATCGACAAGCGCTCCTTCCACGGTCTGGAAGTGCCCTGAAGTCTCTCCTTTTAGCCAAAGCGCCTGCCGGCTTCTACTGTAATAATGCATCCGACCAGTCTGTAAGGTCAGGGCAAAGGCCTCCGCATTCATATAGGCCAGCATAAGGACACTTTTATCCTCTGCATCCACTGCAATGACCGGGATCAGCCCCTCCGAATTCAATTTAAATTGCAACCACAGCCGGTCGGCCTGCTCAGGCGTAAAGTAACCGGCAAAGTCTTTTCTTCCCGTCTGACCTTCGAGCGACGACGCCGGTAACCCGAATTCGACTGAATCAGATGGAGACTTTGAAGCTTCTCCGTAAAAAACCGGTATGCCGGCCGCAGCTAAGTAGCGTTTAAGGTCGGGTATCTTCACTTCGCCGAAGTGAAAGAGACCCGCCGCCAGGGCTGCATCAGCACCGCCGATGGTAAAAGCCTTGAGAAAATCCTCCATCTTGCCTGCGCCGCCGGATGCGATAACCGGTATGTCTACAGCCTCACTGATCCGCCTCGTCAAATCCAGGTCGTAGCCACTGTGAGTCCCGTCTCGGTCCATGCTGGTAAAAAGAATGGCCCCTGCACCTAAGCGCTCAGCCTCCATTGACCAGGCCACCGGATCTTTTCCGGTCCGCTGACTGCCCCCGGCAATAACAACCTCTTTTTTCCCTTCTTCATTGGTCACCGCATCTATTGCAACCACAATGCGCTCGCTGCCATATTGATTTGCTGCTTGAGTGATCAGATCGGGTTTTTTTACTGCTATGGAATTTAGCGAGACCTTGTCCGCCCCGGCCGCCAGAACAGCTCCGATATCTGCCAAGCTCCGGATGCCGCCACCGACAGTAAAGGGGATCGACACATGTTCAGCCACGCGCTTAACCAGGTCCAAGGTCGTCCCGCGTCCCTCCAAAGTGGCCGCGATATCTAAAAAAACAAGCTCATCCGCTCCGGCCTTACAATAGCCCACGGCTGCTTCTACCGGGTCGCCGGCATCCTTGATATCGACGAATTGAACCCCCTTTACCACTCTTCCGTCCTTAATATCCAAACAAGGAATTATGCGTTTTCTAAACATTCTTTTAAACTCACCTTTCCTTCATAGAGCGCCTTGCCGACGATGACTCCAGCCGCCCCTATTTTTTTGCAGGCGGCAAGGTCCGAAGCTGAGGCGATTCCGCCGGACATAATGACCTCTAAACCTGTATGTTCCAAAAGTTCACGACTACTTTCCAGGGCTGGACCGGACAGGGCCCCATCCCTATTGATGTCCGTATAAATAACAGTCTTAGCCCCCAAAGATTTTATTTCTTCAGCAAAACTCAAAGTGTCTACGCCTGAATCTTCAAGCCAACCGGATACCTTGACCAGGCCGTTCTGACTGTCGATGCCCACGGCCAAAAAATCCCCATATCTCTTTAAAGCAGCTTTTAGAAAAGTCGGATTCTTAACTGCCGCTGTCCCGATAACACAGCGCGAAACACCCGCCTCTAAGAGCTCTTCAACCGTTTCCAGGTCGCGAATGCCACCGCCGGTCTGCACCTTAAGTCCACTCTCTACTGTCATTCGGTGGATCAGGTCTCGATTTTTCCGCTCACCGGTCTTTGCCGCATCCAGATCCACAATGTGGATCCAGTCCGCCCCTTCCTGCGCCATCGCCTTGGCCATACCAACCGGGTCTTCTGAATACTCTGTAACCTTGCCATAGTCTCCTTGGTAAAGGCGCACACATTTGCCCTTTAACAGGTCTATTGCCGGATAAATGATCATCTTCTTATGCCCCCTAACTGCTGCATTTCTATTTATACCAAGACTCCTTTAGACGAAGGGATGCCGGGCTCTCTTTCATCCCGAGAAATCGCCTGGCGGAAAGCCCGGGCAAAGGCCTTAAACAGGGCCTCAATCTCGTGGTGGGTGTTGCCGCCGCGGAACAAGTCCAAGTGAAGCGTCAAGCGAGCGTTAAAGGCAAGTGCCCGAAAAAACTCTTCCACTAACTCACTGTCAAAACGCCCACAGCCTGCACCGCTAAATTCGGCGTTAAAAGAAAGATAGGGGCGCCCGGACAAATCAACCACGGCCCTGGCCAGGGTCTCGTCCATAGGCAAGTAGAAGTGTCCGTAACGACAAAGCCCGCTTTTGTCGGATAAAAGCCTGTCTATCAGCTGACCCAAAACAATACCCGTATCCTCTACCATGTGGTGGCCATCAACCTCCAGGTCCCCGCGCTCGACCTGAACTGAAAGGTCACACAGGGCATGTTTGGCCAGCAAATGTAACATATGGTCAAAAAAGCCGATACCGGTTTGAACCTCCGCCTGCCCTGTCCCGTCCAGATTCAAGCAAACGGTAATATCCGTTTCCCCGGTCTCTCGCCGTAAAACAGCCTGCCTATATTTTTTATTATCCTTCTCTCCCATGACATTCCTCTCCTTCAGTTTATTGAGCTGTCCCCGTTAGCTCTGATGTTCAGCCATTTTTCCTAGAGTAACTCCAACAGATTTTGGCAAACCCGGTCCATGTCCTCTTCACGACCTACGGTTATACGCACTCGGTCAGCAATCTCCGGTTTAGGAAAATGTCTGACCAGAATGCCCTTAGCGCGCATACGCGAAGCCACTGCCTCTCCCTCCAAATATGGATGACGAATCCAGATGAAGTTGGCACTCGACGCCGGGGCATCATAGCCGGCCTGCCGCAGTATGTCGAGGCTTTTTTCTCGAGTGTCTATAAGTCTCTGACATACGGTCTGAAAATAGCTTTCATCCGCCAAAGAAGCTAAGCCGATCTCCTGAGTGAGAGAATCGACCGTAAAAGAGTTGAAAGAATCTCTTACCCGCAGCATCCCTTTAATCAAGTCCGGATGTCCCAGGGCGAAGCCCAGTCTGGCACCGGCCAAAGACCTAGACTTAGAAAAAGTCTGAACCACCAAGAGGTTGTCGTATCGGTCGATCAAGGGAACTGCACTTTCGCCGCCAAAATCAATATAGGCCTCGTCCACCAATACCAGACGGTCTCGGTCTGCCCGCACAATCATTTCCACTTGTGGCAAGGAAAGAACCTGCCCGGTCGGAGCATTGGGGTTGGCGATCACGACGCCCCCGGACTTGATACAAAAACGCTCCGGCTGAATGGTCAATTGCCGTTCCAGTGGAACCGTCTGCAGAGGGATATCAAACAGGCGAGCATAAACCGGATAGAAACCGTAGGTCAATTTCGGCGTGAGGACCGGCAAGCCTCCCTCTGAAAGGC
>CAMXYS010000049.1 GCA_947253135.1 uncultured Clostridia bacterium
GCTGATACAAAATCAACACACTGTGAGTATAGCAGAGGTCTTTCTCTTAACAACAAATTAATCAGATTTTTGTTAACTTCGGCGAAAGCAGGCTTTTTTTCAGTTTGAATTTTAGTTAATCAGGTCAACAAATACGGGGCAAACCTTCCCCTATGAGAGGCATAACCAAACGCTCCGTACCAATTTTTGTACTTAGGCGAACGCATGCCCGTGTGGCAGACAAGGCTTCCACACGGCCAATCACAGCGGCTTCCCGACCGTTTTCCGTCGCTCGGACAGTGGCCAAAGCTGCTTCTTTAAAGTGATCCGGCACAGCGAGCACCAGCTTGCCTTCATTCCCCATTTCCAAGGGATCAAGCCCCAGCATATCGCATAAGCCCGCCACTGTGTCGTGCAAGGGGATTTGACTTTCTTCTAAGAGGATCTCTACCCCGGCTGCCTCTGCCAACTCATTCAAGACAGTAGCCAGGCCACCGCGGGTAACATCCCGCATAGCGTGCAAGGGGATGCCGGTTTGCCGGAGCGAATAGACCATATCGCCCAGGCTGGCCACATCACTGACCAGATTATTTTTTATACCTAACCGCTGACTCATAATCACTGCATGATGGTCACCTAAACTACCGGAGAGAATGATGGCGTCCCCTGCCTTTAGGCCTGCTACCGGCACTGGTTGATAAGGGGCCGAAAAAAAACCAACACCAGCCGTATTGAGGTATAATCCGCCACCTGGCTTCTGACCTTCTATAACCTTGGTGTCGCCCGCCACTACTCGGACCCCGGCTTGGTCGGCTGCCTCACCTACAGACTGCGCCACAACCTCTAAATCGCTGAAAGGCAACCCCTCTTCTATAATCATGCCCAAAGTCAAGTAAGCGGGGCGAGCTCCCCGCATCAGTAAGTCATTGACCGTACCACAAACAGCCAATTTGCCGATATCACCGCCCGGAAAAAATAACGGATCCACCACAAAACTGTCAGTCGTCAAGGCCAGCTGCTGAACGGGCGGCTTTATTGACTCTGCTAGGGCCATACTTTTCGGCTGCGAAGCCACTCTGTCCAGCTCGCCCTCGCTTGTTTCTAGTTGGTCACCATTGATCGGAACGAGGGCGGCGTCACCCATTTCTTGTAATTCCGAGGAACTGTAATAGGCTGCCACTTTGGCGATCAATTCGTGCGAAGCCTCGCCCCCACTGCCATGAGCCAAGGTCACACATGCTTTTTTTGACAAATCTTTCATCTTCTTACGCCTTCCCTCTCTCCTACCGGTTGCGCCAGTAGTTGAAACAGGCCCCCTCACCGGAAATCATACAGGCCCCCTGCGGGCAATCTGGGCGGCAACTGCTACCAAAAAGCGGGCAGGCCTCGGGAGATAGCTGCCCGGTAAGAACAGCTCCACAACTACAGGCACTGTTGTAGGCAATATCTTCTAGCAAATGGCGACTGCCGGCATCATACTTTTGCCACTTTGTTGATAGATAAAGACCTGATTCTGCGATCAGACCGAAACCGCGCCAAGCCGCAGGGCCGGATTCAAAGCAAGCCCTAATGCCGGTCTGGGCCGCCCGGTTACCGCTTGCTGTGACAACCGAAGGATACATGTTTTTAACGACACCCTGACCGGTTGAAGCCAGTAAACAACTTAGGGCCAGAATTAGCTCTGTCGCTGAAAAACCACCTATGACAAAGGGTTTTTGCCACTTCTCTGCCAATTTTTCAAAATAGTTTGAGCCGGTGATAACACTGACATTCCCCGGCGCCAGCAAGCCGTCCAACCGGTCGCTGTTAGCCAACACCCAATCAATGGCGGCCGGCATCGTTTTCAAGGCCGTCAAAAGCTTGACGTTTTCAATTCTTTCAACGGATAACTCCTCTAGGAGCGCAACATAGATAGGAATCGTTGTTTCAAAACCGACCGCCGCAAAAACAAAGAGATGATCGGGATTCTGTCGTGCTTTCGGCAACAGGTCACGCGGTCCATATACAAATTCCACTGAGGCTCCGCGCGCCTTAGCTTCCGCCAGACTATAGCTGCTACCGGGCACCCGCAACAGGTCACCAAAAGTCACCACCGTGGTATCTGCTGCAAAGGCAAGTTCGATCAGGCGGTCAATATAGGCACTGACCGTCACGCAAACAGGACAGCCGGGGCCGGTCAGCAAATGAATATCGGGCGACAACAAGTCGCGGATTCCATAGGCGGCTATTTTTTCGGTGTGGGTTCCACAAACTTCCATGAAGCTAAGAGCAGGCCCCCGGTAGCCAGACAAAAAATTGCGCAATATTTGCTCCTGCTCAATTTTCATCGACCGAGCGCTCCCTTTTGCTCCCCAACTCCTCTAGCGTCTTAAACAACGCCTCCATTTCAGTAAAATCAGTCTCGCTGATTTGCTGCAAGACGCAACCGGCGTGCACCAAAACTTTGTCACCGGCCTTAACCGGCACAAAACGGCAATCAGCCGACAGCTGATTGCCGGAAAAATCAACTACACAGCTTTTATCCTGAACCTCAAGAACGGTTCCCGGCAAGGCTACACACATATTATTACCTCATCTTCTATTCCTTCTGCTACACACCATTGTTTTTAGAAAAATAGAGCCTACCTAAATAGGCTTGCCCCAAGGCCAGACCGCCGTCACCGGCCGGCACCTGCTCATTGCTATAGACTGAAAAATGTTCTCGCCTTAATTTTGACTCAACCAGTTGAAGCAATAAGCGGTTGTTAAAGCAACCACCTGACAAGGCAACTGGCATCTTGCACTTCAACAAGAGACTCAATTTGCGACAGACAGACACAATCCAATCTGCCAAAGCCTCGTGAAAACACCGGGCTAAAAAGGCCCTATCCAGACCTGAGCAGACGCCACGGCACAGGGCCGCTAACAATTTTAACGGATCCAAACAGAAGGGCAAGTGTTTTGCCTCACGGCGACCACCAGCTCCGCAGCCGGCTGTTCCGGACCCGGTAATTTCCCCATCGGCATAAAGATGCTCCCACTCAGACAACTGTTCTGTACCTTCTACCTGTAGGGCCAGACCCTCAAGTTGTGAGGGCAAATCCCCCTCGTAGCGGTTAAATCGCCCCAGCCCAAGAACAAAGGCAGCAGCATCAAACAGCCGTCCGGCAGAAGATGTCAAAACAGCGGGCCAGCCGGCCCGGCGAGCCTGTCGCCAAAGATCGACCGTCGCCGGCAAAACTTGCTCTGTAACCATGGCCGGCAGATTTTCCGGAAAGCACTTACACCCATCGCTTAGCAGGTAGTTATAAAACATAAGTCCTGCATCTCTCGCCATGTTGTCACCGCCCAAAGCTGTAATTGGTTTTAATGAACCCAAGCGCAGGCATTCATACCCACGACAAAGCAAAACCTCGCCCCCCCAAATAGAATTGTCTACCCCATAGCCGGTGCCGTCGAAGGCAAAGCCCAAGCACAGGTCTAAGTTGTGTTCAGCCATAACGGAAGCGATGTGGGCATGGTGGTGTTGGATTTCTAATCTGGGCAAACCGCTCCAAAACTGATCACTTTCAATGCGGCGACGCGACTGGTAGGCAGGATGTTGGTCAATTAGAACGGCCTCCGGTTCAAAGGCTAAGAGTTCTGCCAGATGATCCCGGGACCGGTCCCAAAAATGGACATTGGCTGTTTGAATTAAGTCTCCGGCCGGCTGCGTTAAATATAGAGTTTCATCGCGCAACAAGCCAGTCGTCGCCTTTAAATCAGCCCCACAAGCTAAAAGAGCTCCGCAGGTGATTTTATTGTCCCCGACGGCCTGCTCAATGGGGACCTTTGTGGCGCATAATTCTTCTCCAAGACGAGTCAGTACATCTTTTCCTGCCGACTGTTCGACGCCGCCGCCCGCTAGCTTTTTCTTACCGTTTTTTACAGCTGTTTGAAAACGGACCGGAGCCGGTACATAGCCCCTAGCTCTGCGAATCAAATGAAAACGCCCGCCCTCAACAAAGCCCACAGAGTCGTCCAGTGGGGTTACAATGGCCCGGTCATGGGTTAAAACTGCTTTTAAATTGGGCTCTTTCGCTAAGCAAGCCAGCATTTCCCGGTCGTCTATAATCAAAGGACTTTCGCTTTTATTCCCCGACGTAACAACAGCTATCCCCAGCTCATCCAAAAGTAACTGGTGCAGGCCGCTACTCGGCAAAAAGGCACCAATATATGGGCTATTCCCACACACGCCGCTCGCAATCCAGCCGTCGCCGGCAGCCCTGTCGACCAGTGGCACATTCTTTTTCGGGGGTTGGCGTCGCAGGAGGACAATGGGACCTGCCGGTGCGAGCAATGCCTGCTCTTCCGCTGCAGTGACCAACTGATAGTCTTGCAATAGCCGGAGATCTCGAAACATGACCGCAAAGGGCTTGGCTTCACGATTTTTGAGTTGCCGCAGACGCTCGACCGCCTGCTCTGAATCAGCTCGACAAATAAACTGATAGCCAGCGATTCCTTTGACCGCAACGACAAAGCCTGCCTTAACGTAGGCAATGGCCAATTGGAGTGCATCTTCAGCCTCTGCTCGGCAAACACAAGTGGAATCCCCTGCCAAGCGGTCGGCAGCAGTATCAGGCAAGGCTGTTGCTTGACCTGCAGCAAGTTCGATCCCTTGGCCTTCAAACAAAAACAAACGGGGGCCACATCGGGAGCAGGCCAAGGTTTGAGCATGACAACGGCGGGAAGATTTTAAGTAATCCTGCTTGCAGGAAGAGCACAGGGGAAAGGCTTGCATCGTCGTTCGCTCCCGGTCGTAAGGCAGAGACTGCATCACGCTGTAACGCGGCCCACATACAGTACAGCTAATAAAGGGATAACGATAACGAGGATCGCGGGGATTTTTCAGATCGGTCAAACAGGCGGGGCAGGTCACCCGGTCGGCCGGTAAAAAGGGGGTATCTATGGCTGCAGTAGCACTGGGTTCAATTTGAAAAGTTTTATATTTAAGCAGCGCCTGATACTTTTCATCAGTCGGTGTCAAATTTCTGACTGCGATGCTGCCCAGCCGCGCCGGGGCCGGTTTTTCAGCCTGTAAACGGTCTAAAAAAACAGTTAGTTCAGCAGGTGTAGACAGGAGCTCGATATGCACCTCGCCGCCTGCATTTAAAACGCGGCCGACTAGGTTAAAGCGGTTGGCAAGGCCAAGGACAAAGGGGCGGAAACCCACCCCCTGTACTAAACCTGTCACCTTTATAGAATATGCATTTTCTACTCTTGGCATCACTTAGTCCTGTAATAGCCTTAATACGACCTTGCCGTTTATTCCTTGCCCTGCGATTCTACTGACGTTGCGGGTTCTGCAGCCGCAGCAGGTGTCGATTCAGCTTTGTTGTCAACCTCTGCTGACGCATTTATCTTAGGAGCAGAAGTTCCTTCAGCCTCTATTGGCGACTTGGCAGCCTGGTCTGGCTTAGCTGCCTGGTCTGGTTTAGCTGCCTGGTCAACCTTTGTTGTCGACTCAGCCTTGGCCACCGGACCTGACGCAGCTTTCTCTCCTCCTGCAGCCGCAGCGGGCGTTGCCGGCTTAGCGGTGGAAGCGGGTTTAGCTGCCGCCCCGGCAGCCGTTTTTCCTGCGCCCGGTCGCGCTGCCGGCCGCTTCGGCGGGGCAGGGGGTTCAACATGGTGGGCACTCCGGACCAGGCGGTCAGCACCGGCGGCCGGAAATTTCTCGTCCATAAAAAGACATTTTTTCGGACAAACTTCAGTGCAGATGCCACATTGCACACAATTGAAAGGGTTAATCGACCACGATCCACCCTTGCGGTCAACTTCTATGGCGGCGGAAGGGCAGCGGCGGCTGCACATGCCACACAGGATACATTGATCAGCATCAATTGTGATATGACCGCGATTACCGGACGTCCACAAGTCACCACGGTCGGCAATTTGTTTGGTAAGCGGTTTGCTGAATAAATTCTTTAAAGCTTGGCCGACAAAGGCAGCCGTCTTATTCCTCATAGCACTCCTCCCTTAGCGGTCAACACAGCTGATACAAGGGTCAATGGTCAAAATTGCCACCATGACATCAGCCGCCGGTGTCCCTTTCAGGCACTCGCATATGGCCGGTAAATTGGCAATGGTTGGTGTCCGGATACGCATCCGGGCCAAGTTCTTTTTGCCAACACCCATCGTATAGTAAATCGCCTCGCCGCGCGGTTGTTCAAACCGGGTCATCCACTCCCCCTTGGGGTTTCCCTTAATTTGCTTAAGGTCAATATCACCTTCAGGCATTTGTCTGATCATCTGTGAAATTAAGTCACACGACTGGCTGATCTCTTCAATCCGGCAATCGACCCGAGCATAGCTGTCACCACCGGTGCGAACCACAGGCTCGAAGTCCAATTGATCATAGATGGCATAGCCGGTCTGTCGCATGTCCCAATTGACACCGGAAGCTCTCATAAAGGGACCCACCGTGCCGAAATCTATAGCCATTTCTTTGGACATGTGGGCCTGGCCGTCCAAACGAGTGCGCACCAAGCGGTCTTGCAGGAAAACTGCCTGAATACCCTTCATATCCACTTTCAACTCGGCCAGTGTCTTTTCGATAAAGCGGAGCTGTTCGCTGCTCATATCCCGTTTAACACCGCCAATTTTGCAAACTGAAAAAATAATACGGCCACCGGTTGTCATCTGAAAGATATCTAAAACCTTGTCCCTCAGGCGCCAAGAGTGGTTATGCAAGCTTTCAAACCCAAAGGCGTCGGCCAACAAACCGAGCCAGAGCAGGTGGCTGTGAATGCGTGAGAGCTCAGCCCAGATGCAGCGCAGGTAGTTGGCGCGCTCCGGAATCTCCAGCTGCATCATATTTTCGACACTGTCACAATAGCCCATGCCGTGCATAAAGCTGCAAATGCCGCACGTCCTTTCTGCTATGGCGACATAATCCTGGTAGTCACGCTCAGTACAGAGTGCTTCCAAGCCCCGGTGCACAAAACCGAAATTAGCCTTAGCGCCCACTACAATTTCGTCTTGGACTTCTAAATCTATGTGGATCGGTTCCGGTAAAACCGGGTGGTTCGGACCGAACGGAATAATACTTTTTTTAGTCATTTGCTTTCCCCTCTGCCCTTCATCCCCCTCATCGGGAACGGCTCTTCTGTCGCAATAAAGTAACCATGATAGTCCACGGCCATGCCGGTAAAGGTTACACCAAAGAGGTCATGCGTCTCGTTTTCATACATAAAAACAGGCGGATAAAATGCCGCTATACTGGGCACCGTCCGATCCTCCGGCACCGGTACTTTTATTTGAACATCAGCAAAAGAATTCGGCAAAGCAAAACTGTATAACAAGTCATGCCCTTCGCCCTCACCGGGTACACAGCACATTTGGATCAGACGGTACCCTTTTATCTTATAGTCGGCTGCTAAGTTGAGCAGGTCAGATACATCAATATATTGACTTTCCACGTCACTTATCTCCTTCCGCTGCCTCCGGCTGTGGGACTGTTTTCGACCCATCTTCGGTAGCCGGAGCGACTGTCGCCGTCTCCTTCAAGTCACTGTTCGAGCTTGTGCCGGCGGGCGGCCAAAAGAGACTGCTATCCGGTTGCACAGACTGCGCCATAGGCCGGTCGCCGCGTTTGACAGCAGCAGACCGCTCAGCCAAAAGCTCTGTTGCTTGGGCTAAAGCAGCTGCAATTGTCTGGGGCTTAGCAGCGCAACCCGGTACATAAAAATCAACCGGGATAACCTGGTCCACCCCCCCGTAGAGGCTGTAACCGTCTTTGAAGACACCACCATTACAAGCGCAGATGCCGATGGCCACAACGACACGCGGTTCAGTCATTTGGCTGTAGACCTGCTCCAGGGCAAACTTGGTCTTTTTATTCACTCCACCGGTGACCAGTAGGATGTCCGCGTGTTTGGGGTTACCCACATTGATAGCACCCAACTGCTCAATATCATAGGCCGAAAGCGTGCTCTCTAAAATTTCCAGATCACAGCCATTACAGCTGGAAGCATTGAAGTGGGCCACCCAAGGTGATTTTTTTATAGCCTTCATACTCTCCCTCCAATCGCCATCAGAATCAGAACATTGACTGCACCTAAAGCCAGAGCAACGATCCAAAAAGACTTTAACTGTGTCTCCCAGCGCACACGCGGGCTCGTGTTATCAACCAGGATCATCACAAAATAAAAGAGAACCAAAACCGCCAAGGCCAAGAGCCAGCTCCAAGCCGCCGCATGAATAAAAAACAGGGCCGTGATTGACAAGAGTAAGACTGTCTTGTACCAGGAAGCCAAGTTGTCCAGCATGAGCATCCGGCCAGTCAACTCAGTGCGCAAGCCGCTCACCAATTCTGAATGCATGTGATGACCGGAACTGATGTCAAAAGGTGACTTGTGGGTTTCGATCAACATCACCCAACCCATGGTGACAAAAAGCCCCGGCATGACAACGATGGCCGGTTGGGAAGCTTGAATTAAACTAGCCACTTCAAAGTTGCCGTTGGACAAGTAAAAGCCGACAGCGACCAAAAGCAAAATGGGTTCAAAAGCTAACATAGCCGACAGCTCCCGTTGAGCGCCTATATGGCTGTACGGTGAATTGGCTGCATAGGCTTGCAAAACGGAAAAGGTACCGGCCAAGGTCAACAGGAAAATGACCAATAACAAGTCCCCGCCGTAAAAGAAGAGTGCCCCTGTCGCGAGCAAAATAACCCAGTAGGCAATGATAAAAAATCGCTGCAAGGGGTTAACAGAACGGGTTTCCTTATGCCACAGCTTGACGACGTCATAAAAAGGCTGGAGCAAGGGGGGGCCGACCCGCCCCTGCATCCGGGCCGTAATCTTGCGGTCTAGACCTTCGATCAGAGCACCGATCAAGGGGGCCAGAAACAAGAACAATAGAACTGAAACTACCTTAATCATAAGAAAATCCCCCCTCCTATTGAGCCGACCAAGCAGATAATGGTAATGATAGCCCCGATCACCAGAGAAGGTTTTAACAGTTTCCGCTCACCACAGAGGTCATCCAAATACCAATTTGCCATATGCAGGCGCTGGGCTTGTCCGTCCGCATTAATAAAATGACGGTTATCGCCGCAGTTAACCCCACCCATAATGGTCAGGGCATCGTCTTTGTTGCCGCGGTCTCGGCGTCGGTGTACCAGTAAGCGGACAACAAACGGGAAGGCGCTGACTAAAATCATCAACACTCCCACAACCAAAAGACTTTGTTGGGTAAACAGGGGTGGAATTTGACTGCCAAAATTAAGCACCAGGAAAGGGAAAATAATACGGTTGGAAATAGCCGGAAAGCCCAGGCAAAGGACAATCAGCAGACCGGTCAAGACGGCTAAAACGGTTTTTTCGCCCGTCTTGGTTTGGTCAACCAGGCGTTCGGTGCGGTTGACAACTGAGACAACCTTACCCAGCCACTTGGCCCAATAAAAGAGTGTAGTCGCCGAGCCGAAACAGACAAAAATGACCAACAGCAGGCTACGGGTTTCGACAAAGGCATGTAGAGACGCCCACTTGGCAATCAACATACCGAACGGCGCTAAGAACATAGCCGAAATACCGGTCATTAAAATAGTGGCCAGATTGGGGAGTTTGACAATGAGGCCGTGCATATTTTCAACATCGCGCGAGCCCAAGCTGTGCTCAATCGCACCGACAGTCAGGAATAATAGTGACTTGGAAACAGCGTGGAACATTAAAAGCAAGATGCCCGCCCAAACGCTGACCGGCTTGCCGACACCGGCACAGGCAACGATTAAACCGAGGTTTGAGATCGTGGAATAGGCCAAGAGCTTTTTTCCATCCGTTTGTGATATGGCCAAAATGGAGGTAGACAAAAAAGTAAAACCGCCAATTAGAAGCATCATCGTGCCGGGAATCGTGCCGTCCATACCCGGAGCCAGACGCAAGAGGACGTAAACACCGGCCTTGACCATAGTTGTTGAGTGCAGCAAAGCCGAAGTCGGGGTCGGAGCCACCATGGCCCCCAGCAACCAGGTAGAAAAAGGCATCTGAGCGCTCTTGGTCATGGCAGCAAAGGCAATCAGACTGATCGGAATCTGTCTCTTATACACATCTCCGAGCCCACGAGACGTC
>CAMXYS010000050.1 GCA_947253135.1 uncultured Clostridia bacterium
ATTATCCAGGACGTCTCGTGGGCTCGGAGATGTGTATAAGAGACAGGTCCCAAACGCCTGCCCAAATCCAGACCCGAACCGTCGGAGCCCAGAGCCGGCGCCGCCCTGCCGCCTGCAGCCAGCACGACATAGTTAGACTGATATGTTATCCCACCTGCAGTAATGACCTGCCACCGTCTCTCCGGACTTGCTTCAGCAGGTTCTGTCTGCCTAAGCTCACTGACCTTAGCAGAACACTGCAAGGTCAGTCCGGGGCACTCCAAAACCGCCTCTTGTAAGCATCTTTGTACAGCACGGGCAGTCAGACTATAAGGATAATAGCGACCATCTTCCAGTCGTTCACGCAAGCCCAGGCTACGCATAAAATTCACAATGGCAGCGGTGTTAAAGTTTTTTAATATAGCAGTAGGAAAAGTCTGATCAGAACTATGATAAAAAAAAGGCCTGATATCTACATTGCTGAAGTTGCACCGCCCATTCCCGGTTGCGGTGATCTTGCGGCCGGTCTCCGATCCGGCTTCCAACAACAAGACGCTGATGTCAGCCGGTAAAGACAAGGCCGCTGTCAGCCCGGCCGGACCGGCTCCAATAATAATACAATCAAAAAAATTCATATTAAAGTTTTCTTGTGTCCAGGTAAATCAAAGAGCTTTGCACTGCTGATACTTGCTGTAGAGCCCCGGTTTTAAGTCATACCGTCGGCTGACCTCAGCCGCCAGCCGGTCCAAAACAGTCGCATCTCCTTGTTTCAATTCGAACTCCACCTCAGCAAAAGGGAGCTCCCTCCCTTGATTTTTAAAGATGCCCCGGTCGATTGCCACCTCTATGGCTGTGGTCCCGGTTTGAATTAGATGTTGCTGCCTGACAAACAAAACTTCGCCATAGCTTTCTGTAGCCAAAGGCAAGGCCGCTTGCAATTGTTGCGACACCCCGGCAGGCCAGTCCTCATAGAATTGGGCAAATAAATCGGTGGGGGGGCTGGTATAGAAATGTTTCAAGTTGACGTTAAACTCCAAGCTGCGATGTAAATGCTTGGGTTTTTGTAGCCGGTCATTTTCAGTTTTAAGGGACACATCGTCCGGTGGGGGCAGCTTGAAAGTCATAACTGTTTGATCGTCCTCCGAGCGCAGACGCAAGACTGCCCGGTGATGGTCTAAACTGCGGTCCGGTGTGTCAAAGTAAGCCGTGTGCATGCGTTTAGCCGGGCCCGCCAGACAGATGCCACAAAAGGACCAGGCTGCTGCCTTCGTATAAAAATCCTCAGTTTCTTTAGCATCTATCGGCAAAGAAAATTTATACTCAAGCTCCATTTTATTTCACCTTTCCGGCCGTAGCACATAGTCAGTGGTCACAACTAAAATCGCCCCGGCTGCACTGACACCTTGGTCCACAGCTGGAGCGGACAACTCAAGTTGATGCGGATGGCTCAAATCGCCCGCTGCCACCCTGACAACCGCTCGGTCCAGCAAAACTGTCAAGTATTTGCCACTCACCTTCGGGGGGCCCACTTCCGTTCCTAACGTTATAAATTGCTCCTGTTCAGCCGGGTCGCCGGTCAAACAGTACAAGTTCAGTTCCGTCCCGGCTGTAGCTGCGACCACTGCCACTCCGCGCCCATAGGCTGTCATAGAAGTGACTCGGTCGAATTCGTAGAGCGAGCGCAGCTGGGTGGTTTTGTCATCGTAGAGGTAGACCCTTTTACCGTCACACAGCCACAAAGAGCCATCCTCTGCTGTTGTTAACAGCAACAAGGGCCGCCTTAGGTCTGGCTGCAAATTGAGCAATTCCTCTCCCAAATTGGACTCGCTTAAGGAAAGGCGCTTGATAATGGGACGAATAAAGGTCCCGTCCGCATTCAGCAAGGAGATATTAATATGCTTGTCGCCGGGCCCAAAAGTAACGTTGATAGGATAACCGGAATTAAGGCTGCGGCGAGAAGTCCACCGGAACAATCTTTGTCCGGAAGCATCTAAGACCAACAAGCTGCCGCGGCTGTCAGGCGTATTTTGCAATAAGGCCAGGCAGCCCTTATGCCCAAAAACAGCAGCTTGCAAGGGCCATTCCGTCCGCCCTTCAAAAATGATTCCCCCTCGTCCCAGCAAACAGTAGTAAAGGCCTTCACGATCGTAAACTAAGGCCTTATCGCCACAAGGGAGCACCACCGGATCTTTAAGATCAGTCACCACCCTATATTCAACTCCCCCGGAGACATTGAGCACCTCCAGTTGGTTGTTGCCCAGCTTAATCAAGCGTTCCGCGCCAATTGTTCTAAGGTTTTCCGCCTCACCGGGTTTTAGCGCAAAGCCCAGTTGGTGGGTCGAGTCAAAAAAACGAGAGTTGTCCACTTGTCGAGCAGCTTCGCCCGGAATTGCCAAAAGCAACATCACAACCGCTAAGACTAAGGCAATTAGGGAACTGTTTATCAAGGCTCTAAAGAGCATTGTTGCCTGGTCCGACTTGGCCAGTTTGTTTTTTTTTAATGTCTGCTGAGTCCCGGTCATACGTCCCTCACGCCATCTGTGGCAGCTCTCCTTGCTCACTCGTCTGCAACTTGATCAGCCTCTTCCGCCAATAATTCAAGTGCTAAAAGGATACCACAATTATCTCGATCACTTCTGTTCAAAACAGCCCGGTCACAAAGCAAACCCGTATAGTTGTCCTCTGTAAAAAGATAAAGCGGCCCGGTCGCATCTCCCCTCAATTCTACCTCTATCTCCTGCTCTGTTCCCACCAGATGAATATAACATTGCGTTTCCGGCAAAACCTCCGGCAAAGTCGGTTCCACTTCACTGACAGAAATTCGTGCCAAGGAGCGGTAAAAACGACGGAAAATTATTTCATCATTGGCTGTTAACCAAGTTGCCGGTTCACCATTATATAACCAGACTCCATCTGCTTTTAAGTCCGGACTCTCACCGGCCGATAAGGCTGAAACATTCTCTCCTACATCTGCTGACCGGGCGATGGTCAAGGTTTGACCGGGAATAACGACTTCCAACTGAGACAAGGTGGAAAAGGGGACCCTGATCGGATACCGGTCCAGTAGGTCTAACAAATCACTTTGGGTCATTTGGATGCTGCCGGCTCCACAAGAAAAAATTGCGTTTTGATAAGACGAGTAACCAAATAGGCGGCCGTTTTCCGCCTCGCCGAGATAAATTTCATCCTGATAATCTTCACCGTTTTCCGTACCGTCTAAGCGAAAATAAAAAGCAGGTTCCGCCAGACCGTAATGTTCCAAGTTGTCTTTCCCCAAAGCAATATAGCGGGCTGCTTCAAGGTCCAAAAACTCCCGAATTAAGGCGTTTAAATTGTAAGAATTGGCCCGCATGAAAACCGGTGATTGGAATTCCCAGGCCGGATTTTGATCAGCCAATAAAGGCTGGTCCACTCTGATTGCCAAGGCCTCTAGAGCGTCGGCAGAGCGTTTAAAGCTGATCGCTTTCACCGTGTCCAAATCTCTTGAAAGCAAGTGCGGATTTAAATATGCCAAGGCATCCGTTTCTAAAATACCAGTCAGGTCTTTAACCAGCCAAATCTGTTCTTCTCCTTCATAGCAGGCAAAGAGGTCCCGGGTTTTATTGGGGACCTTCAAAAAATTTAAACGCTTAGCCGAACCGTCAACATTGCGGTAAGTTAAAATAAAATCGGCTTGGTCAAACCTCTCTAAAGGCGGTGGCCCTGCCACTGCTTTAGCCATCCCAGCTTCACCGGTTTGAGTTGAAGACAGAGGTTGACCTCTTAAATTCGTCAACAGGAAAAGATTCTCTTCTAAAAGCGACTTGTTTTGATAGCGAATTTTCGGTTCCCGCAGCTGCCACCTGCGGCGACTGTCCGGTTGAAAAACCAGCCTTCCACCGGCATTTTCGACACTTAACTCCGTCAGGGTTTGCTGTTCATAGGGGCTAATAATTTCAAGGGGGTTGATCGCCTCTTCCGCCTCTGTTGTCTTCTGCTCCACCTCTAAAACAATATCATCATGGCGAGAAAAAAGAGCCCAAGTTAGAAAAATAGCGGTCACGGCCACACTGATAATCAGGACAGCCGTCACTAGACCCGCTGTCAATTTCAGTTCACCTTTCCCCTTTTTTACTTTCATAAATAATCGGCTGCCTCACTAATTTTTAAAAGACGCTCTAATTGCTGTGATACTGTCAAGTTCTAAAGCCGGTTATGACATCTAACCGGGTCGTCATTACCGCCGGATAAGATCGACTAAACAGGCATGGCCAAGTGGTCGAATTGGTCGGCTGTATTTTGAATCATTTTCAGATTGCGGCAAGCAGCCAACCAGGCCTCCGGAATCGTCTCTGCGCCATACCAGATGCCGGCCAAACCGCCGGCTAAAGAGGCCGTACTATTTGTGGCATAGCCCAGCCGGACCGCCTTGAGAATACAATCCATATATGTTTCCGTGGTCAAAAAAGACCAGAGGGCTGCTTCTAAACTGTCGACAACATAGGCCGTGCTGTGAATAGTCGTGACCGGTTCTCGCTTGATCTGAGTCAGGCGGTTAAAATATCCGGCGTGCAACAGCAGGCCGGCCTCCGGTTCCTCCCTAAGTTTTTTAAGCAGGTCAGCGACAGCTTGTTTAGCCGTCACGAGTGGGTCTCGGGATCGCGGTGCGGCCAGCTTTTCTTTCAGCAGGGAACGGGCAAAGGTTACATATAGTAAACAGGACAACTGACTGAGAAGGCGCCCGTGTGTTAGGGCAGCAACTCGGCAAACAACTTCATCACCGGCTTTAACATAGGCCAATGGCAAGATCCTGATTAAAGCCCCATTGCCGTTGTCGCGGAGCCCGGAAGAGCCGCAGGACAGGGCCGGCAGCCCGTCCCTATACCTGCCTATAGCCTCGGCAATTGTGCTGCCGCCCGGCAAGGGATCGGCGTCCGGAGTAAAGGCCCCGTCCAAAATCCAGGCCGCAAAACTGTCCATTAAATCGCCATAATTAATCTTTCCCTCACAGCGAGTCAAAGAAGACACTGTCGCCAATAATAGGCTCCCCGGCGCCCCCCAAGTACCGGGATCCTTATCATAGCTGCCATGGCCCTCAGCCGGCAAATCAGAGAGGTCTGCCAAGCTTTCTCTACTCTTTCCACAAAAGGGCAAGCCGATATAATCACCGACAATCGCCCCAAGTAAACCATCGTAAATCGAGCACTGGGAAGGTTTCATAAAGCCTCTCCTAAACTCCTCTTCTACCCTTATTGTTATTAGTGCAATTATACACAAAACAGAATTATTTTTTATAAAAAAGAGATGGCCGGCATAGCCAACCATCTCCCCTGACAAAACTAATTTGTTTTTACCTGCACTTATTAATACATGCCCGGCCCAGGCTGAGCAGCAGCCGGATGTTCTTCCGGAATATCTGCTACCACAGACTCCGTAGTCAACAGGACGGAGCTCACCGAAGCTGCATTTTGCAAGGCGCTACGGGTTACCTTAGCCGGGTCGACAATACCGGCCTTAACCATGTCCTCATAGCTTTCAGTCATAACATTATAACCGACACCCGCCTCTTTGCTCTTTACACCTTCACAGATCACAGAACCGTCCAAGCCTGCATTTTCAGCAATGCGGCGAACCGGCTCTTCTAAAGCCTTTGCTACCAGGGCAATACCGGTTCTGGTGTCACCGGTGTACTCGTCCAGCAGCGGCAAAATAGAAGCCAAGGCATCAATGTAAGTCGTTCCGCCACCGGCGACCATACCCTCTTCCACGCCGGCACGAGTAGCAGCCAGAGCATCTTCAATGCGCAGCTTCTTTTCTTTCATTTCAACTTCGGTCGTCGCGCCGACTCTAATAACCGCAACACCGCCGGCCAGTTTAGCCAAACGCTCTTGCAATTTTTCACGGTCAAAGTCCGAGCTGGTATTTTCAATTTGCGCCCGAATCATTGCAACCCGCTCATCAATTGCAGCAGAGTCGCCACTGCCGTCAACGATAATGGTGTCGTCCTTGGTCACCTTGACCTTCTTGGCCTTGCCCAGCTGTTCCATGGTAGTATCTTTGAGCTCCAGGCCCAACTCTTCGCTGATCACTGTGCCACCGGTTAAAATGGCGATATCTTGCAGTTGGTCTTTTCTTCTGTCACCGAAACCGGGTGCCTTGACGGCAATACAGGTAAAGGTGCCACGCAACTTGTTCAAAACGATGGTTGACAGCGCTTCGCCTTCCATGTCTTCGCAAATGATCAGCAGCTTTTTACCGGACTGAACCACCTGCTCCAACAAGGGCAAAATTTCCTGAATGTTGCTGATCTTTTTGTCTGTAATGAGGATCAGCGGTTCGTCCAGGTTTGCTTCCATTTTTTCGGTGTCGGTTGCCATGTAAGCGGAGATATAGCCGCGGTCAAACTGCATACCTTCAACGACATCCAGCTCTGTTTCCATGGTGTTTGATTCTTCAACTGTAATAACGCCGTCCACTGAAACTTTTTCCAAAGCCTCAGCCACCTGCACACCAACTTCCGCGTCGTTGGCTGAAACAGAAGCAACCCGCTCGATATCCTGCCTGGTTTTAACCGGGACGGAAATAGAAGCGATTTTCTCAACAGCCTTGTTGACTGCCAGATCAATCCCCTTCTTTAAAATCATGGGGTTTGCCCCGGCTGCGATATTTTTTAAGCCCTCTCGCACCATAGCTTGGGCTAAAACAGTAGCTGTTGTGGTACCGTCACCGGCTACATCATTAGTCTTAGTGGCAACCTCTTTCAGTACCTGTGCGCCCATGTTTTCAAAACGGTCTTCCAGCTCAATTTCTTTGGCAATCGTCACACCGTCATTGGTGATCAGCGGTGCACCGTAGGACCGGTCCAAAACAACATTTCTGCCCTTAGGACCTAAGGTAATTTTGACGGTATCTGCCAATTTGTTAACACCGGCCTCCAGTGCCTGGCGTGCTTCAATTCCATGCTTCAAATCTTTTGCCATTATCTGTCTCCTCTATCGAAACGTCTATTTGAACAGTCAATGTTCTATTGTTTTACATCTCTACCTTGGCCAGTACATCAGCTTGGCGCAAAATAGTATATTCAATATCGTCAACCTTCACTTGAGTGCCGGCATACTTGCTGATGAGGACCTTGTCACCTTTAACCAGCTCCATTTTGATTTCATTGCCTTCTACCACACCACCCGGACCGACTGCCACAACTTCAGCAATTTCCGGTTTTTCCTGGGCACTCCCCGGCAAGACAATGCCGCTCTTGGTCTTTTCTTCCGCCTCAATCATTTTGATGACAACGCGGTCTCCTAAGGGCTTAATATTCATAATTCGCTTTTGCCTCCTTTATGGTTTTTTGGATATAGCACTCGCATTACCCGAGTGCTAACAAGATATAAGATAAGTCATTTATCAATGAATGTCAAACCGGCTTGTTTTTATTTACATTTTCGCCACAGAATAGCCGTCCGGGTTGTTTTTCTGCCAATTCCAACTGTCTCTGCACATGTCGTCTAAACTGCGCTTCGCCACCCAGCCCAAAAGTTTGGCCGCCTTACTTGTGTCGGCATAGCAAGCAGCTATATCACCCGGTCGCCTGGGGTCCACTGCGTAGGGGATTTCAATACCGTTGACCCGTTCAAAAGTCTCTTTTAATTCAAGGACACTATAACCGCGCCCGGTACCCAAATTTACAGCTTCCAGACCAAAGTGATCAGCCACATAATTTAATGCCGCCACATGCCCCTCAGCCAGATCCATAACGTGGATAAAATCTCTGACCCCGGTGCCGTCCCGAGTCGGATAATCATTGCCGAAAATATGCAGGCAGTTTCTCTTACCGGCCGCAACTTGTGTAATATAGGGCATTAAATTATTGGGAATACCGGTCGGATCTTCACCGATTCGACCACTCTCATGGGCTCCGATCGGATTAAAATAGCGCAGCAATATAATACTCAAATCAGATTGAGCAGCTGCTATGTCTGTCAATATTTTTTCATTCATCAGCTTAGACCAGCCATAGGGGTTGGTACAAGAACGAGGAGCATCTTCCGGAATCGGAACGATTTCCGGATCGCCGTAAACAGTAGCTGAAGAACTAAAAACAAAGCGGCGGCAGTCGTATTCTGCCATCAGCTTAAGCAAACTGAAAGTGCTGCCCAGATTGTTAGAATAATAGGCCAGGGGTTTTTCCACCGACTCCCCCACTGCCTTAAAGCCGGCAAAATGAATCACCGCAAAAATTTCGTGGGCTGCGAAAATGTTGCGCAAGCTCGTCTCTGAGTTGACATCAATTCTATAGGCCGTTATGGGTTGACCGGTCAAGGTTTCTACCCGGTCCAACACAAGCGGGCTGCTGTTGGAAAAATCATCTGCCACAATCGGCTGATATCCGGCCTTAATCAAGGCAATCAGGGTGTGCGAACCGATAAAACCGGCCCCGCCGGTCACCAATATTTTTTTCATAATTGACCAAGTCCTTTCAATCCAAAAGCCGGACAGGCCGGCCGGATCCTGCGACGGCTTGCTGTACAACTAATTGTTTAAGTTCGTTTTATCGCCCAGTAAGAGTGCACCTGTGTCTTGAAAAGGCGGGATCGAGGGAATGCCGCCGCGCTTTTTGGTGCTAAGGGCAGAGGCCGCATTGGCTAAAAGAGCGGCATCCTTTAAGGTGACAACGCTGGCCGACAGAGGGTTGGGCAGGCTGATAAACTTTGCCAAGAAAGTGCCGATAAAGATCCCGCCGGCACCGGTTGTATCGACAGCGGCTGTCGGAAAGGTACGCACATTAACTTCACCTTCCAGGGTGTTTATGTAGGTGTCTTCACTCGAGAGGATAATAACAATCTTTACGCCACGCCCGTGCATTTTGGCAGCCGCTGCAACGACATCATTTGTATCTGTCAACAACCTCATCTCTCTAACATTCATAATCACCAAGTCAGCACTGTTGACAGCATTGAGAGTGCGCGCTTTAAATTCCGCTTCAGACTGCCAGATATCAGCGCGGTAATTCGGGTCAAGACAAATGATTTTGCCGGCTTCTCTGGCTTGCTGCAAGGCGACTGCTACTGCCCCTCTGATCGGCTCATCACTCAGAGCCAGGCCACTGACATGTAATAATTTCGCCTCTTCTATTAAATTATGGGGTAGTTCCGTAATTTTCAAGCGGCTATCCGCCCCCGGTTTTCGCAAGAAGGAGTAAGAAGGACGTCCTTTGTCATCCAAGTCGACGAAGCTCATTGTAGTGGAGGCCTCCGGATCAAAGATTAAACCGGACGTATTCACCATAACGGCAGCCATGGTCTCTTCTAAGAAATGACCGAAACGGTCTGCTCCCACTTTGCCGATCAAGGCAGTATTAGCACCCATGGCAGCTGCAGCCGCCGCCACTATGGACGCTGATCCGCCGGCGTTCAGCTCATATAAGCGCTGCCCGCTATCGGAAGTCCCCGCCGATGTCATATCGACAATTGCTTCACCAAACGTCAACAGGTCAATTGATTGTGCCATTTCTTCTACCTTCCTTTAGCTTAAAGATTGAGATCCACCCTTGCCTCTCGTGGAACCTGCAACTGCAACCGCCCTATTTCTGTATTGATAAAGTGCAACAGCCGGCTGCGTTCCTTTAAAAAAACCTCATAGTCACTAGACTTAATATAACACTCTACCAAGATTTGCTGTTCAAAGCTGCTGATGGTGGACAGATATTGCCTTTTTCCAGCCGGACTGATCATATGATTTTCAGTCATATAATGGTCGATCGCCTGCAATAATTCCTGCAGCACTTCCGGCTTGTTGACCCGACTTAAAGGCAACTGGAAAGTGATCAGGCGGCGGCGAATTTTACTGTAGTTGATCACTGAATTATTAATCACCTTGTCATTGGGCATAATGACAACTGTATCATCTAAAGTGCGCAGCCTGGTCGAACGCAAGCCAATATCTTCCACCGTGCCACTCATGGCGTCGACAGCTACAAAGTCACCGATTTGAAAAGGGCGGTCCAACACAATACTGATGCCGCCGATGAGGTTGGACAGGGTATCCTTGGCCGCCAGGGAAATAGCTAAGCCGCCCAGTCCTACGCCTGCTAATATGCCGGACACA
>CAMXYS010000051.1 GCA_947253135.1 uncultured Clostridia bacterium
GATTATCCAGGACGTCTCGTGGGCTCGGAGATGTGTATAAGAGACAGTGATTATGCTACGGATGCAGCCCTCTACCGGGCCTTGCGCGAACAAAAGATAGCCGGCGGCAACTTAGTGATTATTTCACAAAGGGTTTATTCAGTAGCCCGAGCTGACCGGATTTTGGTTTTAGACCAAGGCCGGCCGGTGGGACTGGGCAGCCATCGAGCACTTTTAGAAAGTTGCCCCATATACCGGGAAATTTGTGCGTCACAAAGTGAAGCGGAGGGGGAATCATGACAACTGTTAAGCAGAACAACAAGCGGGTCGCACCCCGCCTGTTTAAAACCTTGCTAAACCGCCCCGCCGGCGTGACTGTGCTGATTCTAAGCGGACTGCTGACCGGTCTGGCCAATCTGGGCATCCCTTTCTTGATTGGTCGCCTGGTAGATTGTTTGGGCAATTGGTCCGGCGGAGGAGCCGGAACTGCAGGTGGCGGGCAGGTCACAGCCACTGCCAGCAGGACCGCCGGCTCGAGCGGGTCTTTAGCGGAGTGGGTAAGCCCCGGCCGTCTGTTTTTGCTCCTGCTTTTTTTGTATGTTACGGCTGCCTTTTTTCACTGGCTTTTATCGATCCGGGCGGCCGGCTTGGCTACAGGCTTGGCAGCTGACCTCCGCCGCGAGGCTTTTAACCGCTTGACAGGTTTGCCTTTAGGCCGGTTGGACCGCCATCCGCACGGGGATTTTTTAGCCCGCCTTACAGCAGATACAGAGGCGGTGAGTGACGGCATGAGTCAGCTTTTGATCCAACTATGTTCCGGATCGCTCATTTTTCTGGGTTCGCTTTACATGATGTTGCGCATTAATGTGCCGGTCGCCCTGGCCGTTTTATTGGTGACCCCGCTGTGCTTTTTTGTCACAGCCTTTATTAACAAAAGGTCACGGCAGGCCTATGCGGAGCAGGCGACTATTTCCGGGCAATTAAATGACTATGCTGGTGAACAGCTGGAGGGCAGACGATTGTTAGTGGGTTTTGACCGAACCGAGATGACCGAGCCCGTCTTTGGCGGTTTAAATGACGGGCTTTATGAGGCCGGTTTTAGGGCTCAGTTTTTTTCCGCCCTGACCAATCCAGGCACCCGTTTTGTTAACAATATTGCCTATGTTCTGGTCGGCATGATTGCAGTTTTGTCCGGCATGCGGGGGGCTTTGACACCGGGTGCCATTTCAGCTTTATTGACTTATGCCTTGCAATTTGCCAAACCGCTAAATGAAATTTCAGGTGTGACCTCACAATTTCAAAATGCCTTGGCCGGGGCCAATCGCCTGTTCAAACTGATCGAAGCTGAACCGGAGGACAAGCGAGCGGGTTGCCCTGTTTTTAAGCTGGAGCAGGGAGAGGTCGCTATGGAAGCGGTGACTTTTTCCTATACACCTGACCGGCCCTTGATTGAAAACTTAAACCTGGAACTGGCTGCCGGAGGAACGGCCGCCATTGTCGGACCGACCGGGGCCGGCAAGACCACCCTGGTCAACTTGTTGATGGGTTTTTATGAGCTGGATAAGGGAAAAATTGAAGTTGACGGGCAGGACCTGAGCCGGGTACAAAGGTCTTCCCTGCGCCGGTCTTTCGGTATGGTCTTGCAGGACAGCTGGGTCTTTTCCGGAACTGTACATGCCAATATTGCCTATGGCGCACCTACAGCTAGCCGTGAGCAGGTGGTAGAGGCAGCCAAGCGGGCCCGCTTACATGAAGCAGTGATGCGCTTGCCCCAGGGCTATGACACCGTCTTGGAGCAAGGTGGAGCCGCCCTGTCAGCCGGAGAAAAGCAGCTGATCAGCATTGCCCGGGTGATGCTGATCAATCCGGATCTGCTGATTTTAGATGAGGCAACCTCGAGCATCGACACCCGCACAGAGCGCCTGATCGGCAAGGTCTTTGATGAGATGATGGCCGGCAAAACCTCTTTTATTATTGCCCATCGTTTGAGTACGATTCGTGGTGCGGACACTATTTTAGTGATGGAGGACGGCCGGATTGTCCAGCAGGGGACCCACGTTGAATTGTTGGCACAGGAGGGTCTTTATCGGACGCTTTACAATAGTCAATTTGAGGCTTTGGCCTTGACCTAGAAAAACCACAGGATTGAATTTGATTAAAAACAGCCGGGGCGGTAATCACCAATCCCGGCTGTTTTGTTTTTCGGCAGAGTCCCTGTTCATTTTTTCAGTTTAAAGCTGTCGCGCAAGGAGACTGTGCGCAAGAAGACCGGCTTGTTAACCGGGTCAGCCTTACTGTCAAGGCAGAAGTAGCCCTTTCTGACAAATTGAAAGGCCCGGCCCGGCTTTACTTTGCCCAAAGAGGCTTCCAGCTTGGCCCGGGGCAGTATCTCCATGGAGTCCGGGTCGATGACTGATTCATATCCATCCGGCGCGTCGTCCGGATCTTCAACTGTAAAGAGGCGGTTATACAGATGAACTTCGGCATCAATAGCTGTCTGTCGGTCGACCCAGTGGATTGTCCCCTTGACCTTCCTGCCGTCCGGTGCTTGACCGCCGTAGCTTTGCGGATCAAATTCAGCGTAGACATGGGTGACCTCGCCTTGGTCATTAACCTCATAATCGGTGCAGCGAACCAGGTAGGCATTCATCAGCCGGACCTCATTGCCGGGGAAGAGACGGAAGTATTTTTTCGGCGGATCGACCATGAAGTCATCGCGCTCAATCCACAGCTCGCGGGAGAAGGGGACGTTGCGCTCGCCAGCTTCGTTAGAGGGCATATTGGGAGCCTTGACTTCTTCAGACATATGTTCCGGATAATTGGTAATTGTCAGCGGAATGGGGTCGAGGACCGCCATCCGGCGCTCGGCCTTTTGATTTAATTCATCACGAGCACAAAATTCTAAAAAGGCCTGGTCTACTGTATTAGGAACTTTCGATACACCGATACCGCGACAGAAGTTGCGGATGGCAGCCGGCGGAAAGCCGCGGCGGCGCAGGCCACTAAGGGTTGGCATGCGGGGGTCATCCCAGCCGTCGACGATCTTGGCCTCCACCAAGTGGGCCAGTTTGCGTTTGCTCATCACCGTATAGTTCATACCGAGCCGGGCAAACTCAATTTGCCGGGGCTGAGCAGGCAGGTCGCAGTTGGCGACCACCCAGTCGTAAAGCGGGCGGTGGTCTTCAAACTCGATGCTGCACAGGGAGTGGGTGATACCTTCCAGTCCGTCTTCGATGGGGTGGGCAAAGTCGTACATGGGGTAGATGCACCACTCGTTCCCGGTGCGGTGGTGGTGGGCGTGGGCAATGCGGTAGATGACCGGGTCACGCATATTCATATTGCCGGAGCTCATATCAATTTTAGCCCGCAGGGTGTGGCTGCCGTCCGGAAATTCGCCGGCCTTCATCCGGGCGAAGAGGTCCAGACTTTCTTCCGGTGACCGGTCGCGGTAGGGGCTGTTGGTGCCGGGCTCTGTCAAGGTGCCGCGGTGCTCTCTGATCTCTTCAGCGGAGAGGTCACAGACATAGGCCAAGCCACGTCTAATCAGCTCGCAGGCATATTCGTACATCTGCGGAAAATAGTCGCTGGCAAAGTAAAAGCGGTCACCCCAGTCAAAGCCCAACCAATGGATATCTTCTTGGATAGCTTTGACGAATTCCTGGTCTTCTTTCACAGGATTGGTGTCATCCATCCGCAGGTTACAGAGGCCGCCATATTCTTCTGCCAGTTCAAAATTAATGCAGATGGCCTTGGCGTGGCCGATGTGAAGGTAACCGTTTGGCTCAGGCGGAAAACGGGTGTGGACGGTCTGGCCGTGGCTGCGGCCGCCGGGAGCCAGATCTTCATCGATAAAATTTTGGATGAAGTGACGCGAAACGGTGGCTTCGTCAGTCTCGTTTTCTGCTGCAGCTGCTCCGGCTGCAGTTGCAGCGTCAGGGGGAGCGGTTGTCTCCGCTGCTTTTTTTTCTTCAGAACGGTCTGTGGAAGGCATAATTTTTTGGTCTCCTTATGTTCCGGCTGCAGTGCCGGCGGTATGGTCTTGCAGTCGCTTCAGTGTGTTCTTCAAGTTGGGTTCAAATCAGTTTGTTCAAGCCTTTTCTCTGAGCTTATCGAGGGCAATACTGATGCGGTTTAAGGTTTCGGCTTGACCTAACAGCTGGCAAATTTCCGTGGCTCCGCCGGGGGTGACCGGTTTGCCGGACACAGCGATGCGCAAAGGCCACATAACTTGGCCGTTTTTAAGGCCTTGTTCTTTGGCAAAATCAACTAAGCTGCTGTGGAGGGAGTCTGACGTCCACTCGTCTAAAGCAGCCAGGCGGGCGCTGAGAGCGGTTAGAATGGTCAAGGCGTTCTCCGGTGTCGTCTTCATCTTCTTGTGGCGAAAGAGTTCCAAGTCATAGTCAGCCGGCAGTTCAGCCAGAAAGTCTACTAAGTCCGGTATTTCAGTGAGTCGGCTGATCCGTGGTTGTAAGATTGAACCCAGCAGTTGATCATCATAGCTGCCGGGCTCTAAACAGCTGTCTAAATAGGGTCGACACAGGCTGACAAATTCTGCCGGGGTCTTATGGCGCAGATATTCCGCATTGAACCAATTTAATTTGTTGTAGTCGAAAGTAGAGGGGGACTTGCTGATCCCTTTAATGGTAAAGGCCCGGCAGAGATCTTTCAGGCTGAAAATTTCTTGGGTATCTGACGGTGCCCAGCCCAGGAGGGCAATGTAGTTGGTGATGGCCTCCGGCAGGTAACCTTGGGCCACTAATTCAGCAAAGCCGGTCGCTCCGTGACGTTTAGACAGCTTTTGTCCGTCCTCACCTAAAATTAGGGGCAGGTGGATATAGGTTGGCACCGGATAACCTAAAGCTTCGTACAGCAGGTTATATTTAGGGGTGGAGGAAAGGTATTCCGAGCCCCGGACAACGTGGGTGATGCGCATGGCGTGGTCATCGATGACGTTGGCAAAGTTATAGGTGGGAAAGCCGTCCGACTTCAGCAGGACCTGGTCTTCAATCTCGGCGTTGTCAACGGTAATGGTACCGAAGACTTCGTCGTGGAAGGAAGTCGTTCCGTCCAGCGGGGCCTTTTGTCGGATGACATAGGGCTCGCCGGCGGCCAGTCTGGCCTGTACTTCTTCCTCAGGCAGGTTTCTGCAATGGCGGTCGTAGCCCCAGCTGTGCGGAGATCCTGCCCGGTTATCAGACTCTTCATGTAAGTGCTCCAGACGCTCGGGACTGCAAAAACAATAGTAGGCATGACCGGCTTCAATTAGCTTGAGAGCGGCGTCTTTGTAGTCGTCTTTGCGCTCGCTTTGCACATAGGGCCCATAGGGGCCGCCGATATCCGGTCCCTCGTCGTAGGTCAAACCGACTTGGCTCAGCGTGTCATAGATAATATCAACGGCACCTTCGACCTGCCGCTCCTGGTCGGTATCTTCAATCCGCAAGATAAAACGGCCGCCTTGTGACTTGGCGACCAGGTATTCATAGAGGGCAGTCCGCAGGTTGCCGATGTGCATAGACCCTGTCGGGCTGGGGGCAAAGCGGGTGCGCACTGTATCTTTTGTCATGGTTTGTCAGACTCCTTACTATCCATCATAATAAGTTATAGTATAGCACAAGAGCAGGAGGCTCAAAGAGCGGTGGAATCAGCCTGAGAGCCTTTTATCGCAGCTTGGTTCAGACTTTAGTCATTCCGTGTAGGAAGCGTGTTAAAGGAGACTTAATGTTCGGTTATGTCAGGCCCGACAAGGCGGAGCTGAAAATTAAAGAATTCAACCGCTACCGGTCAGTTTATTGCGGCCTGTGCAAGGTGATCGGCCGGCAATTCGGGCAACTTCCCCGTCTGGCCGTCTCCTATGACATGACTTTTTTTGCCCTGCTTTTGCAGGCTTTGGGGCCGGCAGAGCCCCTGGTCACCGGGGAGACTTGTGTCTTGCACCCGCGGCGCAAGCGGCCGATCGCACAAGCCGATGATGTACTTTTGTTTTGTGCAGCGGCAACAGTGATTTTGGCTGAATTGAATTTAGAGGACGATATAGCAGACGGGGAGCGAGCTTGGCAGAGCCGCCTGGCCATGGCGATTTTGACCGGGGCATTTAAGAAAGCGGGCCGAACCTTGCCTGATTTTAAAGCTGAAGCCAAGGTGATGATGACTGATTTTTACAGGGCTGAGGCAGCTGATGACGGGACCGGGGCAACGGTGGCTTTTGGACATTTTTTGAGTTACTTGTTTCGGCAAGGTGCAAAGCAGCTGGATCTGACTGAGCGACAGGTGGAGGCCATGGCATTAGCGGGCAATGATTTGGGACAATGGATCTACCTAATAGATGCGGTAGACGACCGCAGAGAGGATGCTCGTCAGGGGAGCAAGAATCCCTTGCCAAGCCTGGCTAAAGACTTGGAGCAACCGCCGCCGGAAGAAAAGGACAGGCTGCTGCGAGAACGGCCGGCTCAAGCAGCTGATCTGGATGTCCGCATTTTGTTTAAACTAGAGCAGCTGGAGGCTTCATTGGACCGGACCTTGGCTCTTTTACCTTACCGGCGGGATGGCAATATCATCGGCAATATTGCAGCGGCAGGCATCCCTCTGGCCCGGCGCTTGGTTTTAGCCGGCGAACCGCCGGTCAAATTGTAGTGAGTGGATGCCTGAATTGCGTCGGTTTTTTCACAACACCCAATTTTCAACACTGATAAGCATCATCTTTTAGATTCCATGCAAAGAACAGAGAGGAGCCCGTTATGCAAAAGAAAATCATGGTCCTTTTAGGTCTGCTGCTGATCCTTGTTTCAAGTCTTTCGTGTGGACGAGAGACAGAGACAAAGGAATATAAGCCGGTTATTTACCTCTATCCGGAAGAAACACAGAGGCTTTCTGTCCGTCTGGATTATAAGGGAGAACTGACCCATATCTATCCGAGCTTTTCTGAAAACAATGTCTGGAATGTCACGGCCCATCCTGATGGGACGCTTGAAGGCGAGGATGGAAAATCATACTACGCCCTCTTCTGGGAAGGACAGAAGCCCGGTGGTTACAAGATTGATCGGGGCTTTTGCGTCAGAGGAAAAGATACAGCCAGCTTCTTAGAGGACAAGTTAGCTAAGCTGGGTTTGAACGACCGAGAAATCAATGAATTTATCATCTATTGGCTACCGCAGATGGAAAACAATCCGTTTAATATCATTCAATTTCAGGATCAAGCTTATACCCAAGATGCAAACCTGACCGTATTGCCCAAAGAAGACACCATGATCAGAGTCTTCATGACTTGGTATGCTTCCAAGACTCCAATACAAATTGCAGAACAAGAGTTGATCACGCCGGTGCGCGAGGGGTTCACCGTCGTAGAGTGGGGCGGAGCGAAGGTTAAATAAACTTTATAAAATGGCAATGAAAAAGCTGAAGGTTAATAAAAAAAGGGCGATATAGTCTGGGCAGCATTCTTCAAAATCCGCTATAATTCTAGTGTTATCGATTTTAAAAGAAAGAGGGCACTATGCCGGACAAGGATCTATACAAAATTTTAGGCGTCTCACCGTTTGCCGGTGAGGCGGAGATAAGGGACAAATATCGGGCACTCGTCAAGCAGTACCACCCGGACCAGTATGTCGGGCATCCGTTGGAGGCGGAAGCCAAGGCCAAGATGCAAGAAATCAATGAGGCCTATGACATACTATCTGATTCTAAAAAAAGAAAAGAGTATGACAGGGTCAGGCTAGGCGGGGCAGCCTATGCAACCGGTGGGTCCAATGGACCCTACGATGCGGCCTATGGTC
The DNA here is from genome assembly GCA_947253135.1 of uncultured Clostridia bacterium. Lineage (GTDB taxonomy): Bacteria > Bacillota > Clostridia > Saccharofermentanales > Fastidiosipilaceae > CAMXYS01. Next base: position 7,749 of record CAMXYS010000051.1, read on the forward strand.
AGACTTGCGGAGGTGGGTCCTATCAAGGTGGAAATGCTTACCGGCAGTCCGGCGGGCAACAATACCAAGGGGGTCCTTTCCAAGGTGGCCCTTATTACGGTGGCAACGCCGGCGGCGGTGGCGGCTGTTGTTCCTGTGATACTTTGTGTGCCTTGTGCGCAGCGGATACATGCTGTGAGTGCATGGGTGGTGACCTGTGCACCTGCTGTTAAGCGGGGACTCCTGTGTGCCGGGATAAAGCCAATTTAGCTAAGGAGTCTGGCGGTGACCAAACTCAGACGGGGCAGCAGACGCGGGCGACAGCAGCCCCTGTGTCTGCTGTCCGCCGCATCAGCTATGCCGGTGTAGCAGCAGCCCTCATCTTGTTGGCCTTACTGCTTTGCCGCTTGCTGCCAACCGGCCGCCTCACTGTCCTTGTCATCACTTCTTTAGTCTTGATGCTGGTTGTAGACCTGGTGGACTTAAGGGCAGGCTTGATTTGTTTTGTCGGCACCGGGCTGTTGGCCGTTCCCCTGATCGGCCTTCCCCAAAGCTGGCCCTTTTTAATTTTTTTTGGTCCTTGGCCTTTATTAAAGAGCCTTATTGAAGAGAGACTGTCGCGGAGCAAGCTGTTGATTCCGGGCAGCCTCTTTCGCTTTTGGTGCGTGGGCGCCATGGCCAAATTGCCGCTCTTCTTGCTTCTCATCACTTTAGCCTTTGCAGTCTTTCGATCTTTCGTGACACCGGCCATAAAGCTGTGGGGAGAGAAGTTTGGCATAGGCGTCCCTATCTTAGCCCTGTTTTTACTGGTGGGGGCCTTGTTGTATGACTTTATCTTATCAGTCCTCCTGGCAGAATATAGAAGCAGGCTAAAGCCCCTGTTTATGAAAAGGCGCAGCAGTCGTTTCTGATCATTCATTTTGCCGCTTTAACAAATCTGGAACAAATCTGGAGATGGAACTTCCGGTTGCCAAGGGGGGAAAGTGCGACCGGTAGGTGTTTTTTACCATTATGCCCTTGCCCCATCTGACAGCGATTGCAATTCTAGTGAAAATTTTCTACCCCATTGCGCAAGCATTTTAACATTGAGGTCTTAGCTGCCAAAGAGAGTTTAAGTTTTACTTGTGGAGGTTTTACAACGTGAAAATTGAAGAATATGGTAAAGAAAATGCCAGTACCATCGTCATGCTTCATGGAGCCAATTTTGTTCATTGCTATGGCAGACAATATCCACTGCAAAGTCGCTTTCATATCATTGTGCCACATATCATGGGATTTGGAGACGAGGCTGATCGAGTATTTAATACGGAGGCTTGTGCTGCTGAACTGGCAAGCTTTGTCAACGGCCTTGACAAAAAAGTCCTATTGGTCGGATTTTCACTGGGTGCACAGCTTGCTTTTAAACTTGTATCGGAGTATCCGGACATGTTTTATTCTGCAATTCTGGTTAGTCCATGGTTATATAAGACAGAATCCAGCTTGACGGAAGCGATTGAAAAAAATAAGAAACAGTTGTCGCTGCTCAAGAAAAAGTGGCTGTGTAACATTATTGGCATAATGAATGGACTGCCGACAACACAGCGGAGAAAATTTGTAGACCAGATGCAAGAAGTTAAGCTGGAAAGCATCTGCCATTCCATTGATAACGGTATAACATTTGAAAGTGTACCGGCTTTTGCCACTGTGTCCATTCCGATGATGGCCTTGGCGGGGGAAAAAGAGCAGCAGGAGGTCATTGACACGGTCAGGGAAATGGCTGGTATCAATCCTCATTGTCGTTATGAAGTATGGGAAAAAGCGAAACACAACATCCCGCCAGTGTTTGCCAAAAAATTCAATCAGCTGATTGTCGATATGGCAAAATCAGAGCTGACATATTAAGTGCGCGGAAAAAGGAGTGCGGGGTTGAGCATGAAAAACAGCCCATATCATCAATCTATCGGCACCAGAGGGGGCCAGTAATTTTTTCAAAAGAGAAAAGATACAATTGGCTCGGCAGAATTTTTGAAAATGAAGGTTCAAGCTAAGATTTACTTCTGGATTTTAGTTTTACAAATTTAAAAGAAATAATAATGAATAACGTCAAAAACAGAGGGTCTTCTGTCT
>CAMXYS010000052.1 GCA_947253135.1 uncultured Clostridia bacterium
ACACCGGCCAAGTGAAAAACAAAGTCGCACGTCTGTGCCCATGTGGCCAATTCAGATTTGCTGTTATCCTTGTCGTAACAATAAAGTTCAGCAATTTTTAACCGGCCGGACTTTTGTCGGTTCTCCAACTCTGTACAAAGATTTTTACCGATAAAACCGGCTGCTCCGGTGACTAGGATCTTCATGACTGACCTCCCGATTACTAGAGCTCTCTTTTAGTCACGCCCCATTTTCTTCAATTCATTTTGAATGTAAGGTACCGTTAAAAGTTTATTTTTTAAATCCTCAACGGATAATTTAGGCGCATTGTCAGAATTGAATTCTTCGTAGCCTTCACGCTCGGTTGTCCCTTCTACGACGAATTTAGCATAATTCAAATCCCTATTATCCGCCGGTATGCTGTAAAAATGGCCATGGTCAACTGCATGGATGCGCTCTTCTTTGGTCAGCAGCGTTTCATACATTTTTTCACCGTGGCGAATACCGATGACATCAACCGGATAATCCTTGTCTGCAAATAATTCTTTGACGGCCTGGGTCAAAGTGGCTATGGATGAAGACGGAGCCTTCATAATGAGGGTATCTCCCGTATTAGCATGCTCAAAAGCATAAAGCACCAAGTCAACCGCCTCTTCCAAGGTCATCATAAAGCGAGTCATTTCCGGCTCGGTCACAGTCAGGTGGCGACCTTGCTTAATTTGATTAACAAAAAGCGGAATAACTGATCCTCTGGAACACATGACATTGCCATAGCGGGTCCCGCAAACAATCGTCCTGCTCGGGTCAATCGTCCGAGATTTGGCCACATAAACTTTTTCCATCAAGGCTTTTGTCATACCCATGGCATTGATAGGATAGGCCGCTTTGTCTGTCGACAGGCAAATGACCTTCTTGACACCCGCTGCGACAGCCTCGGCAATCACATTATCTGTGCCGATAATATTGGTGCGGACTGCCTCGATGGGGAAAAATTCACAACTGGGCACCTCTTTAAGGGCAGCCGCATGAAAAACATAGTCGACACCGTACATAGCATTACGAAGGCTGTCACGGTCGCGCACATCTCCGATGTGGTAAGTAATTTTACTGGACCGCAAAGCATGACGCATCTGATCTTGTTTTTCTTCGTCACGCGAGAAGATGCGAATTTCCTTTATATCAGTGTCCATAAAACGGTCGAGGACAGCGTGGCCGAAAGAACCGGTGCCACCGGTGATTAAAAGGGTCTTATCCATAAAGATACTCATACTATAGTGCCTCCTGCAGCGGCTATCTTGCCTTTTTATTTAAAGTATTTCACAAACATTTGTTTACAAAGATTGATTTTAGCATAATTTTCAGATGAATGAAGAAGCTTCGTCCTGTCAGACGCTCTTGTGCGAATTGCAAGTTAAACTGAAATCGATTGTCTGTCCGATGTAGGAGCTAATTTATGCTGCTTTTTGATGAGTAAATTCTTTGGCACTTAAGCCGCCTATCTGCTTACGGGGATAGTGATTAATAAATTCTTCTAACCGTTTGTTAGTGCCTCTAGCTAACCGTCTGATCACGTCCCCTTTTACTATGAAATAAAGGATAAATACCTTCAAGTTTTCATTGCTGCCACATTCCCATGGGGCATACGCCCTAGCGTAGTAAATAGCTGTCTCTTGTCTTGCGGTCCGCTAAAGTCAGCAGACAACTGCGGTCACCCTTCACAGATTTAATGCAATCCATCTCCCAATGACCAGCTTCCAGACGACCTGTATGTGGCTCACAGATGTCTTCCTTTGTGGATTTGCTATATACATTGTACAGGATGGCTGGAGCCGCTTTTTATTTCAGTTTATTTTACAACTCCCCCTTTAATCGTACTGGCTGTATTAACATAAAGATTTTCATTTAAAGCAAAAATGATTTGATCGTGATCGGGGACAAAATTAGGAGACTAACTTGGTCGCCCAGCTCCGAATCCATAACCAAGCACCCGAACTCCAGATTAGTTTTGTCAAAATTGATTGTCTCCTCGTCATAATCCAGAAGCCCGTCAATCAAAGTTGTCCCAGCAGATAAGCCTATATCACAATCCATACCGGGAGATACCCCACTTGTTGACTCTCTTTGGGGGGACTTTTCCGAAATTGTGACGACACCGCAAGCTGATGAGCACAGCAATGCATAGAATGTAAAAACAAACTGGGCCACCCGCAGAAGAACTCGGCAAACCTTCAAGTTTTGAGTCTGTACTTTATATTTCTGTACTTTATATTCAGAATAAACTTTTTTCAAATATATCCAACAGAATAACGAAAGCCTCATGCTGTGCAATTGCATAGAACAAATCATAATTTATATAACCTTATTGGTTAATGTGTTGACAGCTGATTTCGTAAATGTTATTTTTCAATTAAATTAATAGGTGTTATTAAAATTAATAGTTAAGGAGGCGCTTATGGACACCTCATAATCTTTATTTTCCTGCTTCTGTTCTTCTCCCAACCTTGCTTAAGGGTAACAGTATGGTCAAAAAAGAAAACAAGTGAAACCGAATTGGAAGGGATATGAAAATGAAAATTTTTAAGAAGTAAGGTTTAATTCCCCTTTGCTGGATTATGTTACTACCCGTCACATCTTTGTTCGCAGCCGATTCAGAGATACCTGCCTATCATGATGAGTTATCTGAAATTGCCTTGCAAGAAGATGCCAATAGGGAAATCAATGAAGCCGAATGTGCCGCACTCTCTGCCGACACCAACGCTACCAGAGATGCAGAAGCTGAGCTACAGGCTTTAGCAAAACGAACCCAAGAAGCAATTGATAACGGAGAAATCAAATACGATCCTGAAAACTTACCCCAATTTGGTTATTTTAAAGAAGAAAGTGAGATTGCAGAACCGGCCCCTATCGCAAGAATCAGTGCTAGAGCCTCTTATCCAACAAAAACAGTTATTTCGCATGGCGATTACTGGCAGGAAACTAACTATACCTGTGGTCCTGCTGCGGCTAGAAACCTTGTTGGTGGCTATAATTGGCGCACGGGTTATCAGAGCACACCCAGTGAATGGACCTTTACACAGGCACTGGGAACAAGCTCAGCATATGGGACAATCTTCCCTGGAAACTGGGTCAGTGTCCTCAATCAATACGCCCCAGGTAACAACTACCTGCCGGAATACGGTTCTAACTATAACTCCGGGGATTGGCGTTGGATTGTACGCGAACGTGTACGTTACACAACAACAAAGTACAGAAGTACTTTCAATGGTCACAAATACGAGGGCAGAACATGGGTCAATCCATTTGGTGTGATTGCTAATATAAACGTTGGCAGTGCTAATTCTTATAGCGATCCGATTCATCCTTACTGGAGAGGCTACCGCCCCGGCCATGGTCATTACGTTTTAATTTCCGGATATGATGACAGCGTTGATAAATTTTATGTTGTTGAATCTTGGAGACCGGTCGGGAATCATGAATATTGGTCTACATACAGCTCTATGGCTTCATCTACAAAACCAAAAGGAATAATTGCCTAGCTACAAAAGCTCACTCAAACAGTTTGACTAGTCATAAAAGATTGTAGTTTCTCATCAAGAGGTGATCAGGATGAAAAATCTTATTAAAAATTTTATAGCCACAACCCTTATTGCAAGTAGCCTTGTATTTGTGACTGCAGCCTGTTCACCTCTTTTTGAAGGTAAGGCACCAACACAGGATCAAGGTGGACAATCATTTCCTAAAACAGGCCCGTCTTTTGTTCAATCACCAACAAAAAAAGAAAAGCTTCAGAAAATTAAATTTGATCCAGACCAAGAACCTAGCTATCAATTTAAAGAAATTAATTTCACCTCGAATATTAACCCCTCCTTATTTCTCGATGAGTGGAGCGATGGAGATTTTCTCACCGCCGTAACACCGGATGAAATTAATGACTTCCAAGGAGATAAGGTAGGTTTTCCGGAAAAATTAGATGCTGTCTCTTTAGCAAGCTACAATATATCAGATGATTCATTGACCTATTTAGAGCGAGTCTATTTTCCCCAAAACTTTATTCGGCTGGCTTGGGGAGATCAGGAGCAACTCATCTGGATAGAAGTAGCAGACCCAGGAAAAGTTGAGACGTTGAGCTGGAAACTGATGGTTAAAAACCTTAAAGATAACTCCATTCATGAATTGTTAGGAATCGACTATAAAGGACTTTCAAAAGACGCCCCCCTCCCCTTTGACCTATTTCCTGAATCGATGGTGGTGCTGGACGATAAAGTATTTTTAATTTACCCCACCTATGAAGATCAAACTTGGTATTCTTGCATTTCTTACACCGACATAAAAAATGGGAAGGAAACAATAATCGAGAAATTAAAGGTAGATGATGGCTTTCATGCCCAACTCAGTCTTGAAAAAGAGGAAGGGCGTACAGTACTTTGGAATCGATTGAGTGAATTCGACCCAAATCCCAATGCCCGAACATCTTATAAAATATGTGCGATTTGCTCGTTCGACCTCAACGATAAAAATGAATATAAAACTATAGCAAATGACGGTTACTATCTATCACCCTTAAAATATGGGGACTGCTATTTTGCAATTGAGATATTTCCGAAATCCTCGTCTCCCGAGCCAACTAATGAGGTCATCTCAGAATTTAAAGACGGGGAAAAAAGCGTCCTAATTAGGCACGAACTTAGCACAGAGGATGAACACGATACCCATTTCTCGCTCTTCGGCTTAAGAGGAAACAAGCGCTTTATGGGGGTCCAACAATCAGGAGGGTTGCCAATTCTGTATGAGCCATCTACCGGAAAATTGGTTGAAATTAGCGATATTGAAGTTGGACCCAAACAGGCCTACCAACTGGTAGATATATTTGATCATTATGCAATTTTTTACTTCACCTCGCCTGAACTTGAAGAACCTGTTTCTTACATTGTTCACTTACCCCAATAAGATGTAGTGTTGTCTACTTAACACCGTCCGGCAAAAGCAACTGCTTTACAGGAGATAAAAAGCAGTCTTACTTAAGTACCCCCACAACCCAAGAACTTAGCCCGCCGCTACGACCTTCTGCACTGCAACGCCGCTCGCACGATGAGTCTGTTGCAAACGAGGGCTTGAACGAATAGGAAAATCCAGCAGCCGGTTCCTTGGGGGCCGGGCGGTCGTCCGGTCCCCAACTTTGGAGATTATTTGACCGGGCGATCATCCACTTCTGCGCCCCGGCCATCTGCCCTTTGGTCCCTCCGCTTAAACAAAAGGCGAAGCATAGCCAGAATGAGCAATAAAAGACTAGACAGGATGATGCCCAAGTAGGGCTTAATACTGGGATCGATCCGATCAAATATCGCATTCCGTCCACCACTGTGCAGGCCACCCGCTTCCGGGTCCGAGAAGTTGTTGGGGTAAATCTCATCGGTGATGACACCTAATAGGACCTGCCTAGCCTTATAGGTGGCATCGCGGCAGGAATTTAGCACGACAATGTGGTCTGTCGGGGTCAGCCCGATATCCCGGTAATGGAAAGCTTGCTGCTTGACCTCATCGAGAAAGGCCTGTCTCTGTTGCTGATCCGTGATCGGTCCTCTGTAGATCGATGAGTTGTCAGAGTCCACTTTCAAATAGGCAAAAAAATGTATTCCTTTTTTTCCCTCTTTGGTAATCAGTTCACCGTAGGTGTGGCTGTTAAAAAAAGCCTTGCCCTCAAATTTGCTGATATCGCCAAACATCGCATGAGCATACATGTGGTGCCCGTGGATAATGGTATTAAAGTCGCTGAAGTCACCTGCGTTGGCCGCGTCGATAAAGAGGCTGCCGGCCGAGGAGAACTTGCCCCACAAGTCTGTGGTCAAATACTTGGAATTATCTTCAGCATGTAAAACCGGGTAATCAATGGCCGTCCCGTAGACCTTCAGCCAGGCTTGAACATCGGAATTAATTTTTAAAACATCGTCAAAACTGTACTTCACTTGCCCCCCGTCATTGGCAGGCCGGGGTTTAAGGTTGGCAAATTGCTCAGCACCGGCTGACCGGTAAACCGCTTCCGTATCTTTTAATACATAGACAGAAAGCAAGATGATTAAGAGGAAAAATAGAATAAAGGCCCAATCAATCAATCTGGAAAGAAAGGAAATTCCATCGGCCATTCTTAATTTACTCCTGGTAGACAAGCGCATCATTGATTTCCTTCCTAGAACGACACATAAAATAAAGATCTAAACTGATAAAATGGTCAAGCCTATCCCTGACAAGGGCTTAATGGGCATTTTGTCTGCCGCGAAAAAGAAAGATGACTTTGCCTTTTACATAGTCGAGGGGGACCGGGCCGTAAAATCGACTGTCTTTTGATTCCTCGCGACGGTCACCCAGGACAAAGAGTTCATCTTCTCCAAGTTTCAGGGGGAACTTAACATTAGACTGAAAAAGCAGATTTTCCCCTGTTTTGTAATCTTCGCCGAGGATGGCATTGTTTAAAAGCAGACCCTGGTCATTGATGTCGATCGTATCACCCGGCACACCAATCACCCGGAGGATATTCTCCTCTTTATCTTCTTTAAGCACAATGGTATCCCCATACTTATAAGCTCTGGCCAGCCTATAATAAATAGCCAGGTCACCCGGCTGGATAGAGGGATACATCATGCGGTTATCACTGCGTTTGAAACCGAAAATAAAAGTCGTCAGTAGGGAGAGGATAATGGCGACAATGGCCAGCTTCATCCCGATGCCGACGATCTCATATTTTAACCGCTTGCCGGCCTTTTGATCCGCACTTTTTGCCGCACTTTCTGTCGGCTGATCAACCGCGTTTGAATGCTCCTGATGAATATGATCCTCTGCCATTTGTCTATAGATGGTCGGGTTACCCCTGCCATGCCTTTCTTTTCAGGAAGAAAGGCCCGGCCAACTCGAGCCGGGCTTTCCTAATAACCGATTGTAGAATAATCCAATGCTGACCGAGCAACTAAGTTACTGCCTTGAGCTGTAGCGGCGCGAACCGATCAAAACAAGCGCCAGGGCTAAGAGAATGAATGGAATCATCGCCAACCGGTTTCCTTCACCCGTCCTGGCTAAAAGCTTAGCTGTCGCTGAGCCGGTTGTCGGACCGGTCTCCGAACTGGCAGAAGCCCGTGAAGCCGTTGTCGAAGTGCTGGGTGCAGTCGTCTCCGAGGGGCGATCGGCTAGGGCGATATGGCTAAAACAAATCGATGCTAATTTACCCTCCTCGTCATCCAGCTTATTAAAGTAAAGGCTACTTAACTTAAACCCTTGCCCCGGACTGGGATCGTTCAAGACTTTCAACTGACAAATGTAACGGACTGTATCCAGTTTGTACTGTGAACGGACATCCGTATCTTGATCAGGAGACACCTCGATTTGATAACGGTAAAGGCCAGGGCTGTGCGAGAAAGGGCTAAAGCTTAAGGGAATCGTAAAAGCGGCCTGATCTTTCATGGTCCCCTTTACGCTGAAGGTATAGGTATTTCCCCTGCTGTCTGCAGGCATGGGTGCCGCACCCGAAGAAGTCGGCCCATCCAGGAAGGTCAACCGATAGGTAACCGAATAATCCCGGCCTATCGGATCCGGTTTGGATTGTTTGTCCAAAAACTCTTGACCGACCGGCAAATCAACCCTTAAACCGTGTTCCTGACTTGAGGCCGCGAACACCTCTCCCTGAAAAAGGCAGACGAGAAAGGTTAGCGCCAGAATCAGACGAAAAAACTGTCCCACTCGGCCTGTCGTTCTGCCCACCGAGTTTTTAGCAGTTTTTAAGTTATCATCGCATGTTTGCATGTTCTGATCTCCATTTATTTTTAGTAACTTTGACTCTTTCTCTTTTATCTTAGCCACAACCTGCCCTCAAGCCTTTAATTCACAACCCAGAGCTGAGATAAGATAAGACAGAAACAGTAAAAATTATGGGTGTTGACTGCTAGACCTCGCCGAAGCGGATCTAGCAGTCACATCACTCATGGAAATAACTTTCCCGGTTCTAAGCCGCTCTAAGAAAGATCTCTCTTAGCCCTGAACACTACGCTTTTTGTTGACCACGACAAAGGTGACAACGGAAGCGGCGGCAAGTACCATCAGCAGAATAATCGGGGCATTGTCCAGGAAGAAACCGACGGTCGTCGTAGAGTTTTTGGTATTCGTTACGACGGCGGCATTGTTTTCACCCAGAAGGATCTCATTGTTGATCTCAGTTTTAGCAGCTGCACCGTTAGGTGTGTAAGCTATCTTTTTCTCATGCCCATAAGCATTAGACTCGTCTGCAGTTACCTTACTACCGCCATAGACCTTATTGATGATCAGCTTGTCCTTGTGGCCCAGTTGAACAGTAACTTCCTGGCCGTAGGTACCCTCAACTCCGGTTTGAGCCGTTACATTTGCACCATTCTCAGTGCTGGTCACGATTGAATAAGTAAAGGTGTTTGAAGGATTCTTTTCTGCAATCAAAGCCGGCTTTTGGATGGTGAACTTGAATTCGAAAGCCTGGTTGACGTCACCTTCATCACCGGCAACAATCTTCTCGATCGAGAAAGGAGCAGTTGACGGCGTTGTCTCTCCCCCATTATCAATCTTTGTGGAGTATTCGTTGATAAACTTGAAGCCGTTTCCTTGCTTTCCATCATCGGACGGCTTGGGCTCAACCTTCTCAGCGTTAGGGATGGCCTTACCTGCATCATCTGTAAGCGGGGTCACCTTAATTAACTTGATGTAGACTTCACCGGTCGGTGTACCATTCTGAGTCTTGTTGGCAACCTGAACCTGCATTTTGTATGAAGCCTTAGAGTAGATGACTTGTTTGGTCAACTTACCTTCAGCTGTTTGATCAATACCACTGGCAAGCTCGGTTACGGTGTACTCATAGAAACCGGCGGATTTGCCGGCAAAGGGCTTACCGGTAGCCGTGCTGATTTCCTCAAGGGCTTTTTCATAGGTAAGGGTGGTTATACCACCGGTTGTACTTTCTTTGGGAGTGCCCGGAAGAGCGATCTCAACATCAGCTAATTTCGGATCCCTAGTGGCATCCGCCTGAGCAAACTGAAAGGTAACCTTCCCGGTCGGTTTCGCGATACCTTCCGGCATCTTCACCTCTTTGGTAATGGCAGCCTTGACATCTGTCTGTTCGGGCTCTTGTGCACTCACCAGACCGCTTACGGACATAAAGGTCAGGCCGGACAAGAGCAAGGCAAAAAACTTGCTAATCCTCCGATTCTTCTTGTTTATTTTCATGATTCTCTCCTTTTCTAGGATTCAAGTTTATCTTTAAGGCATCTGATTGACAGAACCTTATGAACGGATGTATTAGACTACTTTGAGTCTTATTCTCTACCGGCTTTGCGCTTCCGATTGACAACAACAAAAGCAACCAGCAGGCCCACTGACAGCACAATGGCTAAGGCAACAGGTGCATTGTCCAGGAAGAAACCAACCTGGGTTGTCTGAGTCTTATCGTTCGTTACCAGAGCATGTGCACCCTTGCCGGTGATGATTTCGTTTGTAACCACAGTCTTATCCGTACCACCACCTGCGGGGGTGAACTTGACGCTCTTAGTGTGGCCATGAGGATCCGTCTCATCCGCTGTCACAATGGTAGAACCACCATACATCTTGTTGATGATCAGCTTGTCACCATGGGCCAACTTAAAGGTTAACGGCGTACCATAGGCATGAGTGCCTTGGCTGACAGCCGTCACGCCTGTAGAACTAGAGGTCTTGACGATGGAGTAAGTGAAGTTCTCATCCGGTGTGGCAACAGCCAGCAGTTCAGG
>CAMXYS010000053.1 GCA_947253135.1 uncultured Clostridia bacterium
ACCGGTGGCGAATCGTCGGCAGCGTCAGATGTGTATAAGAGACAGATCCTCCACTATCGCATTCAGCTGCGCGGCAATTTCAGCAAAATCACAATTCAGATCGAGCGTTTTTACGCTGATCTGGTTACCGCTCATCTGATAAACATTGTCCGGCTGGATTGCTTCATCGGTAGCCGCATACAGCAGCATGCCGGAAACCTTGTGAGGCTTATCTCCGAAATCCGTATCCTTGTTTTTCACATAGGTGAAAATCTGATACAGATTTGCCGAATGCAATGTATGAACATCGTATTGCGTTTGAGTCGTATGCGTGTAATACTTGGCGTCGATGATAAGGACATCACTGCCTTTTGTCAGCATAATATCGCTCTGCATAACCGGAAGCATCGTCCCTACGCCATCATCCAAGGCCCAAGGAATCTGCGAGGCTGTTGCTGATACCTGCGGGCATTCCTTTGCGTAATACTCAAGGATGAACTTCTCATACAGCCTATTCATGCGCTGCTCATCTATAAAGGAATTCAATCGATATTCACCATCATCTGTTGTCAGAAGCATTCCTTCTAAAACAAGCTGGCACAGACTGATGAGCATACGGTAGGTATTGTTGTTCCTCTGAAACCGAATGGCCGACCAGCGGATTGTGGTAGGATCGATTGTGTCAACATTCGAGAAGAACAGCATTTCTTTTTTCAGATCATTCTTGTATTCCTGATCCACTTTCGCATGCCGGAGCAAGAGCATAACTGTCGTTTTTAGTATCTGATTCAGCAGATTGTTTTCCGACAGCTCATCATACTCGCAGGTCAACACCCGCTTTCTGGCAAGACGATTCTGTATAGTACCCGGCATATCGATTTTGCCGCGCACAACAGCCACATCTTCTTTTCGATTCAGATACTCACGATACAGTCCCTGCTTTAGCTGACGACCGATGCCTTTGGCAAGAATCGCCGCAAAGAGGTTATGCATGTTCTCGAATTCCTCGGTAGCAACATCCTCATAACCGCCTTGATTCAGCGTGGTGAAGGCATACGAAAGCATATAATATATGTTTTTTATGAAGATGCTCTTATCCTTTATCATTGAAACACACCCTGTAAAATGTTCTCCCAGCGCTGGAGCTTATTGGCATCATCAAACCAATATTCGCTCAGCATCGGAAGAATGTCGTAATCAACGATGGAGTGCAGCCATTCCTCTGTGCAAACATCTCTTCCGCAGAAATAGCTGTGTCCGATGCAGAATCCTTTACCCAGCGACTTATCAAGAGAAATCTCACGATTCAGGTCTTTCACCTTGTTAACGAGTTCATTCAACGTCTCATTGTTCAGGCTGTTCTGGTAATGAATGAAGCCCTCGGAATCGAAGCCCGGCTCTACCTCAAAGAAGCTAAAGCGGCGACGGAGTGCATAGTCGATCATGGCGAGGCTGCGGTCCGCCGTATTCATCATGCCAATAATGTAGAGGTTCTTCGGAACGGAGAATGAGAGCCCATTATAAGCCAGAGTCGCTTTGGTGCCTCTATAGTCCTTCTCGATCAGCATTAGCAACTCACCGAAGATTTTACTCATGTTGCCTCGGTTGATTTCGTCGATGATAAAGAAGAACTCCTTGTCCGGCTGGTTGGCGGCCTTCTGGCAGAAGCGATAGAAAATGCCATACTTCAGCTCAAAGCCATCTTCGACCGGCTTATAGCCCATCATGAAATCTTCATAGGAATAATTCTGATGGAACTGAACAAACTCAATCCGGCTGTCGTCCTTTTCTCCCATCATGGACCATGCCAAACGTCTGGCTGCGAAGGTCTTACCGACACCGGGAGCGCCCTGAAGTATGATGTTCTTCTTGTTCTGCAAAACCGCCACGAGATTCTCATAACGCTTTTCAGTCATATAAACTTCGTCAAGGAAATCGCTCTTTGTATAAGCGTCGATAGAAGCAGTTGATACGACCGGATTTTCTTCACGGATCATATCAACAATAAAATCGTACTCGCCTCTGGTGAGCTTAAACAGACTACCCTGCGGATTCTGGAAATACTCCATACGTTCCAGTTCCGGGCATCCTTTCAGAGTAGCGTAATCTATAGGAGAGGTAAGTCCCTCGACCTTCTCAAAGAAAACCTTCTCACCGTCCTGCTCAGCGCTGATACGTCCAATAGCGACAATCTGCTTCACTGGATTGGACTCATAGCCAATAATCATATCGCCAGCCTTGGCATCAAGGAAGTTCTGGAATATACGACGCTTGTTTCCGTTTTCGTTATACAGCGTATAGGATTGCACCTCGCCAACAGCAATATCTGCGAAACTCCAGATTTTCGGATTGGCATTCAACCACCAATATCCACAATCTTCCTCGCCGGGAGCAGCTGCAACATACAGCTCGATTTCAGATAAATCGACTTTGTCCAATGCCTCGGAAAGCTCATCACGGAGTTTCCAGATATAAGAGCCCTGTTCCTCCTTTGTGGCATGGCGGCCCACATAGAGGATAGGCCACCATTTGGAGTTCTCAGTGTCAACTTTCAAAAGAGGACACCCCGTTTTATCGGCAATTCGCTTAGCAAGGGTGGATGAACCTGCATTGTAGAAATTACTCGATTGGCCATACTTTACGGATAGTTGCTTGCAGGTGGCCTGTCCACCGTAATCTTTCATGCGTTTCATGATTTCGAGACCTGCGGTGGTAAAGACTTCTGAATCATTGAGGAGTTTTATCCATTCATCAACAGTAATTCCCGGCGAATAGGTGGATGGAAACCATTCAGCTTCCTCGTGAGCGACCGCATCCTTCTGCGAGTAATACCGGCTAATATAGAAGCCGACATCGATAGTAAGAGTCTTTAACTCCGGATCAGGATAGCAGGTATCAGTCAACTGTGACTGGAACAGGTTCACAAGCTCGGTGTCTTCTTTGAGGGCTACGCTGATTTCATCGTAGAGTTTCAAGAAATTTCTGATGTTATCGGCATAGGCCCCCTTCTTGAAGCGATAGTCGGATTCAAGCTCACCGGCCACCGTTTTTACTTCACCGAATTTATAGATGTAATACTTATCCGGGTAGCGCAGCCACAAATATGTGCTGATTGCGTTTTCATACTGGTAATGCTGCGCGGCCCCATTTCCATATTTTTCCAAGAGAATAGACGATTGCATCTTAAATGCATCCATTCTCTCAAACACATCCTTGCTCTCATCGAAAAGGGCAATAAACATGGAACGGACTTCTTCTGGAGCCAACTTTGCAAACCCTACAATCATGCCTTTCGGGAAATTGTTATTGGAAGCCAGTAGATTGAAGGTCTTATCCAAGGCCCTGTTTAACATTTCAGGGAAATCAGAAGCATTAACATCCCAATTGTCCTGAAACCACTTTACGGCTTCCCACTTGTATTTTTCGTTTCCCCACTGCTTGGAAACGAAGTTCTGTTTGTACTCAGCGAGTACGTCATTCAGTTTCATCGTGTCAAACATAAGATCACCTCAACCTCTTCACTCTTGAACCCAATCATCAGCCAAATTTGCCGCTTGTGTCATTACCAGCTGGATCGCTTGTTCCTGCTTATCCGGTGGATAACCATATTTCTTTAGAATTCGTCTAACAATAACCATCAGCCTTGCTCTAACGCTCTCTTTAACCGCCCAATCTATGGTCGCATTCTTCCTTACTTTGTCTGCGACTTCACGGGCAATTATTCTTAACTGCTCATCACCTAAAACTTCAGTTGCGCTATCATTCAAACTAAGGGCATCATAGAAAGCGAGTTCATCACTGGACAACCCCATCTCCGAGGAACGCATATCAGCCTTTTTTAGGTCTTGAGCAATTTTTATAAGCTCATCAATTACTTCTGCAGTCGTAAGTAAATTATTCTGATACTTGTTAATTGCACCATCCAGCATTTCCATGAGAGTTTTGGACTGAGCTATATTTCTCTTGGTCCGTACCTTCACTTCATCATTCAGTAGCTTTTTCAAAAGCTCTAAAGCAACATTCTTGTACTGCATGGATTTGACTTCCTGCAGAAACTCGTCCGACAGAATGGATATATCTGGTTTATCTATTCCTGCGGCCTCAAAGATGTCAACAACTTCGTCAGAAGAGATAGCAGTGCTGATGATACTTTTTATTACTGAATCATATTGATCCTTGCCCTCGTGCCTGTCGCCATCAAACTTGCATAGTCTCGCCTTTATCGCTTGGAAAAAAGCAATTTCCTCCGCATTTTTCATAGCCTCGTCAGACGGCTTGGAAAGCGCATAAGCCTGTCCCAGCAATGAAACCT
This sequence comes from uncultured Clostridia bacterium, assembly GCA_947253135.1. Taxonomy (GTDB): domain Bacteria; phylum Bacillota; class Clostridia; order Saccharofermentanales; family Fastidiosipilaceae; genus CAMXYS01. Next base: position 4,292 of record CAMXYS010000053.1, read on the forward strand.
CTTTTACAAACCGAGCTTTACCGTCTGGTAGGCTTAAAACATGATTCTCCGCTTGCAAGATGATAGACAACTTTGCTTTTACATTCGCATCAAAGAAACAAGTATAGTCAAACCCATGAAGCATTTGGCGAACAACTAATATGAGCCGTAATTTCATAAAGGCAATGCGATTGCTCCCATTCTCCTGATAAATCCAGTCTCGATAGATTGCCGATATCCCATAATATTTCTGGACGATAATGCACTTAACCACCATACGGGCTTCTTTCCCATACAGATAAGAAGCCGCATGTTGTGTAATCGAAATAAAACTTTCGTCCAATTGACCAGCATAAATATTCTTGTGTTCCGGTTCTTGGACAGTTTCCTGAACAGAAAGTTATATCATACGTTCTTCCGTTGAAAGTCAGCAGGCCATTATCTAAATTCAAAAGAACACCATGCTGATCTAAAAAGATTCTAATTTCCGATTCTTTACATAGATATACCTGCTTTAAATCCAAAATCCCATATTTCTTTATCGAGGCGCAATTATTCGCGCTCGTTGTTACATGAAAATATATAAAATCAAAATCAAGATAATTCTTTGGAAGCTGACCATAGTTTTTAATTACATCTTCCACTAAATCGTCTGTATATCTACACTCTCTTTCATGTCCTACATATTTTTCCCAAGTAGAAAGCTCAACTCCGCTCAATTCCACTAATGTTTTACAGGCATTTGCGGATGACCTGATATCATATTTTTTAAGCAAAAGCTATTTCACCTCCTACATCCAAACCGAAGTCTCAACCCTGCCGCGAAAACATCCAAACCGAAGTCTCAACCCTGCCGCGAAAACATCCAAACCGAAGCCTCAACCCTCTGACATCCAAACCGGCAACTCAACCCTCCGCACATTTCCTTTGATATGTTTCCACGAAGCAAATTTTCCAAGCATTTTTACTGCCCAACGCTGACGGGCATGTTTCTAAAACACCTTGTCAAAAGCCGGTATTAAACATTTCAGCTCTCCCTAGACATCAATACAACCGTCTCCACATGCGTCGTCCGCGGGAACATATCAACAGGCTGCACCCGTTCCAGCTGAAAGCTACCCTCATCTGCCAAAATTTTCAAATCCCGAGCCAATGTAGCCGGATTACAGGAAACATAAACCAACCGGCGCGGTTGCATTTTGCATAAGGTATCAAGCAAGGCCCCATCGCAGCCTTTTCGCGGCGGGTCGACCACCACCACATCCGCACGCACACCCTCCCGGTACAAATCCGGCACGACCGCCTCCGCCTTGCCCGTCACAAAACGGGCATTTAGGATGCCGTTGTCCCGAGCATTCTTTCGGGCATCCTCCACGGCCGCCTCTACCATCTCATTCCCGATCACCTGTTGACAAAAGCCGGCCAACTGCAAGGCAATCGACCCGGTTCCACCATACAAGTCAAAGACAGTATCCGTTGGGCGCACCCCTGCAAATTTAACCACCTGCTTGAACAATACCTCTGCCTGTTTGGTGTTCACCTGAAAAAAGGAAGCGGGCGAAATCCGGTAGCGGATGCCTCCGACTTCCTCATAGATCACATCGCTACCGAAACAATGCCGGAACTCCCGGCCCAAAATACGGTTTCTTCGATCCCGGTTAATATTGATAAAAGCCGAGGTCAGGCTGTAACCGATGGTCTTTAAACGGCCGTTCAAGTCAGACAACCACTCGCCCAGGCCCGGCATATCCGGCTCTGTTACAATCGGGCAAACCATGCATTCCCGGGTTCTTTCCCCCACCCTGACCAAGAGATGACGCACCAGCCCCAGGCCGATCGCTCCATCATAAGTCGACAGGCTAAACCTTTTCATATAATTGCGAAAAGAATCCCGCACCAAGTCCGCCGGTGGTAAGCCGGCAGGACAGCAAGCTCCGTCAACCACGCTACGGCTGCCTTTTTGGTAGAAGCCTATGCCCTTTGCCGTCACCGGAAATTGCATTTTGTTGCGGTAGGCAACGGGTTCAGCCATACCTATAACCGGTGCCAGTAGATCAAGCACGGTCTTTTCTGCAAAACTGCCGATGCGGACGAGGGCATCAAATACTTGCTTTTGCTTCCACCTTAACTCTGCTTCATAAGTTAAATGTTGCAGATCACAACCGCCGCAAGCGGGAAACAGTGAGCAGGCCGGCTCAACTCGGTCCGGCGAGGGGCTAAAGCTGCTCGTCCCGTCTTTCGGCAAGAGGCTTGTTTTCGCCGATCTCGGCCGACTTTGTCGCGAGTGCGCGGCAGCTGTTTGCGGCTTGGCCGCCGGCTCTGCTACCGCATAGTTTTTACGCCGGTCAAGTAAGCGGCAAGGGGCCGTTTCGCCCAGCAACAATCCATTTACAAAGTAAACCATACCGTCCCGGCGGGCGACTCCCTGGCCGGATAAGTTCAGGTCTGCCGCCGTCAGTTCGATTAAGCTTTCCTCGGAGCAGTCGATTTTACCTCCCGGATCAAGCACCCGGCCGGTCACCCGGTCCGGCCTTACCCCCAGCCGCGCTCCACCTACTTTACCTGTTATCTTGCGCTCCGGCCCAAAATGAGTTTTTTTACTCTTTTTGTGTCCCTTTTTGTGCCTTGTCATCTTTCTTCAAACCCTCTTGTAACCGGTCAAATTGCCGTCCGGCCTTGCAATGCTTATAATTGTAACATCTTAGCTAAATTGAACGATCAAGATCTTGAAAGGGTTTTCTATGTCTCAAAAAGGACCCGATTTAAACCACCCCGACGGCAACCGCAAGGAGGCTGACAACAGACAGCCGGGCCCTGACCGCAAATGGCCGGCCGGCCCCCGGCCACCACAAGGCAGGGATAACCCTGCAACCGCAGCCAGGCAGGCACCGACTGCCGAGCAGGCCCAAGCCCGCGAACGCGCCCGCAACGGCGCACAGATCAGGGCCATGGACGACAAGGCCATCAACCGGTTACGCAACTCCCTCCGCCGGCACGTCAAGGGCAAGCCCACCCATATTGACCGCCGCCTGACTCCCCTGGGGGTTATTAGCCATGGTTTTACCAGCTTTGTCAAGTTTATTGCCATCCTGTTGGTCGTCGTCATTTTTTTAAGCGTCGGTGTCGGTATCGGCACCCTGTTTGGCTATATTGCCACCACCGAGCCCCTGCCGTCAGATTATCTAAGGGCGGGCTCACAAACGAGCTATGTCTATGACAGCAAGGGCAATATCATGGCTAAACTGACCGGCGAAGACAATGTCGACCGGGTCTATGTTTCCTATAATGATGTCGAGAACACCTATATTGATGATGCCTTTATCGCCATTGAAGACGAGCGCTTTGCCACCAACATCGGCATTGATCCCAAGCGCATTTTAAGTGCTGTCATCTCCGCTTTAACCAATGGCGGCGAAGCTACTCACGGCGGCTCGACCATCACTCAACAGACAGTCAAACTACTCACCGGTGACGACCAGCGCTCTGCCCAAAGAAAAGTGCAGGAGTGGTACAAGGCGATCGCCCTAAACAACCAGCTGACCAAGTGGGAAATCATGGAGCTGTACCTGAACTTAGTGCCCATGGCCAACTCCTATGTAGGCATCGAAAGTGCCGCTCGAGCCTACTTTGGCAAAAGTGCAGCCGAGCTCGATTTAGCCGAATGTGCTTACCTGGCAGGCATTCCCAAAAGCCCCTCTACCTACAACCCCCTAACTGAAAGCGGACGCCGCAACGGTCTGCGTCGCCAGCGTGTCGTTTTATCCAAAATGCGGGAACTTGGCCAAATTGACAGTGCGACCTACCACCGGGCACTCGAAACGGATTTAAAATTTAATACCTCGGCCACCTCGAGTTCAGCCACCCAAATCAATTCTTACTTCACTGAATATGCCATGCGCTGCGCCGTGCGCGACCTGCAAGAAAGAAACGGCTACAGTCGCGATGTTGCCTATAAAATTATCAACGGTGGCGGTGTCAAAATTTACACCACTATGGAACCGGATGTGCAAAATGCGCTGGACGACACCTTCCGCAAGCGGGAGCTGTTTGCCGCCCAACCTTCGCGGCTGCTAAATATTCCGGAACAACCGGAAGCAGGCTTTGCCATTATCAATAATTCTACCGGTGGCATCGCCGGCCTCCAAGGCGGCTACGGCCCTAAAACCGCCAACCTGGTTTTAAACCGAGCCACCGACATCGAGCGCCAGCCGGGTTCCGTGACCAAGCCGATCAATACCTACGCACCGGCCTTGCAGCTATACAAGGCCACCGGGGCTACCATTTTAGACGACCACCAGGTCTTTATGGACCCGGGCGACCCCTCCCGACCCTACCCCATCAACGCCTATCCCGGCTACCGGGGCAAGATGACCTTGCGCAATGCTTTAAAAATATCTAACAACGTCCCGGCGGCAGAAACCTTACAAATGGTAGGCTTGGAAAATTCTAAATTATTTATGAAGGCTGTCGGCATCGACCGCATGGACGATCCGGCCGGCATCGCCATGGCCATGGGCGGCTACGAAAAGGGCATGTCACCCCTGGAAATCGCCTCTGCCTTTACAGTCTTCCCTAACGGGGGACGCTACACCGCCCCCTTTGCCTACACTCGTGTGGAGGACAGCCAGGGCAACATCTTGTTAGAGAATAAGACCAATTTTCAAGAAGTCTACCGTCCTTCGGTCGCCTTTATGATGACCAAAATTATGGAAGAAACCGTCCAGGGCCGGACCTCTAACTTCCCCTATCCCGGCTCTGCTTCCGGCTTCGGCACCATTAAGAACCAAAAGGGAGCCACCATCAGCACCTCCGGCAAAACAGGTACTTCTGACGAAGACGTCGACAAGTGGTTTGCCGCCTTCACCCCTTACTACACCGGGGCTGTCTGGTACGGCTATGACAACACCATAAAAAAACAATCCGTCATCGGGCCGGATAACGAAGCTGCCAAAAAAATCTGGTTTGACACAATGCGGGTGGTCCACCGAGATAAAGAGGCTGCCGACTGGACCATGCCGGGGGATGTCGTCGCCCTTAAGATTTGCATCAACTCCGGCAAATTGGCCACCTACAGCTGTGGCTATGGCAACACCATGACCGAATATTTTGAGAAAGATTCGCCCCTGACACCGCGAACAGCCTGCCCGGTACACGGGGGCTATCCGCTGACGCCCTACGGCGGAGCCGGCGCCGTTCCAATTGTAACCAGCGAACCGCCCACTCAAATGACAACAGCGGAAACGACTGCATCAGTAGAAGAGCTGCCCCGAGGAAATAACCCGGCCGGCGACGACCCGGAAAATCTGACACCGGTCCCGGAACCGCAACCCGCCGACCTTGATCCGGTCGCTGCCCCCGATTGAATCGAATCAGTTTGTATAAAACAAAAGGGAGTGTTACCACACTCCCTTTTGTCTGTCTCTTATACACATCTCCGAGCCCACGAGACGTCCTGGATAAT
>CAMXYS010000054.1 GCA_947253135.1 uncultured Clostridia bacterium
CCGGTGGCGAATCGTCGGCAGCGTCAGATGTGTATAAGAGACAGCTCCGGGACAGTTGATAAATAAAGTCACATATTGGTTCATTTTAAGCCATTTCCAGCTCATAAGACAACATAGACAGAACAGCCGCCGCTGCTGTCTCGGTCCGCAAAATGCGGTTGCCCAGGCTGACGGTAGCCACTCCGGCCGCGGCTAAAGCCGCTTCCTCAGCGCCGGAAAAGCCACCTTCGGGGCCGATAAAAAAAGCAACTTGTTCCGGTTGATCAGCCGGCCTGTTTTTAGTCGCTGCGCTCAACCAAGAGCGCAAGCTAGTCTCCGTCTCGCCTTCGTAGGGGGCAAAAAGAAGTCTACATCTGCCCTGGTTGTCAGTTTCTCCAGCGCCGCCGGCAGTGGCAGCAGGCAGTCCGGCCTGCTCCCCTGTCTTCTTTTCCTCCGGCCGGGCTCCGCTCCCGGAAGTTAAAAGCTCAGCCAGGGCCTCTTTAAAGGTGAGGGGCGCACTGACGGTCGGAATTAAATCGCGGCCGGATTGCTTGGCGGCAGCGGTCGCAACCTTCTGCCAGCGGAGCGCCTTATCTTTGCCCTTGTTCCCCGCCGGACGGGATACGCTCCGGTCGCACAGGACCGGCACAATCCGCCCCACCCCCAGTTCGACGGCCATGCGGACAACCGTCCCCATTTTATCGCCCTTGGGAATACCTTGATAAAGGGTGACTGAATAAGGCGGCTCTGCCTGCCCTTTACGACGGTCTGTTATCCGAACCGTCAACGCCTCACCGGCTGAGGGTAAATCTTCCAAAATGCAGCTATGAATCGTATGACTGCCGTCACAAACCGTCATTGGGTCGCCTCGTTTAAGACGCAAGACATGAAGAATATGGTGGGTGTCATCGGCTGATAAAGTCAACTGTTCAGCTTGTTCTGCTACAGTCTCAGCAATAAAAAAGCGCGGCATCCGAAAAACTCCTTCCCCCCGGTTTAAAAGCCCGGTTGGTTGCCAAAAGATTAGAAAAGAGCCTGCTCAGTCGTGCAGGCGGTCCAAGCCGGTTAAATCACTGACCACCTCCGCCGCCAGCAGCAGGCCTGCTGCACCCGCAGCAAACATCACACTGCCGGGTGACAGCTTTTGTAAACGCCCTTCCGGTCTCAAGTCGGGATCTGCCTCCTGCTGACGGCGCAAAGGTTTTTCCTTAGAATACACAACTTTGACACCTGGTATTGCCCGCTTCCTTAATTCGCGCCGCATCACCCGGGCCAAAGGACAAACCGAGGTCTCCTCTATCCGGGCGACCTCAAAAGCCTGAGGGTTAACCTTGTTGCCGGCCCCCATCGCACTGATCACAGGCACTCCGACAGCAGCAGCGGATGCGATAATTAAAAGCTTGGCCGTCACCGTATCAACGGCATCAACCACATAATCATAAGTGTTGAAGGGGATGCTCGCCAAGCTCTCTTGGTCGATAAAAACGGGGTGTAAAACCAGGTCCAGCTGCGGCCGGATTAAATTCAACCGGCGGGCGGCGGCAGTCGTTTTAGGTTGGCCCAGGGTCTCTGTGGTCGCCCACAATTGGCGGTTAATATTACTCTCGTCTACCCGGTCGTAGTCAAACAGGTCCAGCCCGCCGATGCCGGTCCGGGCCAAAGCCTCGGCCACCATCCCCCCGACGCCACCGATGCCGAAAATGGCCACCCGGGCTTTTTGTAAACGCGCCATGCCGGTCTCTCCGTAAATCATCGTCGACCGCGACAAGGCCTCTTCGTCTACTCCTAAAATACTACTCATGCGCGGCGTTCTCCAAAGCCCGGTCGATCAGCTCGCGCCAACCGGCTTCATCTAAGGCGCCGACATGTCGGTCGATGATTTTTCCGTCTTCATCTATAAAGAAAGTAGCCGGTATCGTTTGAACTTCTTCCAGGCAAATTACATTTAAGTCCGGCGAGGGCAGCAATTGTGGATAGGGCAACCGATTATCAGCAACGATTTGTCGGGCACTTGCGACCTGGTCGGCATCATAGCTGTCTTCCGATAAAAGTGCATCAATCACAATGCCGGTAAAACGGACATCGTCCTTGTACTCCTCGCTCAGCTTAGCCAAAACCGGCAGTTCTTGTCGACAAGGCGGGCAAAAGGTCCCCCAGACATTGACAAGACTCAATTTCGCGCCTGCAAAAATCCCTTCGTCAACAGCTGTTCCGTCCAAATCAACTGCGTCAAAATAAGAAAAACAACCCTTTTTTGCTGCGCCGGAAGCAGGTGGCATCAATATGTTTTCCCCTGCTTCTACCGGTAATTCTGCCTCCCGATCAAATGCCTCGCCCTCCGTCAAAGAGGCTGCGGCTGCGCCCTCTGATGACGGGGGCTCAGAGGCCGTACCCTTAATAACCGGGTCGGCAAGCTCAGATTTGCCGCAGGCAGATAGAATAAAAAACAATAAAAAACAGGCGGACAGGCAGGTCGCCAGCTGACGCACTCTGCCGCCCTTGGTCAAAAGCGAATTTTTTCCCATGCTTAAAATGTCCTTTCCGGCAACTCTTCCCGATGTCGCTATCAAAAAAGCTGCACACTCCCTATAAGGATATTATAAGTAAGAAAAAAAGTAGCAAAGAAAATAACTTTTACATCTTTATGAACGACTCGTCACTAAAGTAAAGTATTACAGCCTGTCAAATCAGGAACAAAGGCGAATTTAAGTAAACTTTTAGAAGTAAAAGAACGAGCTGCCGGAAGATATTCCGACAGCTCGCCACTGTGAACCCCGGTCGACAGGGTTTTCGCAATTTTTAGCTTAGGCTTTAACCAGAGCAGCGCCCAGAGCCTTGCAGGCGGCGATGGCGTCTTCGTCCGGGCTGTCATAGGCGATCAGGCCTTCACCGTTGACCAATTCCAAACCGGCGTCTTCAGCCTCAGCCTGCCAGGTCCTCATCCACTCGCCATCGGCCCAGGAATAGGAGCCGAACAGGGCGACGGCCTTGCCGCTCAATTCGCCGACAACATCATCCCAGAAGGGCTGGAAGTCAGCTTCTTCCAAGACCTCAGAACCCATGGCGGGGCAACCCAAGGCCAACTTCTCATACTTAGCAGCGTCTGCGGCCGTAATATCGGTTACAAAGAACAAGTCAGCACTGCCGCCGGCCTCACTGATGCCCTCAACAATTGCCTTGGCCATTTCTTCTGTATTGCCGGTGCCGGTCCAATAAATTACTGCAATATCTGCCATTTCACTTTCCTTTCTGCCGTCTTGCGGCTTCCTTTGTTGCGACACCGCCAAGCGGCGCCCTGCTTTTGTTTTGTATGTTCAATCAGAAAGAGACACGGGTTACAGCCCGAGTCGGCCCTCCGACTTGACACCTGACTTAATTTGCCACAGTGACCGGTGCAGTCACGCCCTCTGTTTTACCCCTTCAGACCAAATCCGTCTTGCGGCAGCCCGAGGACCGTCGCAGCGCTGTTGCCGGCCCTCCGCTCGACGCACTAGGCAGACCGGTCTGGCACCTGCAGAGACAGCCTCGCAAAATCTTTTTTCCCAATGCTTAATTTCAACAAACATCAGCAGCTTTTCCAGCGGTCGCTCATAGACTTTCCAATAGCCCGTGACCAGGGCGGACCGACCACTGTGGCGGATAAAACCCAGAACATCGGCGGTAGGATAGCCTAAAAAAAGGCCGATTTCATGCGGGAAGGCGCTTGTCCCATGGTTTTTTCTGGACTCCGCCAAACGCTCACCCAAAAAGTCTAAGGTCTGCTCGGTACCGGCCAATGTGCCGGTAAAAAAAGCTCGCTCATAACCACAGCGCAGCAAAATCTCTCGGTGGTCTGTCTGCATCAAATGCTTGGTTAAAGCACTCGGCCGATATAAGAAAACCAAGGCAAAGTTGGCACAATGGCAAAAAACTCTCAACTTTAGAGAACTGTCTTTGAATTCTTGACGATAGGCGGTCAAGGTTTCCGACAGCTCCTTCGATTGACCATCTCTCGAAAGAGAAAAAAGATTGGCCGGCCGCAAGCCTGCCAAGACAGAAGCGCAGTGACGTACCAAGACCAGTTCATCGCGCCGGCGGGCTGCCTCTGTATATCCCTGTCCGACAGAAGGCTCCACCTTTTTCTTATTCATAACAGAAGCTGCTTTAGCGACCATGATCCCCTCATTGGTAACCTTTAGATAATCTATTGCTGCAAAGCTATTAGGCGTGGCTAATCAAGTAAGAGAATAGCGGAGTTAGCCTAGGCTGTCAATCACTAAAAAATGCCATGCGCCGGAAGACAGCAAGAAAAAGCGCCTTTTGACATCCTGTTCAAAAGGCGCTTATCTAAAAAGATTTTAATCTCCTTTGTTTTTCAGCTGATTCGAAACTTCTATAAAAACCGGTTGCTGCAGCAAAACTTCTTATTCGTCCAGCAAGACGACTGAACCCTGGTACTTGTCCGCCACAAACTGCTTAATTTCATCTGACTTCAAGGCTTCCAACAAGGCCTGAACCGCCTCGCTCTTTTCATTGCCTTCCTTGACAACCAAAACATTGGCGTAGGCCTCAGTCGCCTTAGAGGCAGCATCTTCTTTGGCCAGGGCATCCTTTTCTACACTCAAACCGGCCTGGATAGCATAGTTGCCATTGATGACAGCAAAATCGACATCCTGCAAAGACCTCGGGATCTGAGCTGCCTCCAGTTCTTGTATATCCAGGTTATGAGGATTTTCAGCAATGTCCAGCTTGGTGGCCGTAAAGCCGGCATCCTCACGCAGCTTAATCAAACCCAAGTCTTGCAAGAGGAGCAAGGCGCGGCCTTCGTTGGTGCCGTCGTTGGGGACAGCAATCTTGCTGCCGTCAGCAATCTTATCTAAATCGTCCGACTTGCCGGCATAGAGGCCAAAGGGCTCATAGTGGATGGCCCCAACCGAAACCAGGTGGGTTCCATTTTGCTCATTAAAATCATTCAAATAAATGATGTGTTGGAAGTAATTGGCATCAACCTCACCATCTTCGGTTGCATTATTGGGAAGCACATAGTCATCAAATTCCTTGACTACCAAGTTAATGCCTTTTGCTTGCAGTTGATCTTTACAGGCATTAAGAATTTCCGCATGTGGTGTGACGCTTGCAGCCACCGTCAGATCAGTCGCTTCGTTCGCGGTCTGTTCAGCGGCGGTTTTTGCTTCCGCCTTGCTAGCCTCGGCCGAGCCGGCTGCTGTTGTCGTTGCAGATGTCGTTTGGTTTCCGCCACAAGCGGCCAAACCGCCCACAAACAGGGCTGATGCCAGAGATGCCGTCAAAATACGTAGTGTTTTTTTCATTTTTCTTGCTCCATTCATTAATGTCTACTTGAGCCGCTCTGCGCCTTGCTGCCGACCGGCCCGGTCCGATTGATTTTATATAATGAACAACATTGCCAACCGCAACTCAGTGTTTACGTTTGTCCCATTTTTTGGCCAAACGCAAACCCAGCTCCTGGATCACCTGCACCAACACCACCAGGACAATTACGGTCAAATTCATGATGGTATTGTTGTAGCGACGATAACCGTAATTGGTCGCTATAGTGCCCAGCCCACCGGCTCCGATAAAGCCGGCCATGGCAGAGTAGGCAATGATTGTTGTTGTCGCAATTGCCGCATTGATTAAAAGTGAAGTGCGGGCTTCGGGTAAAAGCACCTTGGTGATAATCTGCCAATTCCCGGCCCCCATCGAACGGGCCGCCTCAACCACCCCCGGGTCCACTTCCTTCAGCGTCGCTTCAACCAGGCGAGCGATAAAAGGCGCAGCGGCAATGACCAGGGCAACTATGGCCGCCTTCGGGCCGATTGAGGTGCCGACGACCAGACGGATGAAGGGTGTCAACCAAATCATTAAAATGAGAAAGGGGACCGAGCGTAAAAAGTTCACTACAAAGCCCAATACACGGTTGAGGACGGGGCGGGGCAGCAGGCCACCGCGGTCTGTAATGGTCAGCAAAACACCTAAAGGCAGGCCCAGTAAATAACCCAGAACTGTAGCAATCGCTACGGTGTAGAGTGTTTCCACCGTGCCGCCTACCAACAATTGACCAATTTGATCCCAAGCCATTACTCAACCTCCTCTTTATAAATAATCTCTTGCCTGTCTAAGTAGTCTAAAATGCGACGGCGGTCCTCTTCATTTTTCGGAATTTGGATCAGCATCTGACCAAAGGCCTTGCCGTCTATATTCTTACTGTCTGCGGACAAAATATTGACCGGTACCCGGCAGGTCAAAATTAAATTTGACAAGATCGGCTCATAGGAACTGCGACCGTCAAAGCTGATCCGAATCAGGTGCCCACCCTCGGCCATCCGGTCAACCAACTCGCCTTTACTGACCACCAGCCGGCGGGCAGCAGCTGACTTCGGTTTCATAAAAATATCCGCTACCGAACCCTGCTCTACTACCTGACCGGCATCCATAACGGCCACTCGGTCACAGATCCGAGTGACCACATCCATGGAGTGAGTGATCAAAATAATAGTGACGCCCAACTGTTCATTGATGGACTTCAGCAAATCCAGAATTTGCTCCGTTGTTGTTGGATCTAAGGCGCTGGTCACCTCGTCGCACAGCAGCACCTCGGGGTCGGTCGCCAAAGCCCTGGCAATGGCCACCCGCTGTTGCTGGCCGCCGGACAGTTGTGAGGGATAAGCAGTGAGCTTGCCGGGTAAGCCGACCAAGTTCAAAAGCTCCTCGGCCTTGGCCGCTGCCTCAGCACGCGGCAGGCCGATAATTTCCAAGGGGAAGGTGACATTGCGCAAGGCAGTCCGCTGGCTGAGCAGGTTAAAATTTTGAAAAACCATGCTCATCTTGCGGCGCTGTGCCAACAAGGCCTTTCCTTTGAAGTCACTCAAATCCTCCCCCTTAAAGTAAACCGCTCCGACCGTGGGGCGCTCCAGTAAGTTCAAACAGCGGATTAAGGTGCTTTTCCCGGCTCCGGACAAGCCGATCATGCCAAAGACCTCCCCCTGTTCAATAGCCAGATTGACGTCCTTTAAGGCCTCTACATCGCCCGCTGTTGTCGCAAAGGTTTTACTTAAGTTTTTTGTTTGTAGGATGCTCACAATCCGCTCCTTTCTTTTTCTTCTGCTCCTTGGAAGGGACAAAAAAAGACCGTCTCCCGAGGAAGACAGTCTTTCAAAGTTCGTTTGATTTTGGGCTCAACCGAAAGTCATCCGCAAATCTCCCTATTTGCGAACTGAGATGAACAGCACATCATCATGCCGGTCTGAGCAATTGCTTTAATTGTAATTGCGGTCTGCTTCATCTGTTTCCTACTCCTGTCGGTCAAACTTCATTGGCTAAGACTATAAAACATTTTTTGCCCTAACGTCAAGCAAAAATTTTCGCCCACTTGAATAAATTTAAAATTTTAGGCTGATACGAAAATAAGACCCCCATTCCGAGTCTGCTGCCAACTCTATATTCAGATCAGCTGCCAGTTGGCTCACCAGGTAAAGGCCCATCCCGGTCGCGCGATTTTGCCGGTGCCCCTCAAGTCCCGTTCCAGTAAAGCCCTGTTCAAAAACATAGGGCAGGTCACAGGCTTTTACCCCCGGTCCGCTGTCCAGTACGGTCAGTAGAACCCTGCCGGTCACAGCATCTTGTTCCGCTTGAACCACTAGCCGCTGACCCGGTCCGGCGTATTTCAGGCTGTTAGACACCAACTGCTTTAAGATAAAGCATAGGCTGCGGCGGTCTGAGTAAACTCGGTAAGAGCCCAAATCAACCTCCGGCCTTAAGCGACTTTCCGCCAACAAAGGGCTGTAGTCAGCCTCCACATCAGCCCAGCAGTCCACCAACGAAACTGACTCCAAAAGATAATCTTTGCGCTCACTTTTAAGGCGGTAGTAGACAAGAATACGGTCAATATTCTCCTGCAACTGCTCGCGGATATGGTCTAACTTATAAAACAAATCTCGGTCAGTTGTTGCCGCGACACTCCCATTGTCCACCAACAGAGTCAGCAAAGCCAAGGGCACCTTGATTTCATGTGCCCAGGTCTCTACATAGGCCTCGTAGTCAGCCAGCCGGTCGCGGGCCGCCTGAGCCTGCTGCTCTTGTTCTTTGAGCCTCCGCCCCAAAATTTCTAAGACAGTGGTATCCAGTTCCGGAAAAACTGCCGCCAGTCGGTCTAATTCTGCCTTTTCCGGCCTTTGTATAAATTGCCGCAGGCGCTTTTCCTTTAGCCTGACTTTCCGGCGCAGACAAATGCCCACAGCGACCAGGGCTGCTGCGGCAACCACCAGCAAAAGCACTGCCAGGGAGCCAAAGGCGCGGCTGTCAATCAACCAAACCAGCAGAGCTGTGAAGAACATCCAGAACAAAAACAGAATAAACCACGGCCGATACTGTCTAAAGACCTTCATCTTCACCACCTTCCGTCAGCCGATAGCCTAGGCCCCGGGCCGCCTTAATCTGCCGGTCCACACCGGCCTCCTGCAAGCGCTTGCGCAGGCGGGCGATATTGACATTGAGGGCATTTTCATCAATGTATTCTGCCGTCCCCCAAAGCGCTCGGCAAAGCTCTTCTCTGCTCACCGGCCGCCCTTCTGCTGCCATTAACTTTTCTAAAATAAGCCCCTGATTAGTCGGCAGCACCGTGGCCCTGCCATTCCGGTAGAGGGTGTAAGTCCTGCGGTCAAAAGATAATTTATCGGCTACCAACCGCTGCCCTGCGCCCTCAAAGCGCTTGAGCAAATTTTCTACCCGAGCCAGGAGCCGCTCCCGCCGGCAGGGTTTAGTGAGGTAGTCATCAGCGCCCAGACCCAGTGCCTGCACCTCATCGCGAAGGGCATTTCTTGAAGTCAGCACCAAGATCGGAAAGGCGGCCCGCCGCTTAACCGCCTGACAAATTTCCAGCCCGCTTATGCCCGGTAAGTTGAGGTCTAATATCACCAGGTCCGGCCACAAGTCCACCAGGCGGGCGGCCAAATCTGTAAAGTCCTCCCAGGCAGTGACCTTGTAACCGGCCCGGCGGAGCAGAAAAGCCAACTCATCTCGTAAGAAGACATCATCTTCTACCACTGCGATCTGTTTCAAATGCTCACCTCCTGCCTGGCTTCATTGTAGTCCTTATACTTTAGCGCCGATTTCTGTACCTACTTTATTCCGTCCGAGATAGCTTCATCATCCGGCGCAGATGCCGGCCACTACTTTGCTTAACTAGGAACAAGTAGGCAACTTCAACCAGTAACAAAAGTCCTACAACACCAGCCGTCAAAAACCCGCGGTCAGCAGCCGCCAGCTGTTCAGCCCCCCTTGGCGATAATCCTTTAAAAATCGACTGTATGCCGAAAAAAGTATTGGCTAGGCCCAGTACCAGTGGGAGGCCAAAAAACCAATTGATCTGGCGGTAAGCAGCCTGTCGCAAGGTCGGCCAAGTAGCGCCCAGGTAAATCAGCGTTTGATAGCGGCGGCCAGCTCGTTCCTGTCCCATTAAGTAAAGGACCCCGATCATGGTATTGGCAATTACCAAAAACAAGATCGCCAAATAAATCGTCATATAAGAGGCTGAAACTGCATAAAACAGGTAGCGGCCCATATTTTGCAGATAGCTTTCATAGTGTAAACCGGTCTGGTCAAGGGCCTTATTCATCTCCATAATGGCTTGCAAAAGGCCCTGTTGTTCCACTAATTCAGGCTGCAAAACGGCATTGACAAAGAGCTCCACATTATCTCCGGCATAGCGGTCAAACAAGTCGTCCGGCACAATG
>CAMXYS010000055.1 GCA_947253135.1 uncultured Clostridia bacterium
TCTACACCGGTGGCGAATCGTCGGCAGCGTCAGATGTGTATAAGAGACAGAGTGCCCATATTGCATAAAGCGTTGGTAGGTTCGGTCAGACATAAAGATGCCCAAGACCTTAGACCCATCCAGTGGCGGCACCGGCAGGAGGTTAAACACCGCCAGGTTGATGTTGATGAAGTATAGACTTTGCAAAAGGAGAATCAGCAAGCTCAGCGGACCCGAATTTACAAGTGCGGGTGTCAAGGGAAAAAGCGACATAATATTTAGAAGTAAACAAGCGATAAAGGCCAAAATTAAATTGGAAACCGGCCCCATGACGGCCACCAGCATCATACCCTTTCGGACCGTTATTTCGCGGCGGAAACGCAGCGGATTGACCGGCACCGGCCGGGCCCAAGCCACCGGCGCCCCCAAAAAAATCATAGCCGCTCCAATGGGCTCTAAATGCACCAGCGGATTTAAGGTCAAGCGGCCGGCTTCTCTGGCCGTCGAATCCCCCAGGCGGTCAGCCATACGGGCATGGCTCATCTCATGAAAAGATAAGGAAAATAACAAGACCAACACCGTCGCCAGCCAGGTGATGAGTCCTGCCGTCGTAAAATTACCGCCTAACAGTTGCAGCATGTGCGCTTACCTCTTTCATTTGTATCGACCATCAGTCAGTCGATTTAACGACCTTGACCGCCAGCTGACAAGGCTCGCCATTCAACTTCCAGGCCCGACCTTCTTCAGGTGCAAAATGCTTGCGTTCGATCTTAACAGCCAACACCTCGGCTGCAATCTCGTCAGACCGGTTAGCAAAAATGGCTTCGATTGTTGCACTGCCATTGTAACCGACTTCAATCCGGTCGGAGACCTCAAAACCGGCTTCTTTACGCATGGTTTGCAATTTGCTGACAATTTCTCGAACAAAACCGGCGGCGATCAAGTCCTTTGTTAAAGTTAAATCCAAGGCTACCAGCAACTCACCTTCTGCTGCAGTTGCATAGCCTTCGGCCTGTTTGCTTTCGATAATTAACTGATCGGCCGTCAACGTATAAGTCTTATCTTTTGTTTCAACCGTGATATGGCCCGTCGTTTCAAGCTCCTGCATGGCCTTTTGACCGGTCAGGTCATTTAAAGCTGACGTTACAGCCGGGAGATGTTTACCCAGCAGCCGCCCCAAAACCCGCAATTGCGGCTTAAAGTGGTAGTCTTGTAAAGCAGCAGTGTCCTCCGCCTGCTCGAGCTGACGAACATTTAATTCCCGCTTCACAATATCAGCAAAATCCGCCGGCAATTCGGCAGGCGCCTGGACCAACATCCGACTCAGCGGCTGTCGATTTTTGACCCCGGAGGTGTTGCGGGCACTCCGTCCCAAGACGACCAACTTACGGGCCAAGTCCATCCTGGCTTCCAGCTGCAGGTCAATCAGGGCCTCATCAGCCACCGGGAAATCAGTTAAGTGCACACTCTCAGGAGCTCCTGCAGCCACACTTCTGACGATATTCTGGTAAATAGATTCAGTGATAAAAGGCACAAAAGGAGCGGCTAGCCGACACACTGTCTCCAGGGCTGTGTAGAGGGCCAGGTAGGCATTCACCTTGTCTTGTTCCATCCCTTCTGCCCAGTAGCGGCTGCGGTTAAGGCGAACATACCAATTGGACAAGTCCTCTAAGAAGGCGTTGATTTTATGCCCGGCCGTATAGACATTGTAGGCACTGAGATCGCCGTCCACCTCTTTGACGAGTCGGTTCAAGCGCGACAAAAGCCAGCGGTCCACCACCGGCATGCTGTTGTAATCCAAGGTGTAGGCAGTCGGGTCAAAACCGTCCAGATCTGCATACATTACGTAAAAGGCATAGGTATTCCACAAGGTGCCCATAAACTTATTTTGTCCCTCAGCCACAGCCTCATCGCTGTAACGAGAAGGCAGCCAGGGTTGACTGTTGGTATAAAAATACCAGCGGACTGCATCTGCCCCAAAGCGGTTAATCGCCTCGGTCGGGTCTACCACATTGCCTTTATGCTTTGACATCTTGACCCCGTCACGGTCCAGGACCAAGCCCATGACAATGACATTTTGATAGGGCGAAGGCAGATCCAGGGCTGAGCAAATGGCCATCAAAGAATAGAACCAACCACGAGTTTGGTCTAAGGCTTCTGAGATAAAGTCAGCCGGGAAGTGCTCCTCAAACTTTTCTTTATTCTCAAAGGGGTAATGGTATTGGGCAAAAGGCATGGCGCCGGAGTCAAACCAGCAGTCAATCACCTCCGGCACCCGTTTCATTTTTTCCCGGCAGTTAGGGCAGGTAACCGTAACGCGATCAATATAGGGGCGGTGCAGTTCAATCTCGTCAGGACAGTCTGAAGACAGCTCCTTTAATTCAGCAATCGAACCGATCAGGTGGCGGTGGCCACAGGATTGACACTCCCAAACCGGCAGCGGCGTCCCCCAATAGCGCTCGCGGGAGAGGCCCCAGTCCACCACATTTTCTAAAAAGTTGCCAAACCGGCCGTCGCGAATGTGTTCCGGCAGCCAATTGACCTTGCTGTTGTTTGCCAGCAGGCGGTCGCGCACGGCGGTCATACGGATAAACCAGCTGTGGCGGGCATAATAGATTAAAGGGGTATCACAGCGCCAGCAAAAGGGGTAGCTGTGCTCGTAAGCCAGGGTTTTGATCAGGAGGCCGTCTCGCTCTAATTTAGCAATAATCCCCGCATCCGCTTCCTTGCAGAAAGCACCTGCGAAATCAGTAACTTCTGGCGGCATCGTGCCGTCATCAGCCACCAATTGAACAAAGGCCAGGTCTTCTCTTTTGCCAATACGGGCGTCATCCTCACCGAAGGCCGGGGCTATATGGACAATGCCGGTACCGTCATTCATTGTGACATAGGTGTCAGCCGTCACAAGGTAGGCTTTTTTATCCTGGGCGGCAATCAAATCCTCCGCATAAGAGAAAAGCGGTTCATAAGCCAAGCCGACCAAGTCACGGCCGGGCATCACCTTTAAGGGGGTCAGGCCTTCGCCAAACAGGCCTTCCGCCAAGGCGGCCGCCACATAATAGCGGACCGTTCGTCCGGCAAGGTGGTCAGGGGCGCGGTCAGCCCCATGCTCATGGTCGCACGAGCAAGCGGGCTGTTCTGCTACCTCCACCAGCCAGTAGTCTTCCTCCGGATTGACACAAAGGGCCACGTTAGAGGGTAGCGTCCAGGGAGTCGTGGTCCAGACAGCAAAGTAGCTGTCGGGCTCATCTTTTACCGGAAAACGCACAAAAACTGAATTATCAGTCACATCCTTGTAGCCTTGGGCCACCTCATGGCTGGACAGGGCCGTGCCGCAACGGGGGCAGTAAGGGACAATTTTATAACCTTTATAAAGCAGGTCTTTCTCCCAAAGCTGCTTTAAGATCCACCACTCTGACTCGATATAATTGTTTTCGTAGGTGACGTAGGGGTGCTCCATGTCGCCGGAGAAGGCCACCCGTTCAGACATCTGTTCCCACTCGTCCTTGTAGGTCCAAACACTGGACCGACAAGCCTTAATAAAAGGTTCGACACCATAGGCCTCGATTTCGTCCTTGCCATCAAGGCCCAGCTTGCGTTCCACCTCAAGTTCAACCGGCAAGCCATGCGTATCCCAACCGGCCTTAAACTCTGTCTTTTTGCCCTTCATCCTCTGGAAGCGGGGAAAGATATCCTTAATCGACCGTGTCAAAACATGCCCTATATGGGGTTTGCCGTTAGCAGTCGGCGGGCCGTCATAAACGGTAAAGGTGTCCCCTTCCGGATTGCGGTCTCTAACTTTTTCCGTGATTTTGTGCTCACGCCAAAAGTCTAAAACCGTTTGCTCACGAGCAGAAAAATTCAAATCCGTCGGCACTTTTTTGTACATTCTAAACCTCCATTTTTACTATTGCGCTATCCTGAGACAATACCTACTCCCCCTCGGCTCGGGGAAAGAAGG
The DNA here is from genome assembly GCA_947253135.1 of uncultured Clostridia bacterium. Lineage (GTDB taxonomy): Bacteria > Bacillota > Clostridia > Saccharofermentanales > Fastidiosipilaceae > CAMXYS01. Next base: position 3,941 of record CAMXYS010000055.1, read on the forward strand.
GATTTTTGAAAAACAAAAAGCGCCCCCTCCGGGACGCCTGATATGCGTGTTACCACCCGAACACTATAGCTATCTTCTGCAATGGATGACAGCTATAATCTCATCAATGTTAACGGTCTAGCCTCTACAGGTATTACCGGTCGCCGTTACTCAGCTCGAAACCGTAAAAGTCCAGCTTTGGCGGCGACAGCTCGCGGGTGATCTTCAAAAAGATTTTTATAGCACCTTTTCAGCTGCCGGTGCTCTCTGTTTATAAAAGTCTTTTGTACTTGTCCCGGTCACAGCCGTTAAGGATGATTTTCTCATGAAAAAAGAGACTTGTCCAGCCGGCAAGCGGTGCAACCTCCCCCGTGAGGCCGCCTACCGGGCCCACTCTTCAAGCTGCTTCGGGAGCTGATACCCCCGGGTCGCTTGCCCGCAGCAAGTTTAAGGGTGATTAGTAGCTTGGCACAGACCCGCCGGTCCTTGCTCTGCGCCTCAATTTTTGCCGTCAATGAATCCTGCCGTCATCACCTGCCTATTTTTACTCTGACCCTATTTTAATTGCGCTGCTGATTGCCTTTATTTTTCAAAGATGTCCGGCAAGTCAATGTTTTTGGCCGGTTTAAAATCAATGCGGAGCTTATTTTCAATGGTGTAGCTGTTGCCATAATCTAATACATAGGTCAGGTCAATTGACCCGGCGGCATCCTTGACCCGGTGGCGGACAGTCGCTGCGTAGAGGCTAATTGTCATTTGTCCCCCCTCTACACCTAGAGTTGTGACGCTTTTTTCGCCCTCCAACAGTTGCAAGGTCATATTGATCTCACCGGTCCGCACCAACTTAACGCCCCCGTCAGGATAAAGTTCAACTCGATTTAAAGTTGTGCTAAAACCGAAGTCACCCGGATCCCGGTAAAGTAAGACAGCAGCCTCATCAGTCCGGTAAAATTGACCTTCACAGGAAAAGCGCAGCGGCTGCTCCAAACCGTCCGAATCTTTTTGCACGGCCTGAAAATCGACACTCAAAGGCACATAATCCAAATTTTCTTCCTCCCCGTCCGGCACGCCAACTCCTGCTATTAGCTTATAGCTGACCTTCATTTTCAGGCCCGGGCTCCGGCAACAAGTACCTTCTGCCGTCAGCTGCCTTGGCTTCAATTGCCAGCTCGCACAATTTTTTCGTCAAATTCGGCAAAGGATAACCCTGTTGCTCCAAGGCTCGCGGGTAAATGCTGATCCTTGTAAATCCCGGGAGCGTATTAATTTCATTGAAGTAGAGGCGGCCGGTTTCCTGCTCCAAGAAGAAATCAACTCGAGCCAAGCCACTGCAGTCAAGGGCCCGGTAAATTTTTACCCCCAAGTCCCGAATTCGATCCGCCAAAGCCGGATCAATTTTAGCCGGCAGACTGATACCACCCTTGTCAGCAGACAGGTACTTGGTTTCATAGTCGTAGTACAAAACGTCCTCCGCTTTGACAATCTCACCAACTTCGGCCACCGTTAAATCACGGTTTCCCAGGATGGACAACTCCAGTTCGCGTGCCTCGACAAAAGCCTCGACCACTATTTCACGGTCATATTGGGCTACTTCCGCCAAGGCGACCGGGAGGTCAGCTGCCGTTTGTACCGCAGCTGTGCCCACTGACGACCCTCCATTAGCAGGTTTCAAAAAACAGGGAAAGCCGATCTCTGTGGCTACCTGTTTCAAAACGTCTTCTTTTTTACCACCGCTCAACTGCTCTCGGTCTATCACCAGGTGAGGCACCTGGGGGATGTCGAAAGCTTGGAGAAAGCTTTTACAGCGAGCCTTGTTCATGGCCAAGGCTGATGCCGTCACCCCACTGCCCACGTAAGGGATGCCGCTCAGCTCCAGCAAACCTTGTAAATTTCCATCCTCGCAGTTGATGCCGTGCACCGCCGGGTACACCACATCCGGCAAACCACCGGCCAGGCTAACCAAAAAGTCCCTAACCGAGTAGCCCGGGGCCCCATAAAGATGAGTCGGGTGGTCTCCGGCCGCCAAAACAGCCGCCGTCTCCCATTCACCGGACAGCAAAGACTCCAAGTCCGCCCGGTAGGCCAACCACTGCCCACTCTCCGTGATCCCCACAGGACTTACTTCACACCCGGCGTCTTTGAGCGCTCGGATGATCGTATAAGCAGAGCGGCAGGAAATTTTATGTTCGGTGGAGACACCGCCAAAAATAACCATTACGTGTAGTGCTTTTACATCTGTCATTTACCTTTTCTCCCCTTCTGTTTTAAGTCTGGCGGCCCGGTTGATGCTCTCACCTTGCTCTACAAAAAACCGGGTCGGTGTCCTCGGACAACCGGAACCCGGCTCTTCCCACTGGCCTAGTCTGCTCAGCGCAATTCTTTTTTGTTCTTTTGAATCGTCACCAGCATAGCAGTCAATTGTTCTTCTAAAATCGAGAGCCTCTTGTCAGCGTAGTCCAGAGCCCCGTTTCTAATTTCACCGGCTGCATACTTAGCCTGATCTAAAGTTTGAGTTGCCAGCTCACCGGCCCGCAGGGTAATTTCATGTTCGTTGATCATGGTTGCCTCGCGGCGCTCGGCCTGCCGGACGATGTTATCTGCCATATTTCTGGCCTCTTCAATCACTTGGTGATTCTGAGCTAAAAGCCAGTTGGCCCGGTGAATTTCTGCCGGCAAATTATCGCGCAACAGGCCGATCAATAACAAGGCTTCTTCGCGCGGTACCATGGCATTGCCGGAAAAGGGCATGGATCGGGCATTTAAGACCAGGTCTTCCAGCCGGTCAATAATATTGATCAGATCACCTTCGCGCACACTTTCGCTCTGTAACGGCTCCGCTTGCCTGTCCGGCGCTGGGGCCGAGTCGCCATAGTCAGCGCCGTCATAAGCATCCTGATAGGGCTCATCTTGGTAGCCGGCCTCGCCGTAAAGGTCATCCGGGTTGTCGTACTGCTCAACATACGCACCGGTTCCCGCACCGTAATTCGAGTCGCCATAATCAGTCTCCCTGTAGGCGGGGGAAAAAGAGAGGTTCGGCCCTTCATCCGGGTATTGCTGATGCGTCATTTGCTCTGCTCCTTATTCGCCGGTGCCAGGCGCTCTTGCACTTGTTCGCAAATAGCTGCCGGCACTAAATCATCGATAGCCGCTCCATAGGCGGCCAGTTCTTTTACAATCGTCGAACTGTTATAGGTCATCTCCGGACGGCAAGGTAACCACAAAACCTCATAATCAGGTTCTATCAACCGGTTGGCCATCACTTGACGAGCTTCGTCGACAAAATCTTCAGCCGTTCGCATCCCCCTCACAGCAGCCTGCGCTCCACACCGGCTATAATAATCAACCACTAAACCGCTGTGGGCACGAACCAAGATATTGGGATAATCTGCAATGCAAGCCTCGATTAAGGCACAGCGTTCAGCCGGGCTGAAGGCCGATTTTTTTTGAGAGTTATGGACGACCACAATGTGTAACTTGTCACATAGACGGGCTGCACGAACAGCGATATCCAAATGTCCTTTGGTGAAGGGATCAAAAGATCCCGGATAAATAAAAGTCGTCATATCTGCAAGGCCTCGCTTGTTTTTAGTTATACACGAGAAATGATAGCATTGTGGTACCGTACTGACAACGTTTAACAAGTTTCAAATTGGTTACAGATGCAGTCTCGACCGTATCTTTTTCGTGTTCCAAAACCAGGAGTCCGGCCGTTTTTAAAAGGGCCTTATCCGACAAAAAGCGGTCCAGCTTGAGCAATTCTTTCATCGCTTCCCGATAGGGTGGATCAAGTAAAATTAAGTCGAAAGCATCACCGCGTTCACCCAGTAACTTAAGTGCCCGGGCAGCCGGCATCTGCAAAAGTTCCGCTTTGTCAGACACGCCCAAAGCCTTTATATTATCATGCACAATGGCAGCACTCCTGCGGTCTTTTTCTACCAAAACCGTTTTGGCCGCCCCGCGGCTAAGGGCCTCCAAACCCAGTTGACCGGACCCGGCGAAGAGGTCCAGCACCCTGCAACCGGTCCACGGCAAGCGGGCTGTGACGGCACTAAACAAGGCCTCTTTAACCCGGTCGGAAGTGGGTCTGGTGTGATCACCGGCAGGGGCCTTGAGGCGACGCCCGCCATATATTCCACTGATAATTCGAGGCATGGTGTACTCCTTTATAAGCCGGGGCGGTCAGGTGTTGGGCGACCGGCAAAAATTAAGTGTTGACCTAAAGCTGCTTGTTCGCGACCGCTCAACTTGTCATAGACCGACAGGGTCTCTGCCACAGCTGCGCCACTCTCTTGCAGGAGGGCTCTGTCCTCATACAAGTTGGCAATCTTAAATTCCGGCAGGCCATGCTGGCGGGTGCCGAAGAAATCCCCGGGTCCCCGCAATTCCAAATCTGCCTCGGCAATCGCAAAGCCGTCCGTGCTGGCACACAGGGTGCGCAGGCGGTCTCGGGCTGTCCCTTCCCCCACTTCACTCAACAGGATACAAATCGACCGCTGACTGCCGCGGCCGATGCGGCCGCGGAGCTGATGAAGCTGGGACAGACCGAACCGGCCCGCATCTTCAATAAGCATAAGCGTAGCGTTGGGGTTGTCGACACCCACCTCCACTACTGTGGTAGCAACCAGCAAGTTTAGCTCTCCGTCAAGAAAACGCTGCATGACCGCCTGTTTTTCATCTTCTTTTAAGGCCCCGTAGATCAGTCCAACAGCCAAATCAGGAAAGACATCATGCTGCATTTTTTTATAGGTTTCTTCGGCCGAGGTCAGTTCCGCCCCGCCTTCGCTCTCTTTGACCATCGGACAAATACAGTAGCACTGTCGACCGGCCTTCATTTCCCGGCGCATTAGGTCATACACACGGGAGCGGTCTTTTTCCCTGGCAGTATAAGTTAAAACAGGCTGACGCCCCTCCGGCAACTCGTCAATAATTGAAATATCCAGGTCTCCATACAAGATGAGGGCGAGCGAACGAGGAATCGGTGTGGCAGACATCACCATCACATGGGGCACTTCAGTGATCTCGGAGGTTGGCAAAGCAGTGGGCGAGGCCGGGCTGCCCTCCGTTCGTTCTGCACCAAACTTAATTCTTTGCTTAACACCAAAGCGGTGCTGCTCGTCGGTGACCGCCAGCCCTAAACTTTTAAAGACCACCCGATCTTCAAATAAAGCATGGGTGCCGATTAGAATATCAATTTCGCCCAGGGCCAACCGGGCCAGTATTTTTTTCTTTTCAGCCGCCTTGGTCTTGCCCGTCAAGAGGGCTATCTGCAAGCCGGATGCTTCCAAGTGCTGACTGACCGTCCGGAAATGTTGCCGGGCCAGGACACCTGTCGGCGCCATCAAAGCCCCTTGGTAACCGGCCAGGCAAGCCGCCAACAGGGCCAGGGAAGCCACCACCGTTTTGCCGGAACCTACATCACCTTGTACTAACCGGTTCATCGGAACCGGTCGCTCCAGATCAAGCAAAGCCTCTCTGAGCACTCTCTTTTGGGCCCCGGTCAGCGCAAAGGGCAGTCT
>CAMXYS010000056.1 GCA_947253135.1 uncultured Clostridia bacterium
ATTATCCAGGACGTCTCGTGGGCTCGGAGATGTGTATAAGAGACAGACATTAATCGAAGCAAATTTAACGGACTTTACGGGCAGGGTTGGGCCGGAGACAACAAGCTTATTTTTTTAAAACCGACGACCTATATGAATAACAGCGGCGAGGCGGTGGCAGCTTACGCCCGTTTTTTTAAACTTCAGCCGTCCCAAATTGCGGTTATCTACGACGATATTGACTTGCCGAGCGGCACCATGCGGATTCGTGAAAAGGGCGGTCCGGGCACTCATAACGGCATGAAGTCTGTAGTTAATTTGTTGGGCAGTCGGGATTTTCCGCGTTTTCGTTTAGGCATTGGGCCCCTTCCCGACAAAATGGATCTTATTTCTTATGTTTTAGCTAAAATGACAGAGGCCGATTTAGCGGCCACAGAACGGCTGTTTAAAGATTTAAAGCGGGCGCTTGACTACTGGATAGGGCGAGATATTCAATTTGCCATGAATCGACTCAACCGTCGCCCGGCGCCGGTTCGCCCGGTTGGCGGCAAATCGGGAGCAGGTGTGCAGCCGGATGCCAAATCGGGTGTAGATATCAAACCGAGTGCTGCAAGCAAAGGCGACGGAGAGAATTGATGACAGCAGAGCAGGGGGCGGGAGTGAAGGACCAAGAAACGGCGTCAGAGCAAATCGATAAGGCTTGCTTTGACGCTTTTTTTGCAGCTGCCAAAAAAGATCGAAAGTGTGTGGAAGCTCTGGCGAAGCTGGGCGAGGCACCCCTTAATTTAACCGGTTTGGCCACCGGCCAGAAGACTTACTTAACAGCGGTATTGGGGCAAAAAAAGCAGGGCGGACTTACTGTTCTGTTAGTGCCGGACAGACTGTCGGCCGACCAGTGGGCAGCTGCATTAGCTGCCCTGACCGGGCGGCCTGAGCAAGTTCTCGTCTGGTCAGGGCGTGATTTTTCCTGGACGGATATGGAAGCTTCTGCCCGAGCCTCTGAACAGCAACGCCTGGGCACTTTGCACCGCCTGCAGGCACTTAAGCAGAGTGTCAAGGGCGGCTTTTTGATCATTCCGGCAGTGACATTGCTCCGGCCTGCCCCTGCCGGCCAAGTCTTGGCAGACTACACGGTCAACCTGAATTTGACAGACGAACCGGGCCCGCTGGCTGTGGCCGGCGCACTGGAGGCTGCCGGCTATGAACAGGTCGGGCGGGCGGAGGTGCCGGGACAATTTGCCCGCCGTGGTGATATTGTGGACGTGGTGCCGGTAGGTGGGCGTTTCGGTGCTGCCGGAACCGGTTACCGCCTGTCCTTTTTCGACCGCGCCGTGGACTCCTTGCGCTGCTATGACACGGACAGCCAGCGTTCGCTGGACAATGTCGAGGCGGTCAGTATTCCTCCGGCTCGAGAAGTAATCTTGAATGGGACGGATCGACAAGCCCTCTTGTCGGCCCTCGACCGCGAGCGGGAGAGCTCCCTCAGACGACTCAAGCAAGAGGGCGTTATTGAAAAAGTCCGCCGACAAGTTGATGATTTATTTAGTAAAGACATGGACCGGATAGCTGCGGGGATCAACTTTCCGGGCTTAGACCGTTGGTTATCATTGATTTACCCTGAGCAGTTGCCGACCATTTGGGATTACCTCCCTAAAAACAGCTTGCTGATAGTGGATGAGCCGGCGCGCCTGCGCAAGCGCTTAGATGAATTTGCGGCTGAAACAGAAGGGCGCCTGCGGCGTTACGTCGAGGAAGGAAAGAGTCCGGCAGTTGCCTTAAAAAATCTTTTGCGCCCCAACCAACCCCTGATCAAATTGCAAGATTTTAAAAAATTGGTCAGCCTCAGCTTTATGGCTGCCGGTGGCAACGGGTTTGCCGGCGGTACAACGCTTGCTTTGCCGGGGCGGGAACAAGACGGTTTTCGCGGCAAAGAACAGGCTCTTGCGGCTACGATCCTTAAACAACAGCGGCAAGGCGACCGAGTTTTTATAGCGGTACCGCCGGGTGATAGACAAGGGAAATTGCAGGCTCTGTTGGCTGAAAAAGAGGCCGGCGATGTCGTTTACCTGCCTTTTGGATTAGACCGGGGTTTTATTTATCCCGGGGCTGCTCTGGTGGTCTATGGTGTGCGCGATATCTTTGGTGATACGGCCAAGAGGAGCCGGCGGCGACACCGCAAGGGGCAGACAATTGATTTGTTCAGTGACCTCAAGGCGGGTGATCCGGTCGTTCATGATGTCTACGGAATAGGAATTTACGAGGGTTTAGTTAAGCTCGAAAACAGTGGCGTCTACAACGATTATTTAAAAGTCAGCTATGCCGGCGACGATGTTTTGTACCTGCCGATGAAGGACCTGGACCAGTTGCAAAAGTATGTCGGCATGAGTGGCCGCAAGCCCAAGCTGTCCAGACTGGGGGGGAATGATTGGAACCGCCTGAAGGAAAGGGCCCGCGAAGGTGTGCGCAAGTTAGCCACTGACCTGGTTGCTCTTTATGCCAAGCGCAACCGGATCAAAGGCTTTGCCTTCCAGCCGGATACCCCCTGGGAAGAGGAGTTTGCAGCCTCCTTTCCTTATGAGGAGACGGCCGACCAATTGCGCAGTATTGCCGAAGTCAAGGGGGACATGGAATCAAATAAGGTGATGGACCGCCTGCTGTGTGGCGATGTGGGATTTGGAAAAACAGAGGTGGCATTCCGGGCGATTTTTAAATGTGTGGCGGCGGGCAAACAGGCTGCTATGATAGCCCCGACCACCGTATTGGTTCAGCAACATTATGAAAACTTGCTGGAACGATTAGGCGAATTTCCTTTGCGGGTGGGCATGCTCAGTCGTTTTGCTGAACCGGAGGCTGTTAAGGCAACGATCAAGGGCTTGGCCAACGGTATGACCGATGTTGTCATCGGTACACATCGCTTGCTGTCTGCTGACATTAAATTTAAGGACTTGGGCCTGCTGGTCATTGACGAGGAGCAGCGCTTCGGGGTGGACCACAAGGAAAAATTAAAAGAACAGCATCCGGCTGTTGATGTGCTGACGCTCTCGGCGACTCCTATCCCCCGCACCCTCCATATGTCTTTGGCGGGCATAAGAGATATCAGTATTTTAGAGGAGCCACCGGAAGATCGGCGGTCGGTCCAGACCTTTGTTATGGAGTATGATCCTGATCTGATTCAAAACGGTATCGAGCGGGAGTTAGACCGAGAGGGGCAGGTTTTTTATTTATTTAATGATACTCGTCGGATTTATGACAAGGCGGCCGAGTTGCAGGAAAGTCTGCCCGCTGCCCGCATTGATGTGGCCCACGGTCGAATGCACGAAAGCCAGTTGGAACAAGTTATCGAGGCCTTTGTGGCGGGAGCTATTGATATTTTAGTTTGCACTACGATTATTGAGTCCGGGATTGATATGCCGAATGTCAATACGATTGTAGTCGAAAATGCTGATCGAATGGGCTTGGCACAGCTCTATCAGCTGCGTGGCCGCGTCGGCCGGTCGGCCCGACAAGCCTATGCCTATATCACTTACAAAAGAGACAAAGTTTTAACTGAAGAGGCAGAAAAACGCCTGATTTCCATCCGAGATTACACAGAATTGGGCGCCGGTTTTAAGATTGCCATGAAAGACTTGGAGGTCAGGGGGGCCGGCAATTTATTGGGCGGTGAGCAGCACGGTCAAATGGAAGCCATCGGTTACGACCTCTATTGCCGCATGTTGGAAGAAGAAGTGGCGGAGGCCAGGGCTGCGGTGGAGGTCGGGGCTGAGGCAACAGCTGCTGCAGCAACCGCTGAGGTTAAGCCGGCCGCAAGTGGGCCGGTGGTCCCGTCGGCAACGGAGTTGCAGCAGCCCAGAGTTCCCGCTTTGAAAGACACGGTTTTCGAATTGGCTGTAGATGCTTATATCGATCCGGCCTACATAGAGGACGATGCCGAACGGATTGATGCCTACCGGCGGATCAGTTTGATCAAGACTGCTGCTGACCATGGTGACGTAGCAGATGAATTGACAGACCGCTACGGCGATCTACCGGAGCAAGTGCTGATGTTGCTCGATGTCGCCTATGTTCGGGCGGCAGCCGGCGCCTTTGGCTACGGCCGCATTCGACCGCTACCGGGCGGCCGTGTACAGTTTTTGTTCGGCCGAAATAATCCGGCTGACATGGCCGGTGTGGCTGTTATGCTGAACCTGGATCGATACAAAGACCAAATAGAATTTTCAGCCGCCAGCAAGGAGCCTTATTTGTTGCTCAAAAAAGTTCCCACTGAGGCAAAAAAAATCCCGGTATATCTGAGGCGCTTTTTCATGGCGGCGGAAACAGTTATTCGACAAGAATGTGCCCCTGCTCAGCCATCGTAGCAGTTGGTAACTGTGGTAGAATTAACCGTATTAATAATTATGTCGTCGGTGGATATCGGTAGGGAGGAAAAAACATGAAGCGCAAGGGTGGTGGCTCAATTTACGGGCCGGGGGATGAGCCGGACCAATTTTATGAGCCTGTGGATCAAGAACGGGGGAGCAGACAGCTGACTCCTGCTGAAATGTTAAATGATTGGCAGCCGGCAGAAGCTGTTGTAGGCAGGGAAAATTTAACCCCCGACGAGCTGTTTGAAGAACAGCATGCAGGTGGCCGGCAGAACTACTATGAAGTGGGGGAAGCGGAACTGACCACCACAGCCGGTTCGTCCCCGGCGGAAGAGTTGGTTTACCAGGAGCCGGAAGGTCAGCAGATGAATCCCGACTATCATCCATCGTCCGACTATGGACAGGTTACCGACCCGGTGGATTCTGCTGTAGCTCCCGTCTATACTTACAGTCCCTCGGATGAAAGTGAAGATCCGGAACTTTTGGAGCAAACCTATACGGCTCCCCCGGCATATGCAGCCGCTGAAATTCAGCCGGAGCCGGTTCGGACCGGAAGAGCGGCCGCCCCGGTTGCACCTGAACCTGAAGCCGCCCCAACTGACGCTGCACAAGTTGCCGGTTGGCCTCAAGCACAAGCTCCTCAGCAGATGAAGGCAGCTGTTCCCTTTTATGATTATGCCGATGATGAAGATGAGCACGAAGGTATTAATTTTGCAAGCGAGTTACGCCATTTAAAAGAGGCCGTCCAAACCTTGTGGGCTATTATCCGCGGCTTCTTTACCAACCGCCCCATGCAAAGTCTTAAACCGGCCGGCCTTAGCAACAACCTCTATGTGTGGGCACTGACCTCTGTGGCTGTTATTTTCCTGGGAGCTTTGGGCGGCTTTATACCGAATCCCTACTTGGAACTTTCCTACGGTAGATTTTATGCCAAGAGTCTTTTGCAGATGCTGGTCAGCTTACTGTTGCCGGCTGCTTTCTATTGTCTGGTCAAGCTGTTTAAGCAAACAGATTTGAAGCTCAACAGCCTGCTCAATGTGGCGACTACGACAGTCCTGCCGGTGATGATGGTCCGCTTGGTGAGCATCCTGTTTGCCCGCTTGCTACCAATTTTGGTCGCCCCCCTAGTCGCAACGGCCAGCTTTATCCATGTTTTTTTACTGCATCAAGCCTTAAAGCGTGAGCGGTTTGGCAAAACAAAAGGCTACTACTGGTTTATGTTGCTCTATATATTTATTTACCTGCTGGTCACCCAACTTTTAGTGCCGGTCGTCTGACCGACCATAAATAAATAACAGCAGAGAAGCTGCTACTAAAAAGAGGGTTAACCGACCGGTTAACCCTCTTTTTCAGTCTGTTTATTTTTATGCTTAAAGGTAGGGACGGCAGGAGTCTGCTCCCATTTTGATCACTTCCTCGGCATCCATGGCATAGTATTCCGGCCGGAAGAGTTCCAATGAGGCCGGACCGGTAAAGCCGATCCCCTTAAGCCGGTCAACAATATCTTGAATGGGTATAACCCCCTGACCGGGCATAATTCTGTCCTTGTGGTCCAAAATACCTAAGGGTAAATCATCGCAGTCGTTGATATGGAAGACAAAAACTTTTTCCAAAGGCACTTTGCTGATAAAATCGACATCAGCTGCCTTGTCGTGCAGGTAGAAGTTGATGCAGTCAACCACCAGACCGACACTGTCGCGGTTGACGGCTTGGACAATTTCCAGGCCTTGGCGGAGGCTGCGGCAGCACCAGCGCAGGTCCCCGATTGGCTCAAAAGCTAATTTTACGCCGTAGCATTCTGCGATATCAGCCAGTTTGTTAATAGCTTGGACACTGTCCTCCAGAACTTCTTTTTCATTTTTTTGCCTCATATCATCACGCATTGTCGGGACAATAACAATATAGGGGTTGTCAATGGCCTGGGCCACTTCACAGCCGAAGGTAAAAAGTTCGATGAGTTCAGCCCACTCTTTTGCAGAAGAAAAGTTAATCTGTTCAATTGAATTTAAGGCCAAGGGCTTAATTTTATGTTGGGAAAAATATTCCTTCAGATCATCTAAGGTATGGTTTTGCAGATAGGCCTTGAGCATATCCAAGCGGAGCTCAATATAGTCGTAACCATATTTTTCGCAAAGTGCTAAGTCCTTTTCGACGGATGAATTTTTCATACAGGTTGCTTGATTAAAAGACAAAGGTAGCATGTGTGTCTCCTTTTTGCTGTAGCGGTTGTTTTAATCGGATAAGAGAAGAAGGACCGGTCCGCATCCAGGTCATCAAACATAGCCTAGTATACTAAAAATGAAAAAAGTGCACAAACAGAAATCGCTTGACCCAGACTCTATTAGCTAAAAAAGCAAGAAAACGATACCGGTTCCTCTGCCGGCTCATTAAGCTGGACCTAGAGAAGAAGCGACTGCCGCAATCTAAAATTAGAAAGAGGTTCACAATGAAAGAACAAGTCAGAATCGGTTTACTGGGAGCCGGACGGATTGGCAGGCTCCACGGGACAAATTTAGTCAATGCTGTACCTGAGGCTAAGCTTTCTGCCGTGGCAGATCCTTATTTAAATGATGAGATGAAGGCCTGGGCAGAGGGCCTGGGTATCCCTAAAATCAGCAAAGATCCGGAGGATATATTTAAAGATCCGGAGATCGACGCTGTCTTTATTTGTTCGTCTACAGATACACATGCCGATTTTATTATCGAAGCTGCTAAAAACAAGAAACATATTTTCTGTGAAAAACCCATCGATACAAAAATTGAAAAGATCGAGGCCGCCTTGGCTGCTGTCAAAGAGAGCGGTGTGCAATTGCAGGTGGGCTTCGTCCGCCGCTTTGACCATAACCACAAAGCAGTCAGAGATACAGTGGCCTCGGGGCGCTTAGGGAAACCCTGTGTTGTCAAAGTAACTTCAAGAGATCCGGCCCACCAGCCTATGGAATACATTAAGGTCTCGGGCGGCATTTTTATGGATATGACCATCCATGACTTTGATATGGTCCGCTACCTGTCCGGCAGTGAAGTTACAGAAGTAACTGCCTATGGGGCAAATGTCTCCGGTGAAGGTTATGAACAATACGGCGATGTGGACACAGCCTTAGTGATGTTGAAGTTTGCCAATGGTGCCCTGGGCATTATTGAAAATACGCGGGCTTCTCATTACGGCTATGACCAACGGACGGAAGTTCAATGTGAAAAAGGTTGTGTGCAGGTGGCCAATGACTTAAACAACACGGCCATGATTTCTTCGGCTGACGGTGTTGAGGTAGCCAAACCGACCTGGTTCTTCCTGGAACGTTATAACGATGCTTTTACGGCCGAGGCAAAGGCTTTTGCGGAAGCTATTTTGAGCGGTAGTGATGTGCCGGTCAATGGAGCTGACGGTTTAGCACCGGTTAAGATTGCCATGGCTGCTGACAAGTCTTTGAAAGAAGGGCGAGCTGTTAAGTTGTCAGAGATTTAGAGAAATTTAAGCAACCGTCAGGAAAAAGAGTCCGGACAGATAAAGTTAGCCTTCTGTCCGGATTATTTTTGCCTTTTTGGTGGGTGGGCGATATCAAAATAGGAAAGGCGAGCGAGAGGCTGCTTGTCAGCTAGTAGGTTTAGACAAAAAAGGAAGTCCGAAATTTTCGGACTTCCTTGGTTTTGGAAGAAATAGATTGGATTGTTATTTATAGATAATTATCGACTGTTTCAGGTGATACCGGCTCAAAAGGAATTTCGACAAAGGTTGGAATATCCTTATCACCATTGGCCAGTAGGACAGCAGCTCGGGCAGCACCGGCACCTTGTCCAAAGGCATTTTGGTGGACGGTGAAGGCCATCTCGCCATTCTTGACTGAGGTTGCACCGCCGACCAGTCCATCAATGCCGACGACCGGGATCTTATGCAGATCTATGTTGGCAGATTTCATGGCTTCAATACAGCCCAGAGCCATCTCATCTGCATTGCAGATGACAGCATCAAACTCAGTGCTGGTGCCCAAGAAGGTCTGCATCTTATTTTGTGCCTTGGCACGGTCCCATTCAGCGGTGTCCTGGTAGACACACTCAAAATTCAAGCCGCTTTTTTCAAGCTCTTCCACGGCTGCTTCTGTCCTGGCTTGTGTGTTTTGAAGGCCCAATGTCCCCTGCATCAACACATACTTGATGACATCTTTACCAGAATTTTTAAAATAATTAACTAAGAATTCGCCTTGCAATTTACCGGCTATGTATTCGTCAGAACCAACATAGGTTTGCTGACCCTGTTTCAGTTCACCATCGGGTTGACGGTTCACGAAGACGACGGGAGTATCCCCGGCTGCTTCTAAGATTTTGTCCGTATTGTCAGTGCTGACCAAGTTTACAACGATGGCATCCATATTTTGGCTGGCGAAGTTGCGGATATGGTTCAATTGATCATTGGCATTGTTATTGGCATCGGCCGTAACTTGTTCAATGCCCAGCCTATCACACTCAGAAGCGAAGGCGGATTCGACCTGAGAGAGGAATTGGTCTCGCATGAAGATGGAAAAACCGATCTTGTACTTCTTGTCAGCCTTGACATCGCCCAAGCCGTCTTTATAAGTTTTCGCATCAGACTTGTTGCCTTGACTTTTGCTCCCCGATTCAGAGCTTTCGGCTTCAGAGCTGACCGCCGCGGAACTTTCAGCCTCCGATGATTGGTCGGGTTTATCGTTTTTCTGGTTGTTGCCACAGCTTGCCAATAGAGCAATTGAGGTGATCGCCGCCAAGGCGGTCGCGAGTAGTCGTTTCATTGGAACCTCCTTCATTATGCTACAACAGTCCCCCTAATTGAATGTACAAATCTGGTGTGGTTGCATTCATCACTGTTGCATCTACATTTGATGTGGCACCAGCATAAATACAAATGGAAAAATAGTCGACAAAAAAGTAAAATAGAACTCAAAATTTGTGCCATTAGACTTAAAAAAGGTAAAAATATGACAAATTCAACATTAAATAAAGCAAGAAAAGGAAAAGAAATATATAACATCGCCTAAAAAGATTTGATGAGTATTTATCCGTTCTTTTTTAGAAAGTAAAAAGCACGAGCTGTAGCTCGTGC
>CAMXYS010000057.1 GCA_947253135.1 uncultured Clostridia bacterium
CTTGTTGACACCTTGCCTAAGGCCTTGCAGACGAGCTTTAAAACGAGAGTGATTCGCCTTTTCCAAAAGGACATTTAAAATCCAATATTCCTCGGGGACAAAAGCCTCTATTTCCTCTTCTCTTTCCACTATCATGCGGGTGGCCACAGACTGAACCCGCCCGGCAGACAGGCCGGCCTTTATCTTCTGCCATAAAACCGGGCTGATCTCATAACCCACCAGGCGATCTAAAATACGTCTTGCCTGCTGGGCGTTCACGAGATCCATATCAATGCATCGGGGGTTTTCGATGGCTTCCTTGACCGCTTTTTCGGTAATTTCGTTAAAGGTCACACGTGATTTCGAGTTCGGATCAATTTTTAAAATATTCGCTATATGCCAGGCTATCGCTTCTCCCTCGCGGTCCGGGTCAGTTGCGATAAAAACTTGATCTGCTGCTTTGGCCAGCTTTTTTAATTCCTGTACGACTTTATGCTTTCCTCGCATCGTAATATAGCGAGGTTTAAAGTCATCGTTGACATCTACACCTAAGGTTGAGGCCGGCAAGTCCCTAATATGACCGACAGAGGCCGTGAGCTCAAAATCGTCCCCTAAAAAACGGCCGATGGTCCTGGCCTTGGCCGGAGATTCAACAATCACTAGTTTTTTACCCATTTTATTTCTCTCTTTTATCCTGCCGGGATGATCCCTTCCTCCTGTGTGACAGATCATTTTCTGTCGACATATCCTGTTCTCAAATGATAAAGCCCATCTGCTTTAACCACATCTCCTGCTAACTCAGCTCGACCGACCAAAAAAAGAAAGGTACGGGTGTCCACCTGCATCCGGTCTGCCAATTCATGACCGGCTAAAGGTCCGGCAGTCAGCAAGTTAAACAACAAAGCGAATCGGGGCCGGTCCGTCTTGTCATACTGTTTAAGAGCACTGTCAGCCTGCTTGGTCCGGTTGTCTTGGCAGTCTGCTTGATTGCTATCAGGTGTCCTTCGACCTGCAAGTCCGGACAGGTCACCCGTTGGTAGATCACGAGGGGTGATCAAATCCAGATAAGGCAACAAGTCAGCTGCTTCTAATAAAGGACAGGCGCCGTCTTGGATGAGGGCATTGGTACCCTTGCTTTGAGGCGCATCAACTGCTCCCGGCAAGCACAAGATCGGTATCCCTAAGCTTAAGGCCATATCGGTCGTGATCATCGTTCCCGACCGCTTGGCTGCCTCCAGGACCAGCAGGCAGCGGCCCAAGGCGGCAATCAGGCGGTTGCGCGCCGGGAAGTGTTGCCTCAGCGGGGGTGTCCCCGGCGGAAACTCCGTTATAATCAGCCCGTCGCAAGACATTTTAGCATACAAATCAGCATTTTCAGGCGGATAAATTCGGTCCGGCCCACAACCTAAGATACCGATTGTTTTTCCACCTTGCGCCAATGTATGTCGATGTGTCAAGCCATCAATCCCAGCCGCCAGCCCCGAGACAAGCGTGACTCCCCAAGCCGCCCATTCGCTGACCAGGCGTCGGCACAAACGCTCTCCATAGGGGGAAGGTGTTCGCGTTCCCACTATACTGACTTTGTTTTTTTCCTGCAATAAGCTAGTCCGTCCCTTGCAATAAAGGCATAGGGGCGGACTGTCCAGTTGATAGAAAATATCGGGGTAAAGCATTTCTCCCGGAAACACCACTTCAATTTCTTTCCACTGCTCTGCTTGCGACCGCGCCAGTGCCTCTTTTTTACTCAGAGCCCCAACCAACCGCAAAGCAAGTGTATGTAATTGTTCTGAGCGTTTAGAAAAAGGGCGAAAAAAATGTGTCCACTCGGCCGGAGTGCCTGAAAATCTTATATCCCCCGGGTGCAGCTCAGCTTTTTTAAAACAAGACACAAGCTCTTTATGTGGCAGCCTCACTGCTCGGACCGCCTCCTGTAAATGAATGGCTCGAGCAAGCCGAATTGACTGTGTAGACATTTATCTCCCTCCCGGTAAACCGTGTTTTGTACTCACCAACTATATAAATGTGGATGAAACTACTCAGCTAAAGCGTCGGTAAAAGGCAGCTTCCATCAGGTGATCCGGTAGGAGCGAGTCCGATTGATCCAAATCTGCAAAGGTTCTGGCCGCTTTCAAGAGATTATGACGGGAGCGGACAGACAATTGAAACTGATCCGAATAACTGTCCAACAGTCGAACGGCACCGGGACTGAGCAAAAACTTTTCCCGATCTGAAACAGGGTTCAAGTCGGCATTTAAACAGACCTCGCCCTTAATGCGGCCATTGCGATGGGCTTGTCGCAGCCTTGCCTGTCCAATTTTTCGCCGCAATTTTACCATGTCTAAGAGCTCGCTCTGATGGCCGTTTAACTTCTTTTTCGAAGTTGCTCCTGAATAATCACCTCCCCCCTTATCCAGGCTCGATCCGGTCTCTATAAAAAGACTGATACGGTCTCCTAAAGGCCCCTTTAATTTTTCTACATACAGTTTCTTTTGAGCGGGTGTGCACTGACAGCGACCATCCCTTTCGTAGCGCAAGCCGCAAGGACAAGGGTTCGCGGCTCCTATAAAAATAAATTTAGCCGGAAAAATATGCAGCTGTTGTCGGTAGATCAAGCGGATAAAACCGTCTTCTAAGGGTTGTCTCAAAATTTTTATTACAGCAGGAGAGGCTTCAGCCAATTCGTCGAAAAACAAGACCCCACCGTCAGCCAAGCTGATTTCTCCCGGGTAAAGCCTGCTGCCTCTTAACCCGGCCTCTGTAATGGTGTGGTGAGGAGCCCTGACAGGCGGCACCGGACGGCCGGTCGGCAAATCTTCCACCGGATAGGTGGCACTATAGGTCGACAAGACGCGAAGCGCTGTAGCTGCTGTTAACGGTGGCAACAAGGCGGCACACAAGCCTGCCATCACAGATTTGCCGGACCCCGGACTGCCGACCAACAAAGCATGGTGGCCTCCGGCCAGAGCACAGGCCAGCCCCCGTACTGAACTTACTTGCGTAGCTATATTCAATAAAGCAGAAGTTGGCTCCACCGTCCCCGGCAGGTTAAAAAACTGTCCCCGGCTTATTTTTTCATGGTCCGCCCCTTTCGCTGCAGCAGGTGATTTCTGCTTTAACAAATTCTTTTCTTCCAGGCCACCCCGTAGCCCGCACCAAACGGCGGCTTCCTGCAAGTTGCTCACTCCGATCAACCGGTCATGCCCGAAAAATCGCAGGATGGCCTGCTGCCTCGCCGGTACGATAATCTGCTGATACCCCGCCTCCAAGAGTGCAGCAACAATGCCAAACACACCTCGAACAGGTAAGACATCGCCATTTAGGCCCAATTCTCCGACAGCCGCCAGGCCGGCACTTGGCGTCTGCCCGACGGCAGGAGGGGGTTGCAAACGGACTAAACCCGGCTTCGCACTACTCAAAGCCAAAACAGTGAGCGCTATGGGCAAATCAAAAACAGAGCCCGATTTGGCCAGCTCCGCCGGAGCCAAATTGACTGTCACCTGCCCCCTCGGCATCTTCTCACCCAAACTCAATAGCGCTGAGCGCACCCTTTTTAAGGCTTCTTTAATTGAGCGGTCCGGCAGGCCGACAACATCAAAGAAAGGTAAGCCCGGCAATAAACCGGCCTCTACTTTTATCAGCTGTCCCGACAATCCTGATAAAAAAGCTGTTCCCACCTCTGCATAAGCCTTTATCTTCCCCACATAACCACTGTATTCAGGTAAAAACTGCTGTTGAACTGATCCGGACGAAACAGCAACAGTTGCCCCCCCTCCGCCAATCGGCTCGACTGTCTTATCGGAAAAAGGGAAAACCAAGTCGAATTCAGACCGGGAGGCCAACTGTGTCGCCAAAAATTTTTCGCTTGCATTAATTCTATTGAGCTCCATTGCCTACTCCTTTCTGCCACATTGTTCCACTCTTGCAGCTGCTCTTTTAAAAATAACTTCTGACAAAAACTTACAAATTGTCCCTTTGCGACAGTCGGTGGCAGCCCCCATGCACTTTTAAGGCGACAAAGCAGTAATGATCATGCTAAAATGTTATTTCGTAAAAAAGGAGGAAGCAAAATGAAATTAGGAATTGTCGGTCTGCCTAATGTCGGCAAGAGCACCTTATTTAATGCTATTACCCAGGCGGGGGCCGAATGTGCTAATTATCCCTACTGCACAATTGAGCCCAATGTCGGCGTTGTCTCTGTTCCGGACCGCCGACTGGACTGTCTTGCTGACATGTATGAATCCAAGCGCAAATTGCCGGCAGTTGTTGAATTTGTGGACATAGCCGGCCTGATCGCAGGTGCCAGCCGGGGCGAGGGATTGGGCAATAAATTTTTAGCAAATATCAGGGAAGTGGACGCCATTGTCCATGTCGTCCGTTGCTTTGAAGATGAAAACATCGTCCATGTAGCGGGGCAGACAGATGCCGCCCGCGATATTGAAACCATTAATTTAGAATTGATCTTCGCCGACATGGAATACCTGGAGCGCCGCATGGAAAAAACCCGCAAGGCAGCCAAAGGGGACAAAAGTCTAACCGCAGAATTGAACTTTTATGAGCGGGTTATGGAGACTTTGGCAGCCGGCAAATCGGCCCGCACCCTGACCATTGATGAAGCAGAGGAAGTCTTCACCAAAGATTTGAACCTCCTTTCCGCCAAGCCCGTTCTCTACGTAGCCAACATCAGCGACAGCGATATCGGCAATGACTCTAACGAACAAGTACAACATGTGGCTGAAATTGCCGCAGCCGAAGGTGCTGAATACATTACGATCAGCGCCCAGATAGAAGAAGAATTATCCGCCCTGGAAGAGGATGAAAAAGCCGTCTTTTTAGAAGATTTAGGTTTGACAGAATCCGGTTTGGATAAGATTATCAGAGCCGGCTATAAACTCCTGGGACTGATCCCCTATTTTACAGCCGGTCCACAAGAAGCCAGAGCCTGGACAATTGAAAAGGGGACTAAAGCTCCCCAAGCTGCCGGAAAAATTCACACTGACTTTGAACGTGGCTTTATTCGAGCTGAAGTTGTCTCTTTTTCGGACTTAGAAGCATCCGGCAGCATGGCTGCAGCCAAAGAAAAAGGGCAGGTGCGCTCCGAAGGAAAAGACTATGTGATGCAAGACGGCGATGTCGTTTTGTTCCGTTTTAACGTGTAATTGGGGCGATCATTATCGCCCGGGCTTGCCGACAGGGCTTCAGCCAATCAAAGCGTCAAGCCTAACCGCAGTTGCCGTCACCTGCCGACCGGCTGCTGCGGTAGGCTGATACCCCTCACCGTCAGTTGCTCTTTGACCAAATCATCAAAAAAACTTTTTAAGGCCTGATAGTCACCATCATTATAAAAAACGACATCAGCCAGAGCCCGATACTCCTCTTCACTCATCTGCATCAGCATCCGTCGTCTGGCTTCATCCTTTGACATTCCTCTCTTTTGCAATCGTTCTAAACGAACCTCTTCCGAGGCCCAGACAACTGCAATAAAATCACATTGTTGCAAAAAGCCATCTTCAATCGGGATCGGAACATCCAGGACCAGCAGGTCCTTTTTCTGCTTTTCTCCCTGATTCAATTCACGCTTAATTTCTCCCACGACGTGTCGGTGGACAATTTCACTTAGCCGGTCTACAGCCAACCGATTCGAGAAAACTTCTGCTGCCATTTTGGTTCGATCCAGGGCGCCATCAGCCGATAAGAAAGTGGGGCCGAACTGTTCAATAATTTCCGGTAGCGCTGTTCCTCCGGCAGCAGTGACGACTCTGGAAATTGCATCTGCATCTACAACCGTGACGCCCGCATCTTTAAAAAGTCCGGCCAAAGTTGACTTGCCGCAACCGATTCCACCTGTTATTCCAAGCACAAACATCTTTTACCTCACATGGTTTCGTGCCAGTCTGAACCGATTTTGAGATCGACTGTCAAAGGTACATCCAAATGATAAACCTCCTCCATCTCTCGGCGCAGAATCTCAGCCGCTCTTTCAGCTTCAGCTACCGGTGCCTCTAAAATCAATTCATCATGCACTTGCGAAATAATTCCTGTTTCCAACCCATTCTCCAATAGGGAGCGGTGTACCCTAACCATCGCCAGCCGCATCAGATCTGCCGCGGTCCCCTGCACCGGCATATTCATAGCCGCCCTTTCGCCGAACATGCGCTGATTTCTATTTTTAGCCTTCAATTCCGGAATGTACCTGCGTCTGCCAAACAAGGTTTCCACATAGCCGTGCTCAGCGGCAAACGCTACTAAGCCTTCCATGTAAGAGCGAACCTTGGGATACTGTGCATAGTAGCCTTCAATGTAAGCTCCTGCTTCTGCCATACTTATACCCAGGTCTTTAGCTAAACCAAATTCACTAATTCCGTAAATAATACTGAAGTTGACCGTCTTGGCGGCGCTCCGCATCGTCTTGGTAACCTGGTCCGGCTCAACCCCGAAAATGCGTAAAGCCGTCGTCATATGAATATCTGCCCCGTGGCGAAAGGCCTCACACATCCTTTCGTCACCTGATAGGTGAGCCAGCAATCTCAGTTCAATTTGCGAATAATCCGCATCAATTAAAATTTTTCCGGGTGCCGCTGTAAAAGCCCGTCGAATGGCCCGCCCTTCAGCTTGCCGTATAGGTATGTTCTGTAGGTTTGGCTCCGAACTGCTGAGCCTTCCTGTTGTTGTTAGATTTTGGTTGAAGTGACAATGAATGCGGCCGTCCGCTTCTATAAAGTTACTCATACTATCAACAAAGGTTGATTTTAATTTTGTTTTTTGCCGGTAAGCGACAATGTCTTCAATCACCGGGTGGAGCGGCTTTAACCGCTCCATCTCATCATTGTCAGTTGAGTACTGTCCTGAAGTGGACTTACGCCCCGGCGGCAAGGCCAATTCTCCATAAAGAACCTGCCCGAGCTGCTTGGGTGAATTAATCTTAAACTCATGGCCGACCTCTTGGTAAATAGCTGCTTCAAGCTCGGCAATTTCATTGGCGAAATGTTCCGACAAGTCTTGCAGCCGATCGCGGTCGACATTAAATCCGCGATGTTCCATGAGACCTAAGACGGTCACTAACGGCATATCGATCCTGCCGGACAGGCGGTCCAAAGTCCTCGCGCTTAATTCTTCTCTCAATTGCTGCAGCAGTTGCGGGGCCACTGCCAGCTCATTTATCGGATCATCTGCTACTACAGATAAACCGTACGAGGCCCCTATTTTTTCCGGTGTCAAATCGCGGCCGGTCCCCTTGTTCAGTAAATAGGCAGCAGATGAAAAATCAAAGATCGGCACATGGGGTTCGGTGCCAAAATAACGAAACCAAGGTTTCAGGTCATAAGCTGCCAGCAGCCCAGGCTTTTGGCAGCAGGCAGAAAAAAAGCTTTCCGCTTCTGCTTGATTGGACGGGCTGAAGTGGTAAACTTCTCCGCCGGCAAAAGAAAAATAGATATCTGCTGTCGGTTCAAGTTCATTAAAGTTTGGCGAAACCAGATCTCCTTTTTTTCCATTTGTAAAAAAGCCGGCCAAAAAAAGAGTCTCAGCAGCAGCTGTCTGTTTTGTCGAACCGACTGCTGCTGAGACCGTTGCAGCCCCTCCCCCACCGGAGGCCAGGCGGGCCAGAGCTGCCGGTAAATCGACCGCTATAACATCCGGTTGCCTATCTGCTGTCGTCTCTGTTTGGTCTGTGACACCAGTGTTCAACCACCGTTCTGCCAGACCCTTCAGCTCATATTCATTTAAAAGATCAGACAGTTCAGCGCCCCGGAAGTGATCAGGCAAAAGTGCTTCATTTTCACTTAAGTCCAGTGGTGCCGCTGTATCAATCCGAGATAGGTCCAAAGAGAGGTAGGCCAGTTCTTTACCGACCTCCAATTTTTTCCTCATACCGGGCTTCAGCTCATCCAAATGGGCATACAAGTTGTCCACTGAACCAAACTCAGCGATTAGGTTGCTGGCTCCTTTTTCGCCAATCCCTTTAACACCCGGAATATTATCCGACGGGTCTCCCATCAGAGCCTTAACTTCGATAAATTCAAGCGGGGTCACCCCATAGCGCTCATAGACCTTTGCCGGATCGTAAAAACTGGCACCGCCACCGGTCTGTCTGCCTTCCGGCATTATAATTGTAATTTGGTCATCAGCCAGCTGAAAATTATCCTTGTCCCCACTTAAAAGAAAGACTTTAAAACCCTTAGCCCCAAAAGATTTGGCCAGGGTACCCAGGACATCATCCGCTTCAAAGCCGGCTAGCTCCACTCTTTTAACAGGCATGGCATCCAGAATTTCTTTAACAATATCAACCTGAAGATGAAGGTCATCCGGCATAGGAGAGCGGTTAGCCTTGTAATCTTTAAATCGAGTGTGGCGAAAAGTGGGTTCACGGCGGTCAAAGGCAACACACATATGGCTTGGCCTTAATTCATCTACATAGCGGCCTACGATGTTAAAAAAGCCGAAGATCGCCCCGGTCGGGACCCCCTGCCGGTTGCTAAAAGCCTGTCGCAACAAGGCATAATAGGCCCGGTTGATAATACTGTGTCCATCTACTAATAAAATTTGTTTTTCCATAATATAACTTTCTGTTTTTCTGTTCGCGCCTTGCTTATTCGTCCACAAACGATTCATAAACCGAGTGCGGGAAACAAGTCCAGGGGTAACGGCGGGGTGGCGGAGCTACAGCCCTCCTTCTTTCTTTTAAAGTCGGATGGTCAAAATAGTAAGCATAGGCCCAGAGCCCAATCTCTCCGGTCGAATGACCCGGCCGGCCACGACCTCCTGTCCCACCGGCCTTTGCCCCATAGCGAGTATCGCCCCAAAGGGGGAGTTGCCTGGCAGCAAACTGCAGGCGGATCTGATGAGTCCGGCCGGTCAGCAAATTAACCGCCAATAAAGACAAGTTTTCTTTTGGTGAGTAGGCCAATAAACGGTAAGTCAAGCTGGACGGTCTGGCTCCTTTATCGGTTTCTTTAACGATCCGGTGTCCCTTGCCGCCCCAGTCTCGCAGGAGGCTGTCATCCAAGCGCCCTGCCTCCTCCAAGGGTCGTCCTTGAACGACCGCTAAGTATGTTTTTTTGACCGTGCGCCGGCGAATTTGCTCCGACAGGCGGGACGCCGCCTTGGAGGTCCTGGCAAACACCATAACTCCGCCGACCGGCCGGTCCAGGCGGTGAACTAAACCTAAGAAAACCGCCCCCGGCTTATGAAAAAGCTCCTTCAAATAGCCTTTTAACAAGGTCAACATATCCGGGTCGCCGGTGCGGTCAGCCTGGGACAAGACGCCGGCCGGTTTGACAGCCACGATCAGGTGGTTATCTAAACTCAAGATCCGGACCGGATCAAGATCTTTTCTTTGCTTAATTTTTATAATGTGCTCAGCTGCACCGGTCAATGTTTTTCTCTCCTCCCGACATGTTAATATATCAATTATAGGATATTATC
>CAMXYS010000058.1 GCA_947253135.1 uncultured Clostridia bacterium
TTATCCAGGACGTCTCGTGGGCTCGGAGATGTGTATAAGAGACAGGGCTTTGCCGGTTTAATCAACAGCTAAGGCGTGATTTTTTCGAAAGATAAAAATTCCCCCGCACTGATCATCTGCACGAGGGAATGATTTAAATAACAAGCGCCCGCAGACTGTGGGGTCACAGTCCCATGCGCCGGTGACACTATAAGATTAGCGCTTAGAGTACTGACCGGCCTTACGAGCCTTCTTCAAACCGTACTTCTTCCGCTCCTTCATCCTGGAGTCTCTGGTCAGAAAACCGGCCGCCTTCAAGGTTGCCTTAAACTGGTCAGTGTCCTCTTCAACCAGGGCTCGAGCCAAACCGTGGCGCACCGCACCGGCCTGGCCGGATATACCACCGCCATGGACTTTACAAACAACATCAAAACGGCCCTCTGTCCCGGTTTCCGCCAAGGGTTGACGGGCAATCGCGACCAGGGTATCCAAGCCGAAATAATGGTCTAACTCCCTGTCATTTACTAAAAACTTACCGCTTCCAGGATATACACGGACGCGGGCAACCGATTTCTTACGACGGCCTGTACCATAGGAAAAATTACGTTCAATAGCCATTAACTTTTGCTCCTTCTTTCACTAAATTAAACCGTCAACACTTCCGGTTGCTGAGCCTCATGTTTGTGGTCTGCTCCGGAATAAACTTTTAATTTTTTAATCATTTGACGGCCCAGCTTATTTTTCGGCAACATGCCTTTAACAGCTAGCTCAATTACCTTTTCAGGCTTTTTTTGCAACATGGTTGCATAGTTAATGGACCGCAAACCACCCGGATAACCGGTGTTGTAGTTGTAGTGCTTTTGCATCAATTTTTTACCGGTCAGGTTGACCTTTTCCGCATTGATCACGATGACATAGTCACCACAATCGGCGTGCGGTGTGTAGATGGGCTTATTTTTGCCCATAATCACCATGGCCACCTCTGTTGCCAGACGACCTAAGGTTTTACCTTCAGCGTCTACCATATACCACTTGCGCTGCACATCATCGGCTTTTGCCATATATGTAGTCATTCTTCTCTCTCCATCCTCTGTTTTAGTGACAGGTGACGACACTTGTCTAAAAGCCACATAATGGTCGCCCCTGTTTTTGTCAGCTCGTCTATTCTATGGGCTGAATAGAAGCTTTGTCAAGGCTAAGTTCAATTTAACCCGATTTTTCTTCTATTTTCTTTGTTTTTCGATGTTTTTCTCGTGTTTTTGCTCAATGCGAACAGGGCTAATTTCAAATAACTTACTCCCAACCGGTCTCCGACTTGCCGTCATCCGGTGGTGAGGCAGGATCTGCTGTGACCGCCGGCTCAACCGGTGCTGACCTCGCTCGGTCAGCTGCAGGTTTTTCCTCAGCAGCTGAAGCCGACAACTGTTCTTGACTGCCTCCGGCACCTAATGCTCGCTGCCAGGCCGGCCTGCTTTTGGCCGCCAGCACGCGTTTTGTCGGTTGGCCGGCAGGCCGATTATCCGCATCTGCTGTTTCTGCGCCGCAGTCTGACCAATCCCAGTCTAACAACTCCGGTGCCGCCTCCGCGGTCGGCCCCCCCCGGCCCGGTCCGGCCGGTTCTCCCACTTCAGTAAATCCGGCTGCAATATCCGGCGCAACTGCGGCCTTGCTTAAAGCCTCTCCCGGGCGGTCTTCGCACGATACGAAGCCGGCCGACACCGGTCCTAAGTGATCTTTTAACAGCCTGTCAAAGTCAAAATTCGATCCGGCCGGTTGACGCCGCCGGCGGAGCTCAGTCAAGGCAAAAAGAATAAATAAGACAACCAGGCTCACACTTGTCACTCCCACGCCTACATAAAAGCGGGGTGGCACAAAAGTCATAGACAACCGGTGTTCACCGGCCCCCGCCGGCACCAAGGTGAGTCCATCTGCTAAAGGCTCAGCCTGAACCGGCACGCCGTCAACCTCAACCTGCCAGGCGGCATCATAAGGGATGCTTAAAAACAGGTAGCCCGGCTGGGTCAGGTTAAAGGCACCGCTCAAGTGGTTGTCCGTGAACTGTTCCACTTGCAAACCTTGACTGCCCCAATCGGCCACAGCCAGTCGGTAGGCCTCCATATCAAGCCCTGCCGCCATCAGCCGCACCTGACCGGCTCCGTCCTCCTTAGCCGTCACCTTGACACGGACCACATCACCGGCCTTTCTAAAACCGGCATCCACCATCTCCTGTTCATTGATATTGACAGTCGTAATATTTTGTCCTGTCTCTGCTCCGGCGGCTGCTTCCACGGACCCCGGCTCAACCGGCTCTACCGGCCCAACTCCCGGCTGAGAGCTGTGGTAACTCAATTCAAAATCAGCCGCCTTGTCCGGGTCGAAATAAAAATAAACATGCTGGTCTTGCCGGACGGTCAAACTTGCCTCGAAAGTCATGCCGGTCTGTCCCGCCAGCCGGTCGACAGTATAACCACCCACAGCAGTGCCGTTTCCCGCTCCGGCGCCGGCAATATTTTGAATTGTTAAGTCCAAGGGCTGCAGCAACTCACCGGCTGCTCCGGCCGCCTGGAAAAGGCGGTTTTGATTGACGAAAGGATTCAGTTCCTCCCCCCGCCAGCCGGCTATGCCCGCCGGCACACCGAAACCTACCGGTAAAGTACCCTCTTGTCGGTAAATGTGACCTTGCTCTCCGGCCGGGGCGACCTCCTGCAACAGAGGATCATCCATCACACTCTCTTTATTCAGTAAGTAGCGGATATTGAAGATGGCATTCAATGGGGCGGTGGAGGCGGTGTACTTATAGCTGTTGATATTATTTCCGTGAAAACCCAAGCTGCGCATAAAACGGGCTGTATTCTCTGCACTGGTCGATGAAAAAATAGTAAAGCCTCTGTAGTTATAGAGCGCCGGACTGTTGGTCGTCTTCTGCTGGACCATCTCCAACCGCCAAAAATCGGGGTCTTGTTTTTCCAACTCTGCCACTGCCGCCCGCAGCTCAGCAATATCATTATTGAAATCCTGCCGCCGCGTGAAATACTCTTTGCTGTCGATAGCGCTCAAAGACATAATGCTGTTGATACACAATTCCGCTACACAAATAATGGCGATCAGAGCCGCTGTCCGATGTAGCGTCTCCTGACCGCGCAGGAAGGTCAAGGTGAATAGAAAATAGAGAGCCACAATGACGATCGTCAAGTAGACAGTCGCATGGTCAACCGCCTCTGGCGTGACCACCTCGGCCAGGACCGCATAAACCAAGCCGACAGCAAAGGCCCCCGTCACAGCTGATTTTTTGAGTTGACGCAAACCCATCAGCAGGCGAAAACCCATTACTAAAACCAGGAAGACATAGACGAATGAGTAGCGGTAAGGCAATTGGTTAGGATAGTGCAGCCCATGCCAGATGAAGTCTAGGCCATTGATGTTAAAACTTAAAAACAAAAAAACTAAAAGCCCCATATGTAACAGCCGTTCCTGCAAGCGGATATGCTTGGCTACCGCATAGAGGGGAAGGAGGGCAAAGGTGAGGACCCCGGCATAAATATTGGGCAGGCCCTCGCGAATGGAGGGGGCGACCCCGACCATATGACGCCCCATAAATTCGAAAAGACTAAAGCGGGCGTTCCAAACTTCCGGAAACTGATCGCGCATTGCTGAAGTATGGGTTAAGGCCAAATAAGTCGGCAGTGTCATGACGGCAGAAATTGCCACTGCCAGCAGGGTAAACAAGAACATCTGGCCGGCCCGTTTGGCAAAATAGCGCACTGGGGCCACTCGGGCCGGCTTAAGGTAAGGCGCGAGACTGAAATAGGCCACAAAAAAATAAGGAACTGTAAAAATACAGATAAACATGGCGACATAGTAGTTAATCACCAAAGCTGCAGCCAAAGTGAGGGAATAGAGGAGAAATTTACCCTCTCTGATCAGCCGGTGCACACCCAGCATGACGAGAGGGAGTAGCACCACGCCGTCCAACCACATAATATTCCAAGCAAAGGTGATCACAAAACCGGACAGCGCATAAAAGGTCCCTGCCAGAACCAAGGCAAAATGAGTAGCTGTCTCTTTCTTATTGACCGGCCCTGTGGGATCGCCGGTTGAAATACTGTTGACCCCCCAAAAGCAGTAGGCTCGACGCAAAAAATGAGCAAAGGTTAAACCGGCCAAGCCGACCTTAATTAAAGTCAATATGATGACTGCATCGCTGACCGTAGCAGCGGGAAAGAGCAAGAGCAAAACATTTAAGGGTGAACCTAAATAGTAGGCCGTCAGGGCCAAAAAATTGGTGCCCAAGCCGATATTCCAATCATAAAAAAGATTGCCGCCACCTACCAGCTTGTCTCTTAAACCGGCCAAAAAGGGTGCGTACTGGTGGTAAAGGTCGATCGTTAAAGAGGTCTTTTCGCCGATAAAAGGGAAGATGCCAAGCGTCAGATAGGAAGCGGTCAAAATTAAAACCGGCAACAAAAAAGTCCACAACAAGGCCTGCTTAGAGCTCAAAAAGAGAGGTCTTTTACGCCTCTGCCCAAGTGGCGACAAGCCCTTTTTCCGTCGCCTGCGAACCCGGCTCCGCCCAGCAGCTCCAGCGCCGGTTCCCACCGCTTTGTCTGCACCGGCAGCTTCGGCCGGCGCGGCCTGGCCTGCCGCTACTGCCCGCCTGTCCTTGGGTTCTCCCTCTTCGTGAAAGGTTACTTGTCTGACCTGACTGATAGGTCCCGGCAGCTCGTGCTTGTCTTTTTTCACTTTATTTCTCCACCTGTTCGATTAAATGTTCAGTTACCAATAAATCCTTAATGGCCTGTACTTTTTCATAAAGTTGATTTTTGCTTAAATTTTCCGCCGGGTCTGCCCGGTCCAGCAAGCGTTTGACAATTTCTTTGACGCGCCTTCCCGCCAACAGGTCAGCTGTGACCAAGGCGGTCAGGCCCGGCTCTGACAAACCTCCACCGGCAGCAAGGAAAGCCTGCTCACCAGCCCTTCCGGTCAGGTGCTCACCCAAAGTGGCCGCATCTTCGGCCGGGATCACAAGTTCACCGCCCCCCTCATTTAAATCCAAAACTAAAACATATTCACCTCGCGGCTCTTGATTTTTATATTTATCAATTGCTTCGCTCACCGTCAAGTTGAGAAACTCTTCATGCAGCTTGGTCATCTCACGGGCTAAACACAGGGGGCGGTCCGACCAGCCCAGCTGTGCCAAATCTGCCAAAGTGCGGCGCAGGCGGTGAGGTGCCTCATACAAAACCAAAAGTAGGCCGGACAAGTTTTTTAAGCAAGCTAAGTCTGCCCTTCGTCTTTTCTTGTCTGCGGCTAAAAAACCGGCGAAATAAAAATGGGCAGTCCGGAAGCCGGAGGCAGCCAAAGCAGTTGTGACAGCACTGGGGCCGGGCACCGTCTCAACCGGGATTCCGGCGCAGTGGCAGGCAGCGACCAAAGCTGCCCCCGGGTCAGATATACAAGGCATGCCGGCATCACTCACCAGGGCCAAGCTTTTCCCGGCTTCCAACTCCGTCATCAAAAAGGGCAGTCGTTCTTGGGTGTTATGTTCATGGAAGCTGGTCAAGGGAGCTGTAATATCGAAAGCATTAAGCAGACGACCGGTCACCCGGGTATCTTCTGCTGCAACCCGGTCCACCTCCTGCAAAACAGCAATCGCGCGCGGGGAAAAATCCCGCAAGTTACCGATCGGTGTGCCTACAATATAAAGCTTTCCTGTCACCGTCATACTCCTTCCCCCGTTTCTTCAAAACAGACCACCGGGTCCTCGGGCCTGGCCTCATAGGCAGTTGTCCTGCCGATAAAGGCCCGCATCGCCTCAGTATAGAGGCGGTTTTGGCCCCTCACCGGCAGGGGCGCAGCCAAATTAAAAGAGCCGGGCCGGCCGTGCTTGACGGCACTCAAAAGAACTGTTGTCGGCTTTTTACCGACTTCCGGCTGGACTAATAACATATCTTTAGGGGTAAGTCGGCAGCTGTCCAAGTCGGCCATTAACTCCGGCAAGCGGTCCGGCCGGTGGGAGAAAACAAAGCGGCCTTGCGGCTTTAATAAGCGGTCCACCAGGCCGCAGATTTCTATAAAGCTGACTGCTACTTCCTCTCTAGCCGCCCGCTTTTCATAGGCGACAGAGGACAAAAGATCTGCTTCCGTCTCCTGTCGCCCGGCTGTCTCCTGCCGGCCGTCAAAGCCGCGCGCCGGCACACCGTAAGGAGGATTGCAAATGACCATGTCGAAAGCATACTCCTTTATCCCTTCCGGCAGAGGAGCGCTACCTCTAGACAAGCTACGGATATCGGCTTGCACGGTTCGCAGGGAAGCCTCCAAGCTGTTCAAACGGATATTTCTGCGCATCACATCAACCTGACGAGGGAACAACTCCAGGCCAATTCCCTGAGCCTGCGGGCAGACGGCTTGAAAAAGAATGGTGATAATACCACACTGGCTACCTAAATCTAAATATGAAAGTGAACGCTTCCCCCTGGCGAGGCCTACTTGACGGGCGGCAAAATGAGTTAAAAGAACCGCGTCCTCACCGTAGCGAAAGCCGTCCTTTTTCTGGATCAAGCGAAAATTCCCCCGCTGCAAATCTTCCAGGGTCTCGTCTGCAAAAACCATAACATGCCTTATTTTCCTCTTGGATTCAACCGGCCGTCCGGTCTCTGCCGCGTCTTGATTTTTTTGTTCCATAACAGCTCCCGCAGCGGCGACTTCTGCATCCTGCCTACTTATAAGTCGGTCAGACGGTCTTTCAATGAGCGTCAGAGCAGCTCTCTGACAGACAGGGCCGGTCCAGCCCTGTGATCTGCTGTCTGACGTATCTTTCATTATAGCTAAGTTACAGGGGCAGTTTATCAATAAAAAAAGGAAAGCCCAAACGGACTTCCCTTCTCCAAACAGGATACCCTAAAAGGTTAATCGTGTTTTTTTCTTGATCTCCTGCCCAAGGCGGCAGTCAAGTTGTTTTTACTCTGCGTCGATAGCGCCAACCGGGCAAGTGCCGGCACAAGCACCACAATCGATGCAAGCATTGGCGTCGATCTCATACTGGGAGTCGCCGGCGGAAATAGCACCAACCGGGCATTCGCCCTCGCATGCACCGCAGGAAATGCAAGCATCAGAAATTACATAAGCCATATTATCTACCTCCTAACTTTGCCCTCATTCTAACATGGAGCAATAGTGGCAACAAGGCTTTTCAGTGGTTAGCGGGTTCTCATTCTTGAAAGGAGGCCCTAACAAATCAGTCCTTGGAAGGACCGACCTCAGGTTCTTCCCCCTGCTTTGGCCGCGGCGGTCTGAAGCCACTTTGTGGCCGCCCTCCGGCGGATTTGCTCCCCCCCTGCCGCCGCTTCGCTGTCCGGTCACTTTTTTTCCGTCGCTTTTTCTTACCGAAATAAGCCTCCTCTGCATTGTGAGACTGTGGTTGGCGGGAACGTGACGAAGCCTGTCGGTCGGACAACCGCTCGCGCCGGCGACCGGAGCGCGCAAAGCTCTCTCTGTTATTTGATTGTCTGCGGTCTCTGTCTGTTCTGCTGTCGTCGTCCCTTTGCCGACTGCGAGAACGACCCTCTTCAGCCGGCTGCATCCGCCCTTCCGTTTTCCGCTCTGGCGGGCCGTCATCGCCGGAACGGTGGTCTGCTGAAGGCGGGGTCACCTCACCATGCCAACCGGGCGCGCCGGTCTGCCGCCCGGCCTCCGGGGCGCTGTCGGCCAGACTGATGGGGCCCGGTATAAAGTCTCGGCCGGCCTTGCCCAGCACCAATTCTTTCCGGATCTCCGCTACCGCTCCAGCCGGTGCCGGGGCTGCCTCAGCGGTTGTCGGTGCGCTTGCACTGGCAGCTGTCAGCTCCGTTTCAGGTGAAAACTCAGTCGGTTCACCCCGGCTCAAGCTGTTCTCCTCACCTCCAGATGACGTCTGCCGGTCCGTCGGTCCGGCGGCAAATTCAGCCTGCTCTTGCTTAAGACGGCGGGGACACCGGCAGCCCTCAATCCCCAAGTCGGCCTTCGTATATATTCTGATATCCCGGCTTTCATCACCTTCTAAGACAACACATACTTCTTCTTTTAAGATATTCTGTGAGACGACCCGACCCCGGCCGTCCGGTGTGTCAATGGTGCTTTTGACCGCCGGCAAGCCTCGTTTCGCTTCCTTGTAGGTGCTGTGTTCGTATTGCAAGCAACACATCAGCCGACCACAGCAGCCGGATATTTTAGCCGGATTCATAGACAGGCCCTGCTCTTTGGCCATCTTGATCGACACCGGGTTAAAGGACTGCATAAAAGAAGCGCAGCAAAGCTCTCGACCGCAAATGCCCAAACCACCGATCATACGGGCTTCATCGCGAACTCCAACTTGCCGCAATTCAATGCGCACGTGAAAGATCTGGGCCAAGCCCTTAACCAATTCACGAAAGTCAACCCGACCTTCAGAAGTAAAATAAAAAACCAGTTTTTTGCGGTCAAAGGTGTATTCTGCGTTGACCACATTCATATCCAGACCATACCGGGCGACCTCGTCACGGCAAATTTTATAGGCCTCTTTTTCCAGTTCGGTATTCTCTGCATAGGTCGCTAAGTCAGCCCGGTCCGCCTTGCGCACAATCGGTTTAAGTTCCATATTCAGGTCAGCCGCCTCCACATAGCGGTTCAGGCCGGCTGCCATACCAATTTCAAGTCCGTTGACGGTTTGTACAATGACTGTGTCCCCCGCCCTGATTTTCAGGCCGTTGGTGTCAAAATTGTAGGCCTTCCCCACACCATGAAAGCGCACACCGA
The DNA here is from genome assembly GCA_947253135.1 of uncultured Clostridia bacterium. Taxonomy (GTDB): domain Bacteria; phylum Bacillota; class Clostridia; order Saccharofermentanales; family Fastidiosipilaceae; genus CAMXYS01. Next base: position 8,749 of record CAMXYS010000058.1, read on the forward strand.
TTACATCAGGCATTCTGCAGCTCCTTATATATCCTCAGCAACAAATAAGTTGTGTCAATTTCAAAATTACCGTTATAACGTCTGGCTTCGCGCACCTTTTGCAGGGCAGCGGCCAAGTTTAGCAGCGCCCGCGCGGGGGCCCCGCCGGCAGCGGCCTGTCTAAATTCATCAGCCCGGCGGCGGTAGACCAGGTCATCCTCAACCGGCTCGACACAGCCGGCCAGTAAACGGTCACGCAGCCACATTTCAATTAGATCAAACAAGAGACCGTCCCTATTTTTATAATCCTCGAACAGCTTTTCCCCTTGAGTCAGGCAGTCTGTCAGGCGCAGGCCGGGCACCGCAAACAAAAAATCATTGACGGCCGCAAGGGCCTCCTGCACATCCGGATCCTGAATAACAGCAAGAGCACGACCGGCACTGCCACCGGCGAAGCGGACAGCAAAGGCCAGTGTTTCTTCCGTCACCGGATAAGGCGCTGTCTGTTCGAGAACGTCCCCCTCAGCCCTGCTGCCGGGCGACGAATTCAAACGCAGCTCCAGGATCGTCTTTAATGCAGCGTCGGTATAAGGGGCCAGCCTTATTTCCGTGGCCCGAGACAA